>DATEKE010000114.1:0-30319 GCA_035277605.1 Terriglobales bacterium | reverse complement strand
TGGCGCATATCAGAAACTGCGACTGCGCGGCTCGATCGACTATCCTCTGGCAGGCGTCGCCGTCTCACTCAAAACCACTTCGCGCGGCTTTGTTGATGACGCGCGAGTGGCAATTACGGCAGTCAATCCGTCTCCCATTTTGGTCCACGAGGCACGGCACGCGCTCGTCGGAAAACCATTTTCCGAGCATGCCGCCGGAGTTGTCGGAGAGCTTGCCGCCCGCGTTGCCAAACCGCTCACCACCTCGATCCTCACGCCTGAATACCGCAAAGAGATGATTCGCGTTTACGCCAAGCGGGCGGTCATCAAAGCGAGCAGGGCGTAGCTCGGACAGAACCGGCGCCGGTAGGCGGTGGGGCGGAGGTCGCCGAATGGCGAACTCCGAGCGCGGCAATGCTGCAAGCAGGGCAGAAAGCCGCAGCCGCAAGAACCGCGGCTGCCCCACCGGCTACGGCCTCTGGTTCCGTCACTACACCTGCAGCACATCACCTTCTCGCGCAACCAGCATGTACAGGACGGGATTGAGGAAGAATCCGAGCAGCAATCGCGAAATCAGTCCGGTCACGATCACGATCGCGAACGGCTTTTGCGTATCGGAGCCAATGCCGGTCGACAAGGCCGCGGGCAGCAGGCCGAGGCACGCGACGAGTGCCGTCATCATAATCGGGCGCAGTCGAAGCAGCGATGCCTCTCGCGTTGCGGTCTTAATGTCCATTCCTTCAATGCGGAGTTTGTTGATGTAGGAAACAAGAATGACGCCGGTCTGCACTGAGACTCCCACCAGCGCGAGCAATCCAAGTCCAGACGAAACACTGAAGGGCGTATCCGTGAGTTTGAGCGCGATCAACGCTCCAACAGGAACGGTAAACGCTACGCCTAAGGCAATCGCGATCGGGTATTTGAAATTCCCGTAAAGGGCAAACAGAATAAAGAAGATCAGCAGCACCGCAAGCGGCCCGATGATTGCCAATTGATTGCGGGCGGCTACGTACTGGCTGTACTCGCCTCCCCACTGAATTTCATAGCCGATCTGCGCCGGTATCTCTTTCGCCACCCGACGCTGCGCATCGTGGATGGCGCGCGCCAGATCGCGTCCTTCGATGCTGAATTGCACGCCGATGTAGCGCGAGTTGTTCTCGCGGTAAATCATCGAAGCGCCGGTGCTTTCCTTGATGTTGGCCAGCTCAGTGAGCGGAATCTGTTGGCCATCGGGAGTGCCTACGAGAAGATTGCCGATCTGCTGCGCGCTGCTGCGGAACTGCGGCTGCATGCGTACGACCAGATCAAAAAGCTTTTCGCCTTGGACTACCTGGGTGACTGCCTGGCCTCCAACGGCTGATTGGATTACGGCTTCTACATCGGCGACATTGATTCCGTATCGGGCAATCTTCTCGCGATCGACATCGATGAGCAGACTGGGCTGCCCGAGTTCGCGGACTACGGTAAGTTCGGTGAAACCCGGAGTCTCTTCGAGAATTTTCTTGATTCGCAGCGCCTTATCTTGCAGCACATTCAGATCGGGACCATAGATCTTTACTGCCAAAGCGCTCTTCAGGCCGGTCAGCGCTTCATCGACTGCGTCTTCCGCGGGTTGCGTGTAGTTAAAAATGATGCCGGGAAACGTAACCAGTTGCCGATTGATGGCCTCTGTCAACTCGGCTTTATCGTGGATCTTTCCCTTCCAGGCATTATCGCTATAAGGCTTTAGGCCAACGTAGAACTCGCAGTTGTAGAACCCAGTGGGATCGGTGCCGTCATCCGGTCTTCCCAATTCGGAACCCACTACGGTCACCTGCGGATACGACATCAGAATGCGCCGAATCTGGGGAGCGATCTTGCTCGCTTCTTCGAACGAGATCGTGTACGGCATGGTGGCGCGCACCCAGAGTGCGCCTTCGTCGAGGTGCGGCATGAACTCGCCGCCGATGAATGGGACCAGCAGCAGCGTGAGTCCGAAGATGATGACGCATACGACGACCGTTCCCTTCGGGCGATTGAGGCACCAGTCGAGCTGGCGCGAATAGATCGTCTTCACCCGCTCGTAATACTTGTTGGTGCGCTCCCGCAGTCCCTGCTTGAACCAGATGGAAGCCAGTGCCGGGACCAGCGTAAGAGTGAGAATCAGCGCACCGATCAGCCCGAAGGACATCGTGTCGGCCATCGGGTGGAACAGCTTCCCTGCCGGACCACTCAGCGCATAAATCGGCAGGAACCCGGAGATGATAACCGCGACGGAATAGAAGATTGGACGATCAACGTCGCGGGCCGCGCTCATGATCACTTCTGTGACCGTGTAGTCCTGACCGGCGCGCTCGGTGAGTTCGCGATAGATGTTTTCCATCATCACGACGGTGCCGTCGATCAAGATGCCGAAATCGATGGCGCCGATGGACAGCAGGTTCGCGGGAATGTTGTGTGCGTGCAGCAGAATGAAGGCGAAGAGAAGACTGAGCGGAATCGTCAGTGCGACAATGATGGCTGCGCGCAAATTGACCAGGAAGAAGATGAGAACAATCAGCACGAGAATCATGCCGCGAATGAGATTGTCTTCAACCGTCTTTGTAGTCAGTGCGACCAGATCGCTGCGGTCGTAGAACGGACGAATCTTTACGTCTTTGGGGAGAACAAGGTTATTCAGCTTTTCCGTCTGCTGTTCGACGCCTTTCAGCACCTCCTGCGCCTGCTCACCGCGGCGCATGAGAATCACGCCTTCGACTGCATCATCATTATTTTGGAAACCGAATTCGCCCAGCCGCGGTGCGTGGCCGATGGCGACCTCGCCGACATCCTTCACGCGAACGGGTACTCCTTTGTTGCTGCCGACGATTACGTTGCCGATGTCGGTCTGATCGCGCAGGAGGCCCAGGCCGCGGACGTAATAGAACTGTCCACCCTGCGAGTAAAAGCCTCCACCGGCATTGGAGTTGTTGGCGGCAAGCGCGTTGGTGACTTGCGGAACCGTCAGATGGTAGCCATAGAGCCGCGAAGGGTCGAGCAGCACCTGGTACTGCATCGTTGCGCCACCAAATCCAGAATCATCGGCGACTCCCGGCACTGCCTTATAGGCACGCTCGATGACCCAATCTTCGATGACCTTCAGCTCCTGCGGACTGCGATCGGGACTCTCGAGCACGTAGCGATACACCAATCCACTCGGGCTGAAGAGCGGCGCCATGCTCGGCGTCACGCCGGAAGGCAAAGTCGCATCGCCAAGTCGCTCAAAGACCACTTGCCGCGCCCAGTAATCGTCGGCGCTGTCCTCGAAGGTGAGGCGCACGTCGGAGAGGCCGTAGAGCGAGATCGATCGCATCACGACCATATTGGGAATGCCGTTGAGCGCCAGTTCGAGCTGCAGCGTGACCTGCCGCTCCATCTCCTCGGCGGCGTGACCTGGCCATTGCGTGATGATCTCGACCATGGGCGGCGAGAGATCGGGATAGGCGTCTACCGGCATGCGCTGGAAAGCAACGGTGCCCGCGATCACCAGCAACACGGTGAGCATGAACACCAGAAAGCGATTGCGGACGGCGAATTGGACGACGCGATGAATCATTTATGAATCTTCGGAACGATGGCGGCGCACCAACGGCAATTCGTTTTCATTGCTGCAATGTGTTCGCAAACTGCAGGAACAACGCTCCCTGCGCGACTACCTTGTCTCCGGGCTGCAAGCCTTGCTTCACTTGGGTCATGCCGGCGGTGCTCTGTCCGACGTTGATCTGTCTCTGCGCAAATTGATTCTGTCCCTGGCTTACGTAAACAAACGGCTCGTTCTCGCTGTTACGCAGAACCGCTGCGTCCGGAACCGCGATCGCATTGGCAATCGTTCCGGCCTGCACAATGGCATTCACGTACATGTCCTTCTTCAGCTTTTCGCCGGGATTTTCCGTGACGATGCGCGCCTGCAGCGTGTGCGAATTCGGATCGAGCGCGGCGGCGAGATATGAGATCTTTCCCGAAAACTTTTGCGGATAGGAATCAGTCTCAATCGTGACTGGATCGCCGACGTGAACGTATGCCAGGTCGCTCTGATAAACATTTACGATCACCCACACCGTGCTCATGTCGGAGATCGTGAAGCACTGCGTTTGGCCCGCCTGCAGCAGTTGACCGGGGGCGACGGTCTGGTCGACGACTTCGCCGCTAATCGGCGCGAGCACCGGCAACTCGGGAGCGGCAGTGGCTTTGGTGATCGTGCGCGGATCTTTCACCCCTAGAATGTGCAGGCTCTGTTCGGCGGTTTGCAGATCGGCGTCGGCTTGCGTTCGCGCCGATTCAGCATCGAGCAGATCTTTCTCTGCAATCGCATGATGCTGGTAAAGGTCCTGTGCGCGCGCGTAGTTCTTGTCCGCGACTGCAGCGGTCGTCGTGGCTTTCAAGTAAGTCGCTCGAAGTTGCGAAAAATCGGGACTGCTGACGTAGAGCATCGGCTGGCCGCGCGTAACGTGCACTCCGGGAGCTACAGCAATGCGAGCTACCGGGCCGCCGATTGCGGAGATCACCGGAGTCGTCTTGAAAGCGTTGTACGCAACCGCGCCGGGTAAGCGGAGAACGCGATGCAGTTGCACAGGCTCAACGTCGTAGAGCTGCACATGGCCCATCTGGTCGGCGGGAACGGTGAAAAGACTTGCCTGGGATGATGACTTCGCCCCGGTGTCGTTGACCTTCGCCTGCTCGCGCGAGCATGCGGCCGCGAATGCGAGAATGCTCGCCGTCAGCACGACAGCTATGTTGGTCTTGAATTGGTTTCTCACGGTAAGCTCCTCGTGCCCACGGCCTGGCGGAGCTGTTCAAGAGAGACCATGTAGGCGGCCAGCGACTGACGATATGCGAGTTGGGTGGCGCGATAACTGCGCTCGGCGTCGAGAAAATCCAGCAGGCTGGCGGCGCCGCGCTGATATGCGTAGGCGCTGATGTCGCGCGAGTCCTGCGACTGCTTCAAATATCCCTTTTGATAAAGCTCGATGATTTTGCTGTTCGTCTGCAGCGATTCATATGCATTGCGGACATCGGTGAGCACGGTCTCTTCGGCTTCGCGCGCGGTTTCGTCGAACTGTGCGATTGCGTAGCGCGTCCTGGCTAGCTCGCCTTGATTGCGGTCGAAGATTGGAATCTCCATGGTGAACAGCAGATCGCCGGTATTGAGTCCCGCAACGTGCGAATACTGAAATCCAGTGTTGAAATCCCGCTTGCTGTTAGCTTGCGCGAGCTGATACTGACTACGAGCCGCAGTCACTCCCTGCTGCGCAGCCCGAAGGTCCGGACGATTGGCGAGAGCCTTGGCCTGCAGATCAGGAAGGCCTACAGCAACGGGCTGATACTCAAGATCGCCGATAACCTGATAGTCGGGCGTTACCGAGTCGTAACCGACGAGCTGTCGCAGCGCAGCAAGTGCCTGTACCTGGCTGAGTTCGGCTTGCGATTGGTCATTTTGAAACTGCAGAAGCTGTAGCTGGATCTTCAGGAAATCGCCTTCGCTGATCTGTCCGGCTTTGTACTGCAACTGTCCGATGTTGACGGTCTGCTGGAAGCTTTCGAGGTCCTGGGTGGCGAGTTCGACATTGGCCTTGGCTAGCAGCGCATTTACAAACTGCTGGCTTACGTTGAAGACGATCGTCCGCTCGGCGTCGGCTACTTGCGACTGCGTTACGGATGTTTGATCACGCGCGGCGGAGATCCTGCGCTGGCGCTTGCGACCGCGCTCGAAGGTATAACCGACTCCGAGGTCAAATTCCGAAATCGTATTGAAGTTGTCAGCGGTAGCAGCGGTAAATGGAATGAACAGGCTGTTAAAAGTAAAAACCGGGTTTGGACGAATCGAGGCTGTTAGTTCCTGCGCCTGGCTCTGTTGAATCTGCGTCTTCGTCGCGCGCAGAGCGTGATTGTGCTCCAGCGCCATCTGGATGGCTTGATCGAGCGTGATCCGCGACTCCGGCTGGCCTACGGCCTCGCCCAAACCAAGTGCGACGAAGCACGCGAGCAATGCTCCGCCCCTTAGAGACTTCATCCGAATTGTTCGAAAAATGAACTTTGATAAATAAAAACAGCACGCGCGAGACATGCCTGCGCACCTCCTCGTCCGCTAGAACCAATGAAATGGACTAGAGGAGCGGAGGGGGACGGCTGTAAAGGGCGAGCTCTCGATCAGTCGAGGCAGCGATGAGTTCCTCGTGATCGATTGGTTCTGTGGTCACGAGAAAGGGGGCCCACGTGGAGAGGGCAATCGCGTGCGTTGCCGATTGCAGGGTAATGCAAATAAGACAGACGCCGGTTTCGCCAGAGGCGCGTTCAGCCGAACCGCGTCCGTGCTGCCATGAATGGAAGACTACGTCTCCGCACGAGTGCGCAGCTTCCGCAACGCCGGTAAAGAACAGCATCGCTACGCACACTCCCAAGATCAGTCTGCGGGGCAGACTTAACCGTTCGAAAGTCGTGGCAGTGCGTAGAGAAAACATGGGCGAAGAAATGCTGAGCCGAGTTTATGGTACAGGAAAACCTCTTTTTGTGAAGATAACGGGGCGGCTTGACTAGTGTTCGCGCAGGTTCCATCCGCCGCATTGCGTTACCTTGGATGAATGATCTCGCAGCCGATTACCGGTTTTGTCCTCGCGGGCGGCCAAAGCCGACGAATGGGCAGGGACAAAGGCGGAATCACATGGGGCGGCGGAACTATGCTGGCGCACGCATTGAAGCGCATGCGCGATGCTTTTCCGGAGGTCATTGTCCTCGGCCCATCAGGGTCGGATGGCCTCTCTCGTGAGTTCCCCAGTCTGACGGACGAAGTCCCGAACTGCGGGCCCTTGGGAGGAATCCACTCTGCCTTACGCCATTCCCAAACGGACTGGAATCTCTTTCTTGCCGTTGATATGCCGCTCGTTCCCACCGCGCTTTTGCAGTTCGTAGCTGCGAAATGCGACGCGGGCTACTCGGCGGTTGTGCCAAAGGTGACTGTTTCGGACCGGGATGCGTCTGATTTGCAAGGCAAATCGCTCTCAACCCAAGAGTTCGGCTGCGCGCTCCCACTCTTACAGCCGCTCTGCGCGGCGTACCACCGCGGATTTCTGCCGCTCGTGGAACGCGCACTATCAAGACGGGAACTATCGATTCGACGCTTGTTAGAACAAGCAACTCAGGGCATGATGGGTACGCAAGCCGCTGCCATACGAATCCTCCAGCAACAAGAGCTAACGTCTGCAGGGTTCGCGCCTGAGATGCTGATGAACGTCAACACACCTGCGGATATCGAGTGCGCGAAGGGCTTAGCTGAACGTTTTCATGTCAACTGACGGAATTCACCTGGTCGAAACTCCAAGCGCTCCTCCGGCCGAGGTGCGTCCTTATATCGAGTTCAAAGACGTGTGCAAGGCTTTTGGCGCAAACGTCGTCCTCGAGCACGTCAACTTCGATGTCCCTCCCGGGCAAACAATGTGCATTCTCGGCCGCAGCGGCGTAGGGAAGTCAGTGTCGCTCCAGCTCATTATGGGATTCCTGAAAGCCGATTGCGGCGAGGTGATCGTGGCCGGCGAGGATATCACCACCATGGATGAGCCCAATTTGGAACGCATTCGCAAGAAAGTCACGATGGTGTTCCAGAATGGAGCTCTCTTTGATTCGCTCAGCGTTGGCGAGAACGTCGCGTTTCCTTTGCGCGAGCGGCGCGATTTGAATGAAGAACAAATCTTTCAGGTGGTGGACGGTCTGCTCGAAATGGTTGGCGTGAAAGCTATGCGCGATCTTCTTCCGTCGGATCTTTCGACCGGCATGAAGCGTTCGGTCGCGATTGCGCGTGCATTGGCTGCACAGCCGGAATGCATTCTTTACGACGAGCCAACCACGATGGTCGATCCGCTCATGGCGCAGTTGCTCGGGGATCTAATCAAGAAACTCAAATTCCAACTCAAGCTCACTAGCATTGTTGTCACTCACGACATGCGACTCGCTCACAAACTCGCCGACCGCGTTCTCTTCCTGCACGAAGGCACCGCGCTGTATTTTGGAACGATGAAGGGCATGGCCGAGAGCGACAATCCTGTATTGCGCCAGTTTCTCGAACTGGACGAACTGGATCCACCAGCGTAAGCACCCACTTGTAATTTCGGCGCGCATCCTGTAAGTTCCTGTCCTTCGTTTCGGCCACTCGTCATGAACTCGCAGGCTCTGGTGAAGTGCGAAGAGCAGTCATCCAGACTCGCGCAGGTCCCGCCTGCGGGACTGTTCGCGCGCATACCGCAACACACTCCCCTTCAACAATCTATGTGGCTGATACGGAAGCACAAGTGGATCGTTGCGGCTTGTGTGCTTGGAACAGTTGTAGTTTCGGTGCTCGTTGCTGCGCTCCAGCCTCGGACGTATCGCGCAACTGCAAACCTCGCTATTTATCGCGATAGCGAGAGTGGAGTTTCGCTGAATAAGAGCCTCGGACTGGGCTCCGGCGATCTGGATGATTACTCCGTCAGCCTCGACACCCAGTTGCACATTCTGAAGAGCCGCACGCTGGCGTTGTTTGTCGTGCGCAAGCTGGGGCTGGACAGAAACGCCAGCTTCATGCAGCAAGCGAAGTCGGTATCGATCCAAGCTTTTGGATCTTCCGAGTTGGGCGAAACCGGCAGGGAAAGCGCCGCGGCTGACGTCCTGCTCCTCCATCTCGCTGCCAATAGCGTGAAGCAGACGCGCATCGTCGAGGTCAGTTACACCGGACCAGATCCTCAGTTGAACGCGCAAGTCGTAAACACTCTGGTCGACGGCTTTATCGATGACAGCATTCGTTCGCGTTACGAAGCGTCCACCCGCTCCGCACGGTTTTTATCTGGCCAGTTGACCGACTTGCGTACCAAAGTCGAAGAATCACAGCAGAAGCTCGTTGCATACGAGCGCGAGCACAACATAGTCGGAACTGACGACAAACAGAACGTTATTACGGCGAAACTCGAGGATCTGAACAAGCAGCTTACGGCCGCCGAAGCCGAGCGGATGGAAAAGGAATCGATCTACCAGACAATCGCTTCTGGCGATCTGGACCAGCTTCCCGAAACGAAATCAACCGAAAATCTGCAGGCATTGCGCCTGCGCGAAGCCGACGTCAAAAACGAATACGCGCAGGCGACCACGACCTTTGGCCCGAACTATCCGAAAGTTGTCGAGCTGAATAACCGGATTAAAAGCGTTGATGCCAGCATTCAAGCCGAGCTTAAGCGCGTCCAGGCGCGCGCGAAGGGCGAGTACATGGCCGCAGCACGCGCTGAGCAAAAGCTCGAGACAGCGTTCGAGCGGCAGAAGCAGGAAGCGAATCGTCTGAATGAAAGCGCGATTCAGTATGGGTTGCTGAAGCGCGACTTCGATTCCAATCGCCAGCTTTATGACACGCTCCAGGAACGCATGAAAGAAGCCGGAATAGCCGCTGGTCTTCGTTCGAGCAACATCCGCGTGATCGACGCTGCTGAAGTGCCTCGCAGGCCGGTGTCTCCAAATTTGGGAAGGGCATCGGTCATCGGGCTGTTTCTTGGTTTCGTCCTGAGTGCGATCGTTATCGCACTACGGGAAGGAATGCACCGAGCATTGGATGATCCCGCCGACGTCGAAGCATTCACGGCAATGCCATCGCTCGCACTCATTCCCGAATATGTGCCTGAGCCGCGGCAAATCCCAGCGCCAGATTCCCAGAAAAGGAACGAGGTCATTTCGCTGTGGAATCCGAATTCGGCGGCAGCAGAAGCGTACCGCACTCTCGGAACTTCAATTCTGTTCTCGCCGCCTGAACTGAAAACGCTAGTCGTAACCAGTTCTCTACCCGGCGAAGGGAAAACCAGTGTGGCAGCGAATTGTGCTGTCGTCATAGCTCAACAAGGTAAACGCGTGCTGCTGGTGGATGCTGACCTGCGCAAACCTACGCTCCATACCTGCTTCGGATTATCGAATGCTCGCGGTCTCACGCGTATCCTTCGCGGTATACACGCGACCGACGAGATCGCATTTCCGGTCCCGACACTGCCGCAGCTTGCGATCCTGACAGCCGGCCCAGAAGAAGCGATGCCGGCGGAAATGCTAGGCTCCTCTGCGATGCGCGAGCTGATGCGCGCGTGGCGCGAGCAATACGATTACGTGATCATTGACACCGCACCGCTACTCGCCGTCACCGATGCTCTGCGAATCGCGCCGGAGGCCGATTCCCTGCTGTTAGTCATGCGCTCTGGACAGACGACGCGCGAAGCGCTCGCCCGCGCCTGCACTTCCCTGAATCAGCACGCAGTGCCCGTTTTGGGAATTGTGGTAAACGCCGTGAACTTTCGTTCGTCGGGGCCGTACTATGGGTACCACGCGCAGCTTGAGAAGACGTACTATCGGCAAACTTGACTGAACATTGAAGCGAGAATCGCGAACGTGGGTAGAGAGATTAGGCTGCTCTATTACGGCGTTCGACGGCAAGCGTATAGAGTTTCTGGCGTTCAGCTCGCTCCATGGCAGCAAAGGCCTTGCTTGCGGCGTGATCGGCATTGGCGGCAACTCGGCAGAGCGCAATTATGACAACCAGTAAAACCGCCCAGACCGCAGCTCCAAGAAGCCACCACATAACTAATCAGATTCGAGAGCGTCACGCCAAGGTTGCACAGCCTGTATGTTGCTGATTCTATGACAGCTCGCCCTTCTTCCTTGCCAGTGCAGGTCGGCCAAAACGCGCCAATTGATTTATTTTTTGAAAAAGAGGCGCGTGGATGGACCAATCGGTATCTCAGCCGCACGTATCAGCAGCGCCGAAATCTGGTTCTCAGCGTGGTCTTTGAAGAACTCTCGAAGACGAGGAAAAAACGGGCGGAATATAGAGCCTTAGATTTTGGATGCGGAGCGGGAGTCTTCGTCGGAGCGCTTTCCACAATGGGAATCAGCGTGACTGGTGTGGATCGCTCGCGAGCTATGATCGAAGCTGCACAATCGCGGCTCAGAGCGCGCTCTCACACAGAGTTTGAATTGCTCCGCGATGGCTCCCGTAACGATGGGGCATATCGACAGCGTTCGTACGATCTGGTCCTCTGCCTTTCGGTGCTCGAGTTTGTAGTTAGCCCTGAGGAAATTATCGCTCACTTGGCCGCATTGCTTGCCGCGGACGGATTGCTGATCCTGACGGTGCCGAACCGGAATAGCTATCTTCGTCGATTCGAGCGATTTGCATTCGATCATCCCTCGTTCAATCGCTGGCTTCCCGGGCTAAATCATTTAGCTCTGCAGGACTGCTATCTCCGCCATCAGACGCAGCAATTCACAGCAGAAGAGCTTGTGCATTCAACGAAGCGGCTCGGGCTTGAGGTGGAACAGCATCGATTTCATGTCGCTCCAACCCTATGTGCACCAATCGAGAAATTGGAGAAAGTCGGAATGATGATGCTGCTTAGCTTTCGGAAACGCATCCACACCGGCTAATTTTCGCCCACTTGTCCCGCTCCCGGTTACGCTTACCCAAGGCTTGCGTCAAAGTGTAAGCTGAGCTTCAAGGACGAACACGATTGCCGACTGAGCTGGATGCCGTAGGGCCGACCGTAACCGCCAAGCCGCCGATTCTATCGCGCGTTTTTAAGGCATTCTCGTATCGAGACTTCCGACTGATGTGGTTTGGGGCCTGCATTTCCAGCATTGGCACGTGGATGCAGATTGTCGCCCAGAGCTGGCTCATCTACCGTCTTAGCCACTCGGCCTTTTTGCTCGCGCTCGACCAATTCCTCGCCGGGATTCCCATCTTTCTTTTTTCATTGCTCGGCGGAGTCGTCGCCGATCGCGTAGAGAGAAGAAAGATTCTGCTCGGATCCCAATACGTGCAACTCGCCTGCGCGGCGTTGTTGACGGTTCTTGTTGCCACCAGCACCGTTCAAATCTGGCACATCCTCTGTTTGTCTTTTCTCGCGGGATTCGCCCAGGCGTTTGGGGGGCCAGCGTATCAGGCATTAATTCCCACTTTGGTTAGTCGGGAGGATATGCCGAATGCCATCGCGCTGAACTCGATTCAGTTCAACATGGCAGTGACGATCGGCCCTGCGCTCGCGGGACAAGCGCTGGCACGAATCGGAGAAACGTGGTGCTTCGGATTGAATGCGGTGTCATTCGTCGCACCCATCATTGCGCTATTGCTCATCACGAATCGCTTTTTCCCTAAGCCGTCGAAGGAATCGGTGCTCACCAGCCTCAAGCTCGGTATCAAGTTCGTGCGCGAGCAGGAAGCCATGACTGCGTTGATTGTGCTCGCGTTCTGCATGACAGCTCTCAGCATGCCGCTGCGAACCTACATTCCGGTGTTCGTAAACGACATCTTCCATTCCGGCCCGCGAATCTATGGTGATCTACTTTCCCTGATCGGCGTCGGTTCAATTTGCGGATCGCTGGCAATTGCGGCGCTCGGTAATGCCTCGGGCAAAGGACGCCGTGCGCTTGTGATGATGCTCTTCCTCGGCGCTGCGATCTCCGGTTTTGCGGTATCACGGAAGCTGGCTTTTAGCGGCCCCTTACTGGTTTTGTTCGGATTTGCATTGATGGCTGTTTTTGCCAGTGTGAGTTCCCTCGTTCAACTCATCACTACGGACGAGATGCGTGGGCGCGTGATGAGCGTCTATAACTGCGCCTTCCGCGGTGGTATGCCGTTAGGAAACTTAGTTTCAGGCTGGCTGGTACCGGCGTTCACAGCACCCATCGTGCTCACCGCGAATGGTCTGCTGCTTATCGGTGTGTCTCTTTACTTTTTGCTAGTGCATCGGAAGATAGCGAGCGTGTAGCTGGCTGGGCGTCGACCAAGTTTCCGGATTTGTGCCGACGCGAATCGCGTTGAATTCCCTGCAGCAGCGAATTTGGCAGCGTATTTTCTTCGTGCAATCGCGGAATTCTGCCCAAACCTTTTATTCAGGGTTTCGATTTTCCCACTCTCCGTTCTCGTTCCGGTAAGTGATTGGAATGCGTTGGACAGCTCCCAATCGATCTATCACAGCTGTCACTCGCCGATTCCCACTACTGCGAAATGTGCCGTGCTGTTATCAGGAAAGAGGAACTCGTAGATGCGAATAATTTCGTAAGAAGCCTTATGGTCATCCTTCACAATTCTGGCCTTGTAGTCTCCGATAGCAAGCAGCCCCATTCTCCGACCGCCGACCTTGAAGTCGCCGGCCGCTAGTTCGTATTTAGTTCCGTCTATCGTTGCTGTGATCAGTTGTGGTCCCATACACGGATTTCGAGAGGCACTGCATATAAACCCAACGCGCGACGTGGAGACGTGTGCTGTTAGAGGGTAGTCTGAAGATTTCGGAGCGGCCCAGGAGGGGATTGAAAGAAGAAAGAATGTCATCGCGAGTAACAGCTTCATCAATTAGCTCCTTGTTGTTGAAGCGAATCGTAACAGATTATGCGCGACATAGATTATAGCAAGTTTGAAAAAAGAACCAACACCATTAGTCACAAACCGGAAATCAACAGGCGTCTTTATTAGAATTCTCTAATCTTCATGGTGCCATCAGTGCTGTGTCCTACCTGTGTACGCGCTCGCAATAATCTGATTGACCACGCAACTATTTATAGTTACTCTGCGATGGTTGCCAATCCTAAGGAGAAAACCGATGTTCTTGCAGAACAAGTTGTGTCTCCTACTTCTATCGCTTTCGTTAGTTAGCCTGAGCAGCTTTGCAAATACAGTTGCCGTATCGGGAGGTGGAACCTTAACCTATACAGTAACTGACAACGGTATAGGCCACTGTGGATACATGGGGCAGCAACAATATCATTATTGGACCTTTACAAATTTTTCATATACGGACATAAATGGCAGTGTTTGGCCTGGCACCGGCAGCGCAGCCTATTATTCTTCACCGGGAGGAAGCCAGTGTCCTCCTGATGGCCCTGAGCCGGCGGTGCCCCAATCGTTCAGGCAACGGGTCTTGAGGTCGTATTTTATCCGGCGGCGGGTTCAGGAAGTGCGACCGCTATGTATCCAGGTCACATTAACCCGAAGTATATCGTACTCGGAATAGTGTATTCGCCTCCGGGCAAGCAAAGCACAGTCACCTATTCGAACCAAACCGCTTTCGGAAACACTACGACCACGAGCAGTTCATTTTCAATTCAAAATACTACGAGTGTATCTCTAAATAGCAGCCAAGGTATCCCAGGATTCTTGAGTGGAAAAGAAAGCACAACACTCACGAATTCGTATACGCAGCAGACCGGCTCATCAAATTCTCTTGAGGTTAATCACACCCAGTCGAATTCCATCTCGGTCAAGGGCTTTACTGATAACGTCGCTGGTTTGAATCATGACTACGATTACATCTTTGTCTGGCTCAATCCTATCGCTGCCTACACTGTGACTGCCAATCCTAATGGAACTTGGAACGTTGCCTGGAATGGATACGGGTTCGATATGACCGATACTAATGCCCCTAACGATATGGATGTTATTGGTATCCCCGTCGGGTGTCTTGACGGCGACTTCGCCAGCGACCCATCTTGGCAGCCTACATGCAACAGTATCGACGGCGTCTTAGCACGTTCGTGGGCGTTGAGTAATACCGATGGATCTGGACCAGGACTGACCGATACCGACAAGACCAACATACTTCATGCGGATCCATTTTGGACTAGCTATACACCAGTTCTGGCTCAAGGGTCTTTGGACACAACGGATGGGCGATTCATGGAATGCGGAAATCAGAATTGCTCCCAAACGATTGACTTCGAGCCAAACCTCACGGAGTCATACACCCAGGGATATAGCCTTACCTCTACCGACACGACCTCCTACAGTCATACAGAGGCTTTTGCAGTCGAACAAGAGTTCTCGACCTCTATATTCTGGGAGACGTTTGGCGCCACGCTGAAAAATACAACTACGTTCACTTGGCAATACAGCAACAACAAAGCGGTGAAGAGCTCTACGACTGACACCGGGAGCTTTACAATTGTAGGGCCGGATCCTGGGTACACCGGGCCTCTTCAATTTGTCGCGTTCGAGGATAAGTACTTCGGGACGTTTATGTTCTTCCACTACTGAGGAGTGAGGAGATAGATCGCCTCGCCCTATTCAACATATTCCGCGCAGGAGCAGGTCAGGATTCTGCTCCTGCACTGCATTCGGACATCGGGTGAGGTTCAGCGTTTTCACCTCTCGAAATAGAAAATGGCTGGATTCTCACTGAACGGGAAGTCGTACGTGTGAAGAATTTCAGCAATTGCACGAGGAATTCCAGGCCAAAATTTTGGTTACTTCCACAATCGACTCAGTCGATAGGCCGCCAATCCGCAGCGGCTAACAGCTCATCCACCCTCTCCGACAGGCCTGCAATAAATCCTGCCAGGCTGTCTGGATCCGGCTGATACTCAACTTCCTCAATCGGATATCGGAGCGACTCTTTTTTCTCGTACATTGGGGGAGATCTCCTCGGCCAGAGTCAGTTAAATGCATCGGGTGAGCGGGTGAAGTGACATCACCAGATCGCCCACGGCGTTCATTAGCTACAACCGCTTGTGCTGCCGCAGCTCATGCAGCGGTAGCAGCTTCCGTTGCGTGTCATGATCGAACCGCAGACGTGACACGATGGCGCATCGCCGAGATCAACGAATTCTCGCAAAGCGTCCGCAGCATGGTGCTTCGTAGTTACAGTTTGCTGGCTACTGCTGGTGAGTTGAGGCGCTGGAGCCGATGCCGCATCTGCTGTGAGTTCCGGCACTGTCGCCGAGACGCCATTTCGCCTCAGCATACCTTCGAACAAGTCGCCCTGCTCCGGTTCGATGAAGCGATAGTGCAGCCAGCGGAAGATGTAATCGGTGATCGACTTGGCGAAGCCTATCTTGCCGTTCCCGCTCCATCCGCTGGGTTCGAAACGGGTATGCGCAAATTTCTCGCAGAGGACCTTCAGCGGAACGCCGTGCTGCAGAGCGAGAGAGACCGAGGTAGCGAAGGCGTCCATCAGTCCCGAAACGGTCGAGCCTTCCTTGGCCATCTTGATGAAGATCTCGCCCGGCTGTCCGTTGGGATAGAGACCAACCGTGATGTAGCCTTCGTGACCGGCGATCGAAAATTTGTGCGTGAGTGAGGCACGCTCTTCCGGCAGACGATGCCGAACCGCTTTTGGAGGAGCATTCTGGTCCTGGACCTCGGCTACTTGCTGGCTGCTGGCGGGTAGCTGAGAACCTGCGGTTTGGCTGGAAGCCGGAAGCTGGGAGCCGGTAGCCGACTTCGCTTTATCGCCATCCGAGACATTGAGCGGCTGCGAGCCCTTCGATCCATCGCGATAGATCGCCACCGCCTTCAGTCCTTCGCGCCACGCTTCGATGTAAGCTTCGGCGATGTCTTCAATGGTTGCGTCATTGGGCAGGTTTACCGTTTTGGAAATCGCGCCGGAGATGAAGGGCTGCGTAGCGGCCATCATCTTAATGTGCCCCATGTAG
The DNA here is from genome assembly GCA_035277605.1 of Terriglobales bacterium. Taxonomy (GTDB): domain Bacteria; phylum Acidobacteriota; class Terriglobia; order Terriglobales; family Acidobacteriaceae; genus Gp1-AA112. The sequence goes on along the minus strand of DATEKE010000114.1, from coordinate 13,909 downwards.
TGGATGGCGCGCGTCCCCTTTGCCGGCTTGAAGCTGCAATCGAAGATCGGCAGATGCTCTTCTTTCAGTCCCGGTGCGCCTTCGATGGTTCCGGTCGCGTCGATGTAGCTGACGATCCCGCTTGCCTGCTCGCTCGAATAGCCGAGTTTGAAGAGGGCCGACGGAACGGTGTTGTTGACGATCTTGATCATGCCGCCGCCGACGAGCTTCTTGTACTTCACCAATGCCAAATCCGGCTCGATGCCGGTGGTGTCGCAGTCCATCATGAAGCCGATGGTGCCGGTCGGAGCGAGCACGGTGACCTGCGCGTTGCGATAGCCGTAGGTCTCGCCGTGCGCCAGCGCGGAGTCCCAGACATCTTTGCTGGCATCGATGAGCTTCGGCAGTTGCTTGTCTGCCGTGCCTGCCTTCAGCGAAGTGCCAATGTTGTTCACGCTGGCGCGATGCATGCGGATCACATCGAGGAACGGCTCGCGATTAATGTAGAAACCCGGGCAAGCCGCGCCGGTGATCTCTGCAGTCTGCGTGAGCGGAGTCGCGGGAGCTAGTTGCGGGCACAGCTCTGCAATCTTCGACGATTGGTAGTACGCCTCTCCGCACATGATGGCCGTGAGGCACGCAGCGTAATCGCGTCCCGAATCGGAGTCGTAGGGCAGACCGGCGGCCATTAGCAATCCGCCGAGGTTCGCATAACCGAGTCCCAAAGGACGATAGTCGTGCGAATTGCGCGCGATCGCCTCGGTTGGATATCCCGAGTTATCGACCAGGATTTCTTGCGCGGTGATGAGCACGTCACAGGCGAACTTGTACGCTTCAATGTCAAACGTATTGTTGGTATAGAACTTCAGCAGGTTGATGCTGGCCAGGTTGCACGCCGAATCGTCCAGGAACATATATTCCGAGCAGGGATTCGAGGCATTGATGCGGGCCGTGTTCTTCGACGTGTGCCATTTGTTAATGGTGGTGTCGTACTGCATGCCGGGATCGCCGCAGTAGTACGTGGCCTCGGCAATCTTGTGCAGGAGTTCCTTTGCTTTCTTTGAGGCGAAGGGCTTCTTCTCTTTCACTGAGCGCGTGAAGAAGTTCTCGTCGTTGATGGCTGCATTCATGAACTCGTCGGTCACACGCACCGAGTTGTTCGCATTCTGGAAGAAGATCGACGAGTACGCGGCCGAGTCGGGCGTGCTGCCGTCGTAGCCTTCGCGAATCAGCGCCCAGGCCTTGGCCTCTTCTTCCATCTTGCAGGTGATGAACTCTTCGATGTCCGGGTGATCGACATTGAGGATCACCATCTTGGCAGCGCGACGCGTCTTGCCCCCTGACTTGATCACGCCGGCAAAGGCATCGAATCCGCGCATAAAGCTCAGCGGGCCAGAAGCGGTCCCACCACCGGAAAGCTGCTCAGTCGATGAGCGGAGCGGGGAAAGATTCGTGCCGGTCCCGGATCCCCACTTGAAGAGCATGCCTTCGGTCTTGGCGAGAGTAAGAATCGAATCGAGCGAATCTTTCACGGAGTTGATGAAGCAGGCGGAGCACTGCGGATTGCGGTATCCGGTTACGCCATGCTGGATGTTTCCTATTTCAGGATTCCAGTGCCAGTTCTGAGCGTCGGAGTTCGGCTCCAGTCGGTCGCAGCCGACGTTGAACCAGACCGGCGAATTAAACGCCGCTCGTTGGTCGATGAGGATATACACGAGTTCATCATGGAAGCTCTCAGCATCAGCTTTAGTGGCGAAGTAGCCGCCCTTGAATCCCCAATCGCGGATCGTCTCCGCCACGCGGCTCACTAGAGCACGGACTCCGCTCTCTCGCTCCGGCGTTCCGAGCGTGCCGTGCAGGTACTTGCTGGCTACTATATTCGTCGCCGTCATCGACCAGTCCTTCGGCACTTCAACATTCTTCTGCTCGAAGATGGTCTTGCCCTGCGCGTCGGTGATCGCCGCCGTGCGCAGTTCCCACTGGAACTGGTCGTAGGGCGAAGCGCCTGGCTTGGTGAAATAACGACGGAACTGGAGGCCCGGCGCCTTCTTCGTGCTTGGGGTGGAGACTGCGGGCGTGGTCTTGGTGACTGTGCTGTCTGCCACCTGCGTCTTGTTGGTCACTTCCGCCATTGGGGAGACTCCTGGATTCGATCGGGTCATCGGGTGATCTGGTCATCGGGTGATCTGGGATTCTCACTTCACCCGATCACTCGATGGCCCGATCACCCGATTCTTGGGTGTCACCGCTGGCACCCGGTTCGGGGTTCTTGTCTATGAACGCTCACCTCTTGCATTCAGGCTCTGGAGGAGGACTGCTTTTACCGGGTCGAAACAGCCTTTCGAAGCGGTAGGAGTCGTAAGTTACTCCCGCCTATTGGGCCTGTCAATAGGGAAACACTATATATTGTATCAGCAACGCAGCAGGCTCAGGCTTCCTCTAAACCTTTCGGTATCAATGAACAACAGCCATAGAGCTCGACTTTCAAGGCATTTTTTCTGTTAATAACCTGTGGATTTCTGGAGGCGCCAAGACGATTCTCTTTCTTGCGAAGCAGCAGCTACGAACGTAGGCGTTAGCTGGCTGAGAATCAATGACGGTTATCAGGGCAAAGCTGTGGAGACCTGTGCAGACTTCGGAAAACTCCCGGGGTGAACACGAAGGTCACGACGGGCAACTACAAGGTCACGGAGAAGCCAGCTCCGTGAACTTGGTGCTTGCCTTCTGCAACCTTCGTGTTCGCTCTTGCTTTCGTTACACTTGGAATATGTCCCGCAGTTTTTTGAGGGTATTCGCCCTCGTCCTATTTTCTTCGGCACTGTTTGCCGAGGGTACCCAGATCTGGGTGCAGACCAAATTTGACGAATTTGAAAAAGGCACCGCCAACGGAGTCGCAATCTCAAGCGATGGAACGCTGGAGCTTGCTCCTTCTCTGAAAGCGATCTACACATCGCCCTCCACTTACATCTGGCAGGTCGTCACCGACGCGCAAGGAAATGCTTACGTTGGAGCCGGCTCTCCCGCACGTGTCTATCGCGTCACTCCAGACGGCAAAGCCACCACCATCTTCGAGGCGAAAGAGCTACAAGTTCAAGCAATGGCGATCGACAGCGACGGAACCATCTACGCTGCTACCTCGCCCGACGGTCGCGTATATAAGCTCGAACCGAATATCCCGGCGACTGGCAAGAAGAAGGAGAAGGGTAAAGAAGCCGAAGCTGCTGCCGAATCTGCTCCCGCTGAACAGACCTACCGTTCCTCTGTTTTCTTCGATCCCAAAACGAAATACATCTGGGATATTGAACTCGATCCCGCCGGTCCTCTTTATGTCGCCACGGGCGATAACGGGGAGATCTACAAAGTCGAGAAGAACGGACAGGGTTCTGTTTTCTTCAAAAGTGACGAAGCCCACATTCGATCGCTCACACTGCTGAAACCTGCTTCGCAACCTGAAGACAGCAAGCACAAGAAGAACGCAATTCCCATTTTGAGCACCGTAATTGCCGGCTCGGACGGCAGTGGGCTGGTCTATCGCATCACGCCTGCCGGCGAAGCCTTTGTTCTGTACGGCGCTCCGAAGAAAGAAATCACCGCCCTTACAACTGACGCCGAAGGAAATATTTATGCCGCTGGCGTTGGAGAGAAGCATGCGGGAACTGCTCCGCCCCCGGTCGCCTCCGGTCCGATCTCTGCGATTCCCACTCCCTCCGGAGCTGCTCCGCCTCCTCCACCTTCTACGCCGAGCACAATTAGCGGTGGCTCGGAGATCTACATGATTTCTCCGGATGGCTCGCCCAGCAAAATCTGGAGTTCGAAAGAGGATCTCATCTATTCGCTTGTCTTTGGTCCCGAGGGACAGCTGCTTGCCGGAACGGGAAATCGTGGACACATCTATTCGATCAATCCGAACTCAAAAGCCGGCGTTTACCGCGATCTGGTGAAGCTAAGCGCTAATCAGACCACCTCGATGGCGCGGGCAACTAACGGGGCTATTTATGCTGTGACTGCCAATCTGGGAAAGTTATTCGTCCTCGGCCCTGGAAGACAGCAGGAAGGAACCTATGAGAGCGACATTTTCGACGCTCGCACTTTCTCACAATGGGGACGTGCACAAATCCGCGGCAATGGAGATTTCGATTTCTTCGTGCGCAGCGGAAATGTTGATAATCCCGATCGCAACTGGAGTCCCTGGGCGAAGGTCGATCTGAAGGCGAACCAACGCGTGCCGGTTCCCTCCGCGCGCTTCGTACAGTGGAAAGTAGCGCTTCGTCCGACGAGCGGAGGCTCGCAAGTCGAGAGCGTTGCTCTTAACTATTTGCCGAAAAATATAGCGCCGGTGATCGAAGACGTGACCGTGCAGGTTGGCGCGAGGATCACGTCACCTCCGAATCAGAAATCCTCGAGCGACGTGATTTCAATTCCGCTCGGCAATCAGGTTTCGTCAACTCAGGCTCGATTCGACGTGGCTCCATCGGCGGTGAAGGACCGCGACTACATTGCGGTGCGCTGGTCGGCTCACGACGACAACGATGACGATCTCGTCTATTCCATTTACTACAAGGGCGACAATGAGAATGACTGGAAGCTATTGAAAGACGGCATCACCGATAAGTTCTACTCCTGGGATTCCAGCCTGTTGCCTGACGGCGGGTATACCGTTCGCATTGTTGCCTCCGACGCTCCGTCGCATTCGCCGGATGAAGCACTCAGTGATGAACAGATCAGCTCTCGCTTCGAAGTGGACAGCACTCCGCCACAAGTGCAGGCGCTGCAGGCGAAAGTCGAGGCCGGGACTATGCACGTGAGTTTCCGCGCGGTGGACAGTTTCTCTGCGATCAAGCGCGCGGAGTACTCGATCGACGCCGGAGACTGGCACTACATCGAGCCTGTCGGGCAGATCTCAGACTCGCCGACCGAGGAGTACGATTTCAGCGCTGCCCTGCCCCAGGGCGAAGCCGTTCTGGCGCAAGACACCAACAGAAAAGGTGGCAAACGCTCTCGCACCCGGGATGGCGGAAGCGAATCTGGACTTCCACAAACCGATCAGGCTCAGGTCGTTGTGCCTGGTGAGCATGTCGTGGTGGTGAGAGTGTGGGACAGATTCGACAATATGTCGGCGGCAAAAACGGTCACCAAATAACCGGGGTTAACACGGAGGTCACAGAGTTAACCCCAAGTTCACGAAGCCAATGGAGTCTCCGTGAACTTGATGTTGCCCTCCGTGACCTCCGTGTTCGCTGCTTCCGGTAAGATAATTCGTTTCCCATGAAGCGAATCATAGTCACAGTCTTACTCGCCACTTCTTGCCTTTTCGCGCAGCGTCTTCCGAACACGGTTATTCCGAGCCATTACAAGTTGTCGCTTGATCCCAACATCGAACAGAGAAAGTTCTCGGGCGAAGAAACCATCGAAGTTCATCTGAACTCGCCGGCGAAAGAGATCGTGCTCAATTCGCTCGATCTCGAAATCTCCGATGCCGAAATCAGTCTCAGCGGCAAATCGCAAAAAGCTGAGGTCGTGTATGACAAGTCCGACGAGATGGTAAAGCTGCAACTGCCGGCAGAGATAAGCGCCGGCAGCGCGCAAATCCATCTGAAGTTTTCAGGCAAGCTGACCGAAGGCTTACGCGGACTTTATTTGAGCAAGAGCTCGCGGCGGATGTATGCGGTCACTCAGTTCGAAGGAACATACGCTCGCATGATGTTCCCGTGCTTTGATGAACCGTCGTACAAAGCCACATTTGATCTCACCGTCACGGCCGATAAAGGCGATACGGCAATTTCGAACGGCAGGATCGCCAAAGATGAGCCGATCGCAAACGACCGACACCAGATCACCTTCTCGACCTCGCCGAAGATGTCCACCTACCTGGTGGCATTGGCAATCGGCGATTGGCAGTGCCTGTCGCGTACGGTCGAGGGTATCCCAATTCGGGTCTGCGCTCTGCCCGAGAAAAAACAGTACGGAGCCTTTGCCCTCGAGGTCGCGGCGCATTCTCTGCAGTTCTACAACCAGTGGTACGGCATTAAGTACCCGTTTGGGAAGCTCGATATGGTCGCCATCCCCGATTACGAATGGGGAGGAATGGAGAATACGGCGTCGATCTTCTATCGCGACACGGCGCTATTGCTCGACGAGCAGCGGGCATCGGTTTTTCGCAAGCGCGGGCAGGCATCAACCATTGCCCACGAAATCGCCCACCAATGGTTCGGGGACCTCGTGACCGCCGCCTGGTGGGACGACATCTGGCTTAACGAAGGTTTTGCTACCTGGATGTCGACGAAGCCGATCGAAGCATGGCATCCAGAGTGGCATCTCGACGAAGATGCTGCCGCACAGGCACAGCGGATCATCGGCTTCGATTCACTCGCCACCGCGCGGGCTATTCACGGCAATCCGAGCACTCCGTCAGAAATCAAAGAGATGTTCGACGGCATTACCTACGAAAAAGGCGGCGCAGTGCTGCGGATGCTCGAGTCGTATCTCGGACCTGAGGTCTTTCGCAAAGGCGTGAATGCATACCTGGCAGCCCATGCGAATGGAAACGCGACCTCTGCCGATTTCTGGGATGCGGAAGCCAAAGCATCCGGCAAGCCGGTGGACAAAATGATGCCCACCTTCGTCATGCAGCCTGGCGTTCCGATGCTGACGTTGAGCTCTTCGTGTGCGGCCAACAAGGAAATGCTGCAGATGAAGCAGCAACGTTTTCTCATTTCTTCCGACTCGGCTAGTTCAGCGAATTCACAGACTTGGCAGATTCCGGTCTGCACCAAATCGAGCGGAAACAACGAACGCACATGTGCTCTGATCACATCTCGCGAGCAGACAGCTTCGGCTCCGGCCTGTTCCGACTGGGTATTTGGCAACCGTGACGCGAAGGGCTACTACCGCGTCGAATACACGCCGTCGAATCTGGAAAAGATTGGCTCGGTTGCCGAACAGCAGCTCAATGTGCCGGAGCGCATTGCGCTGGTTGAGGACACTTGGGCAATGATGCGCTCGGGAAAGACCTCTCTTGCCGATTTTCTAAAAGTCTCGCATCAACTCCGCTCCGAGGAGAACCTGCACGTGATCGACGCACTCTCGAGTCATTTGGACTATGTAGCAGACTCGCTGATCACCCCGGAGGATCGAGCAAAGTTCGATCAGTTTGTACGTGATCAGTTCGGCGCGGCTGCGGGGCGGGTCGGTTGGGAATCCACCAAGAATGACACGGACGAACAGAAAGCGTTGCGAGCCAGCCTGCTGGAAATTCTTGGAGATGCGGACGATCCAAACGCGATAGACACCGCGCGAAAACTAGTCACTCAATACATGAGCGATCCTGTTTCTGTGGATGGCACTTTGATTGGGGATGCGTTCACAGTCGCAGCGCACACCGGCGATCAGGCTCTCTACGAGCGCTTCACACAAGCCTTCAACGAGAGCAAATCCACCGATCAGTACTACCATTACCTTTTCGCGCTTGCGGATTTTCAACAATCTGAACTTTTGAATCGAACCATTTCGCTCGTCGATCAAGGAAAGGTTCGCGAACAGGACTATCCACGTTTCTTCAGTGCGTTGCTCGCAAATCCTGCTTCGCGGGACGCTGCATGGAAGTATCTCAAGGAGCACTGGAACGATTTGGCTCCAAAAGTGACTTCGTTCGGCGGCGCTGGAGCGATTTCCGGTTTGGGAAATGCCTGCTCAACCGAGATGCATGACGACATCGAGCACTTCTTCGCGGATCACCCCGCTCCAGGAGCTCAGCGCGCCGTAAAACAGAGCCTCGAGCGCATCAACGACTGCGTCACTTTCAAGCACCAGCAGGAGGCGAGCATGGTGCAATGGCTCAACTCGCATCAGGAGGGACAATGAGCACGCTCGATCCAGGCGCAGCATTCCTCGCGGAGGCATTACGCACGTTTCGTGGATACAAGTTACGAACCGAAGCGGCGTTCGCACAGCTTCGTCCGGAAGACTGGTTTGGCCTGATCGATTCGGAAGCGAACTCGATTGCGATCATCGTGAAGCACATGGCCGGCAACATGCGCTCGCGGTGGACTGAATTTCTGACGAGCGATGGGGAGAAGCCCGACCGCGATCGTGACAACGAATTCGTGCTTGATTCGTCCACCACGGCTGAACAGGTGAAGGAATGGTGGAATATGGGATGGCAGCTAGTGTTCGCTGCACTCGAACCACTGACTGCCGATGATCTCAAGAAGAAGATTACCATTCGCGGCCAGCAGCACTCGGTGATGGAAGCAATCAGCCGGCAGATGACGCACTATGCCGAGCACGTAGGGCAGATCATCCTGCTGGCAAAACACTTCCGCGGAGCCGAATGGAAATCGTTGAGCATCCCAAAAGGGCAATCGAAGATGTTGGGCGTTAAGGCGGAGTTGACGAACCGCGTGAGACGGGGATAGTCAAACGGAACCGCCGGCAGTAGCCCCCGGTGCCTGTTCCGTTGCACATTGCGGCTGCAGAACGACCATTAACTCGCACGCCGAACCTGCGGCTTTTCTTCTTTTCCGGGTTCGACTGCCTCTTTGACTGGCGGCAGTTTTCCTACGGCCTTTGCCAATTCGGCATTCACCTCAGCGCCGATCAAGATGGCTGCGCTGCTCACGTAAAACCACAAGAGCAATCCGACGACCGCGCCGAGAGCCCCATAACTCTTGCTCAGTTGAGCGAAGTGCTGGAGATAAAAACCCAGGCCGTACGAGGCGAAAACCCAAAGCACAACTGCAATGATCGAGCCGGGAACCGTGCGAATGAATCGACGCTGTTCCACATTGGGAGCAAGATAATAAATAATTTCGACGGCTAAGATTGCGCAGATTGCGGCGAGCACCCAGCGGAAATAGAACCATGCCTTGGTAAAGAATGGGCTCAGATGCAGTTTAGCTGCGAGCAAGCCTCCCCAGTGCGGGCCGAAGAACATCGCGAACAGAAGAATCGTAACCAGCGCACCGACAGCGACGGTTAGCAGCACAGCTAGCGGACGCGTCTTCCAGAAGGGCCGCCCCTCTTGCACATCGTAGGCAACGTTCAGTGCTTCGATCATTGCACTGAATCCGCCGGACGCCGACCAGATGGTCCCGATGATTCCGAACGACAGAAAACCTGTGCGGTTGGTCGCAATCAGGTCGGTGACGACTTTCTGGATGGTCTGCATGGAATCGCGCGGCAGCATGTGCGCGAGGCCACCCAGGATGTAGTTGAAGAGTCCCTGAATGGGAACGTAAACCAGCAGGCTGGCGAGGAAAATCAGGAACGGGATCAGCGACATGAAGAAGTAGTAGGCCAGACTGCCCGCGAAGGCGAGCAGATGGTGCTGATCTACATCCTTGAAGGCCTTGATGAGGGCGCGCCAAACCCGTCGTAGATACGTGAATTTCATCAGATTCTTAGATGGGAGTTCCCGGAATTGAGGATGTTCCCGCGCGACAGCAAACGCTCAGTAGAATGTTCCGGTGAAGCGAAAACGGCTGGGATGTCTGATCGTTGTCATTCTACTCATCATTCTCGCGTACTATCTATTTTTTCATCGCAACTCCAAACCAGCAGAGGCTCCGCCGAAACCTGTAGAGCATGTCGCTCTCGAACCTACGGCTCGCTATGATCTGTCCCGCGATGAGGCTCAGGGCGGCCATACACTGGAGCGTCATATCGGGAAAACGGATGCCGAACTGCGAGAGCGTCTCGATGCGGAATCGATCTCGACGGATTCCACCTACACGGATCGCGCCACCGCCGAAATGGCCGTCGCCGCTGCCATTCATGAGAATCACGAGAGGATCGATCGGTGGCTGCATCGTCCCGGCGGACACTCCAATCTGGTGCTCGACTATGACAGCAATCAACCAGTCGGACGCAGCATGCGTCGCGATGACGCGCACTCGTTCCCCTGCTCGCACGCCGTGGTCATTTTGAAATGGGAGAATTCAAGTCAGTATTACGTGCTCACGAGCTATCCGGAGTGCTGGAGACCGAAGTGAAATCCGGTATCGATCCACGCGAGTACGCGGCGCTGGCACGCTTCTTGCGCGGATACCTCCATCAGGATGCGGCGGTTGAGTACGGCTCTGCGCAAGCAGCAGCGCAGCAGTTTCGCAAAGATGCGGACGAACGCGAGACCGCCATTGTCCATTCCGAGCTTCAGCGGTTGCTTGCAGAAACGAGCAAACTCTCAGTCGCTGACCTGAACAGCGCCCTTCAGCAGCTTGGCAGCGCTTGGCAGTTTCGTTCGCGAAAAGAGGTTGGACAGATTCTGAACGGCCTGAAGTAGCGCAAGGATTCTGCGCCATCGTTTATCATGCCGTTCCATGAAAAACCTGCTCGCAGTGGTCGCACTCGTTCTCTGCACTTTTTCAGGCGGACTCGCGCAGCTTGCGCCTTCGCAGCCATCGTCCAATCAGCCGCCGCAGGCGGTCGATCCCGAACTTGAGAAGCTCGTCCCTCAGCTTCAGCGTGCGCATCAGGCGCTAAATGACTGGGCAAATCTGGGCCGTTACCGCGATGCGAACGCGAAGACTCCGTCCGCGGCTCCGGGTGAAAATCGCGTGGTCTTCATGGGAGATTCGATCACGGATGGCTGGGGCAAAGGCAAGGCGGAATTCTTTCCTGGGAAGCCGTACATCAACCGCGGCATTAGCGGCCAGACTACGCCGCAGATGTTGGTCCGCTTTCGTCCCGATGTAATTCATCTCCAACCGAAGGTCGTAGTGACGCTTGCGGGAACAAATGACATCTCGGCAAATACCGGAGTTGAGACGCTGCAGAACGTCGAAGATAATCTTTCGTCGATGTCGGATTTGGCAAAGGCGAATGGCATTCGCGTTGTGATTGCGTCGGTGATGCCGATCTGCGATTCTCTGCGCCAGCAGAGCGTACGACGACCGCCACAGCAGATCGTAGAGCTGAACGACTGGATCAAGAGTTACACCGCCAAGAACGGATTCATTTACCTCGACTACTACTCGGCGATGGTCGACGGCTCAGGAATGCTGAAGCAGGATTTGACGTATGACTGCCTGCATCCTAACGACGCCGGATACGCGGTCATGGCTCCGCTGGCCGAGCGAGCGATTCAGGAGGCTTTGCGCAAGTAATCCCGAACTGGGATCTTCGCAGCCATCTCTGAATGCCGAATCTATCTGATGCATCGAGCGTGGAACTACGAGCCGAGCGCGCCAACCAGCGCAACGCTTTGCTCGCCGGCTTTCTTGGCTGGACGCTCGATGCATTCGACTTCTTTGTCCTCACCTACGTTCTGAGCGACGTTGCGCGTGATTTCCATCGCACGCGGCCCGACATTGCTCTTACGCTGACCGCTAGCCTGGCGATGCGTCCCGTGGGCGCCATCATCTTCGGCTTGATGGCAGACCGATATGGTCGTCGGTTGCCGCTGATGCTCGACGTCATCTTCTACTCGGTTATCGAAGTTCTCTCGGGACTCGCAACCAGCTATCGCATGTTCATGGTTCTGCGTCTCCTCTATGGAATCGGCATGGGAGGCGAATGGGGCGTTGGAGCGTCGCTCACGATGGAATCTGTTCCCGCGCGCTGGCGCGGTATTCTCTCCGGTCTTTTGCAGGAGGGCTATGCGCTCGGGAACATTCTCGCTGCGGTCGCGTACTTCACGATCTTTCCTCATCACGGATGGCGGGCGCTTTTCTTCGTTGGAGGACTGCCGGCGCTGCTCTCGCTCTTCATTCGCGCGAAAGTGAAAGAATCGGCTGCGTGGCACGCGACGCGCACGGATTGGAGCACCTACTGGTCGGTGGTCCGACGCAATTGGCGGCGTTTCCTCTATCTTGTCGTGCTGATGACCATGATGAACTTTATGTCACACGGCACGCAGGACCTTTATCCGACATTCCTGAGCAAGCAGCGCGGGTACGATCCACACGCGACAGCGATCATCAGCATTATCGCGATGGTCGGCGCGATTTGCGGCGGGCTGGCATTCGGCGCGTATTCCGACCGGAAAGGACGCCGGCGAGCCATGATCACCGCCGCTCTGCTTGGCCTAGCTGTGATTCCGCTCTGGATTCTCTCTCCCACGACTGCATTGCTTATCGCCGGCGGATTCCTCATGCAGTTCATGGTGCAAGGCGCCTGGGGAGTGATTCCCGCGCACATCAATGAGCTGTCGCCAGGCGAACTGCGCGGGTTCTTTCCCGGATTCGCATATCAGATCGGGGTGCTGTTCGCCTCCTCGATCAGCTACGTCGAGCCCCTGCTTGGCGAGCGGTTCTCCTATACGCAGTCGATGGGATTGCTTGCGGCTGCGGTCTTGAGTCTTGCCGCAATCGTGGTTTACTTCGGTCCTGAAGCCAAGGGCGTGCACTTCGGATGACCTGCCAAGATTGGAGCGGACTGGGTTATGATGTTTCGCCCAGAATCACACAAATAACTGTTCTCTTTTGGGAAAGACTAATGATCGCAAATTACCGCAGAATTTCGAAATACCTCCTGATTGTATTGCTCTCTTCGCTGCCTTGCATGACCGACGCGCAAACTGGAACGCCTCCTCCGGATCGCTGGTCGGAGCAGAAGGCCAACGCTTGGTATCAGCAGCAACCGTGGCTGGTTGGCAGCGATTACATTCCAGCCGACGCGATCAACGAACTGGAGATGTGGCAGGCGGAAACCTTCGATCCGCAGCAGATCGACAAAGAGTTCGGATGGGCAGAGTCCCTGGGTATGAACACCATGCGCGTCTTCCTGCACGATCTGGTGTGGAAGCAGGACGCGAAAGGCTTCACCCAACGCATCAACACGTTCCTCAATATCGCTGACAAGCATCATATCCGGCCAATGTTCGTTCTCTTCGACTCAGTGTGGGATCCGTTTCCCAAACTGGGACCACAACATCCGCCGATCCCGGGTATTCACAACTCCGGCTGGGTACAAAGTCCGGGAGCCGATGCGCTGACCGATTCATCGCAGTATCCGCGCCTCGAGGCTTACGTTCGCGGCGTTGTGAGTGCATTCGCGAATGACCGTCGCGTGCTCGCTTGGGACTTATGGAATGAGCCCAACAACACCAATGGCGAGCCTTATTCCGAAATGGAACCCAAGAACAAGCAGGACCTGGTGCTGGCGCTCCTGCCGCAGGTCTACAGCTGGGCACGAGCGGCGGGCGCAACTCAGCCGCTTACCAGTGGCCTTTGGGACGGCGACTGGTCAGCTCCGGAAAAGCTCACGCCCATGCAGCGCGTACAGCTCGACCTTTCCGACGTGATCACGTTCCACAACTACGGCTGGCCCGAGAGCTTCGAGAAGCACGTGCGCTGGCTTGAGCGCTATCATCGCCCCATCATCTGCACCGAGTACATGGCGCGCTCGGTCGGCAGCACGTTCGACACAATTCTCCCCATCGCTAAAGCGCATCACGTCGGCGCGATCAACTGGGGATTCGTCGCGGGAAAAACGCAGACGTTTTATCCCTGGGAATCGTGGCAGCATCCGTACATCATGAAACCGCCGCCGGTCTGGTTTCATGACATCTTCAATGCATCAGGAGAACCGTACCGTGAAGAAGAGGTGCGGTTCATTCGGCGCATGACGGGGAAAGCCGCTGGACAAGATGCCGGCGGAAATTGAACCCGGACATGAGCGAGCTGGTTTGTGGGAACCGAGAGTGAATTCGGAGATCCCCAGCTTCTCAATCATCTAGACGAGTTGTGCGTTGCAAACTTAGAGGTTGGTTCTCTCATCTCAAGAATCAACCATGGACAACGCAAGCACAATAAGACTCCTGCAGGAACTGGTTGACATCTGCCGCGATGGGCAGAACGGATATCGCGATGCCGCTGATCATGTGACCGATTCGCATCTGCGCGAATTCTTCAATGAGCAGAGTCTTACCCGTGCTGGATTCGCGGGAGAACTCGAGCAGGAAATGATTCGCTTAGGCCAAGCTGATCCTGAC
>DATEKE010000113.1:0-3383 GCA_035277605.1 Terriglobales bacterium | reverse complement strand
TGATCTTCGGCGATGCGCTTCACGCGATTCAGACCGGCAATGGTGTTCTTCGCGCCTTCTTCGTCCGACATGCCGCGTCGATTTCCCGAAAAGGTAATCACGTTGGGAACGCCTGCCTTTGCAGCTTTAGGAATATTGGTGCGAAAGCCTTGTTCAATCGCCGCGTGGTTTTCCGTGCGATTAAGAGCGTTGGCGATTTCGCCGCCGCCGGCGTAGCCCATCGTGCAGATCAGGCCGCAGCGGCGCGGGGTGTCATACTCCTCGGGTTGAAGCAAATCGACGCCACGTAATCCGATTTTGGCGGCGTACTCGCAGAGCTGGTCGAGCGGGATCTTCGCGTAGCACCAGCGGCTGACTGACTGATGAATGCGTCCCTTGCGCACCGGCGTAGAGGACTGCCGATCTCGCGCAGCGAGCGGCGCGCGCATGGCTGCGATTCCCGCTGCCGAGCTTGCGATTAATGTGCGCCGAGTGATGCTCATCCTCGCATATTGACTTTCAAAAGTTCAGGACAGGTACGTTCTTCTCAACCGCTGTCATCCTGAAGCGCTTCTGTTGCGCGAAGGATCTCCCGCGACGTATCGGACTAAATTGCTGCCGGTATGGCTCCTCCACGAAAACCCCGTCGCCGTTTTGGCCAAAGAGCCGGGCGAGTGCATTTAAGTTTGACGCATCCCGGGAGATCCTTCGTCCGCCTGAAGCGGACTCAGGATGACAATCTTAAATAGGCCGGGTGTTAAGACATTTGCCTGCCAAATCAGATCACGTCAGAACCACTCAGACTGCACGACTCAAGTGATTCGCTGCCCTACCGGTGATCCTTAACTTATCGTCTGCAACACTCCCCGCATGTATCCAAACGATTCCGCCATTCCGGGAACTGGATCCTTGGCCTCGACCTCATATTCAAGCTGAACTTCGCCTTTGTAGTTGGAGCGCACCAGTTCGCGCAGGATTCCGATGATCGGCATCACGCCTGTGCCTACCGGAACGCCCTTTGCGTCGACGTGATCGGACTCGAGATCTTTGAAGTGCATGCTGTAGAGGCGATCGAATGTCCTCTTTATGTCGTCCACGATGTCCTCATGCATGCGGAAGGTATGGCCGATATCCATGCACACGCCGATGCGCTTATCGAGTCCCTTGATCGCGTCGTACACCTGCAGCGGAGACGGAAATCTTTTGTCGTTGGGGCCGTGATTGTGGATCGCGGCTTTGAGATCGTAGTCGCGGATCACCTTATCCACTGTCGGCAATTGCTCATGAGTAACGCCGATCACAGCGATCGAAGCTCCCAGATCGCGCACATAATCAAAAGCCTGGTGCATGGATCCTTCATCGTCCTTGAGGTAAATCACACCGCAGCTCGTGATCGTGAGGCCCATGTCTTCTGCCTGTTGCTTCACCTGCTTGCGTTGATCGGGCGTGGATGAAAGCGGCAAGTGAACCTCTTTTAAGGAGAGGTAATGCACGCCCAAGCGCTTGATGTCCTGCAGCGCTTCAGCTAATGGAAACGCCCGTACCGAATATGAGCACGCGCCCACTCGCAGACCGTGAAACTGCTTATCGTCGTTCGCTGCTGGAGTTTGGGCGAAAGAGATCATCGGCCGAATCGCGCTGCAGGCTGCGGTGAGCGCGGCGGATTTCAGAATGGAACGTCGAGTCAGGGTCATGGGGTCTCCGAATCAGACTTGGTTTGTTCAGCGCGAAAGCAATATTCGCGACCAACTCATCTGCCGCGCAAAACGACTCTCAACTTCACTTCCTTCTTCTCTGCTATGACAAATTCACACAGAAGTCAATAGTTCGCGGCGACTCATTGTATGCGCAACTGCTCCCGCCCGTTTCGCACGGCACAACGTATTCTTGTTTTGTGTTGCGCGGATATACTATCCGCGCTTGCGCAAGTCATATTACTGAATACAGGAACAAAACTATGGATATGGATCGGCGTGATTTTTTGAAGACTGCTGGCAAGGCAGCCACAGTAGGCGCCGCCACGTTGGCGTTAGGCGGACGGGTTCTGGGCGCGAATGATCGCGTGCGGCATGCAATCTGCGGACTCCGCGGGCGCGGTAACGACCATCTACGCGGCTTCTCCAAAGTGCCAAACGTCGAGATCGCTGCCTTCTGCGATATCGACGATTCCGTCCTCGCGCACCGCCTTGACGAAGTGCAGAAGATGGGGCTGCCCAAGCCGAAGACTTATACCGACGTCCGCAAGCTGCTCGAGGACAAAGATATCGACACCATCTCGATTGCCACGCCTAACCACTGGCATTCGCTGATTGGGATCTGGGCATGCCAGGCGGGCAAAGACGTATACGTCGAGAAGCCGTGTTCGCACAACACCTTCGAAGGCAAGCAACTGGTGAAGGCGGTGAAGAAGTACAACCGCATTTGCCAGCATGGCAGCCAGTCGCGTTCCAATCCGGGAATGATGGAAGCCATTAAGCACAGCCAGGACGGCACCATCGGCGACGTCTACCTCGCCCGCGCTCTCTGTTACAAGTGGCGCAACACCATCGGCCATGCCTCTCCCGAACCAGTTCCACCCGGCGTCAACTACGACCTGTGGACTGGTCCCGCGCCAATGAAGCCGTTCACGAAGAATCGCTTCCACTACAACTGGCACTGGATCTGGGACACCGGTAACGGCGAGATCGGCAATCAGGCCATTCACGAGATCGACATCGCGCGCTGGGGACTCGGAGTCAAATTTCCCGTTCTGGTTTCTGCCACCGGTGGGCACTTCATGTTTGACGACGATCAGGAAACACCCAACGTCCTGAACGCCACGTACTACTTCGAAGGTCCGAACGGAAAACGGAAGATGATGGAGGTAGAAGTTCGCCACTGGATCACCAACCACGAAGCCGAGATCGGCACGGGGGCTTACGGCAGCTCGGCCGTCCCGGCAGCAGGGCTCGCACCGGCAGCACGCCCGAAGAGAGCGGGTGCCGCAGGTCAGCAGGCTCTTGGTCCGCAGGACGCGAAAACGAACACCATTGGCAACATCTTCTATGGATTGAATGGCTATCTTGGCATCGATGGCTATGACGCATACAAGACCTGGCTGACCAACAAAGCTGAGCCAGGTCCATCGGGCAGAGCGAGCGGCGATCACTGGGCCAACTTCATCGATTGCGTGCGCAGCCGCAAAGCCGAAGACCTGCATTGCCCGATCGAGGAAGGACATATCTCAACCACGCTTGTACATCTCGCAAATGCTTCCTACCGTTTAGGTCGCACGTTGAAGTTTGATCCCGAAACGGAACAGGTAGTTAATGACGACGAAGCGAACACGATGTTGCGCGGAACGTATCGTGAGCCGTATGTGGTCCGCGAAGAGGTGTGAAAAGAAGCTGCCGGCTACCAGCTTC
>DATEKE010000112.1:0-4109 GCA_035277605.1 Terriglobales bacterium | reverse complement strand
CTCCACACGTAGAAATTCCGCCAGTGCGAGCCGGGCTTAGCGCGGCGCGAGCGCTGGAACCATTGATGCTGATCGGAGGTGTGGTTGAGAACCAGCTCGGTTATGACTCGCAGATCGCGGCGATGCGCTTCGCGCAGAAAGACTTCGAAGTCGCGCAGCGTTCCATACGCCGGGTGCACATCGGTGTAGTCGGCAATGTCGTAACCGTCGTCCTTCCAGGGAGATGGACAAAACGGCAGAACCCAAATCGCAGTGACGCCGAGATCTTGAATGTAGTCGAGTTTCTTGGTCAGGCCAGGGAAGTCGCCCATGCCGTCGTCGACCGAGTCATAGAACGAGCGGACGTGTACTTCATAAATGATGGCGTCTTTGTACCAGAGCGGATCGTTGACGAGGACTGCAGTCTCGCGCTTTGGAGACGGCTCCGCCTTCAAAGCCGTGGTCTCGAGCTCTCCCGGCATTCCAAGTTCCTCTTGTGCAAACTTAATAGGATGCACCAACCTGCCCGGGTTCTGCACGGCCTGGGGCCGCCACAAATCCTGCGAATGAATCAGGCGGATTCTTTCAGATCACGACAACCTCAAAGGCGCATGTGTCCTTTGAGATGGCCTTGTTCCGAGCGCCCGCAAGACCATGTTAGCTTTTTGCTCGAATGATAAAATCACCTGTTTCTCCCCATCAGGAGTGATTCATGCCTGAAGCCGTGATCGACGCGAGCGCTCCTCCAACTCCGCTCACCTGCCTTACTGAAGACGAGATTCTATTCCGCGATAACGTGCGCCAGTTTGCCGAAGAGAAGCTGCGTCCGCTGGTACGCGAGATGGATGAGAAGCAGGTCTTCGATCACGGGTTGATTGAGCAGTTCTTCCAGCTTGGGCTCATGGGGATTGAGATTCCCGAGCAGTACGGCGGCGGAGCGGGCACTTTTTTCGAGGCGATTCTTGCGGTCGAGGAGATCTCGCGCATTGACCCATCCGCGGGCGTGCTCGTGGATGTACAGAACACGTTGGTGAACAATGCGCTACTGCGCTGGGCAACTGACGAGCAGAGGCGTCGCTATCTTCCGCGCATGGCTACGGATACCGTTGGTGCTTATGCGTTGAGCGAGGCTGGGTCAGGATCCGACGCATTCGCCATGCAGACACGCGCCGAGCTGCACGGCAACGAATACGTGATCAATGGGCGCAAGCTGTGGATCACTAACGGCAAAGAAGCTGGACTGTTCATTCTGTTTGCGAATATCGATCCTGCCGCTGGGTATCGTGGTATCACAGCGTTCATCGTGGAAAAGAACTTTCCGGGATTTTCGGTCGGCAAGAAAGAAGACAAGCTGGGTATTCGAGCTTCCAGCACCTGCGAACTGTTGATGGAAGATCTGCGCGTTCCGAAAGGGAACGTGCTGGGCGAGGTCGGAAAAGGCTACAAGATCGCTATCGAGACCCTCAACGAAGGACGCATCGGCATTGGCGCACAGATGCTCGGGCTAGCGCAAGGCGCATGGGAAGCTGCGGCGAAGTACTCGCAAGAGCGTAAGCAGTTTGGGAAATCTATTTCGGAATTCCAGGGCATTCAATTCCAGCTCGCTCAGATGGCGACCGACATCCATGCGGCGCGCCTTATGGTCTATAACGCTGCACGGATGAAAGATGCCCGGCAGAACTTCGTGAAAGAAGCCGCGATGGCCAAGCTGTTCGCTTCGCAAGTTGCGGAGCGTGTGAGTTCGCTGGCCGTCGAAATCTTCGGCGGCAATGGCTTCGTGAAAGACTATCCGGTAGAGAAGTTTTTCCGCGATTCCAAGATCGGCAAGATCTACGAAGGCACGTCGAACATGCAGCTTCAGACCATCGCCAAGCTGGTGCTCGCCAAGTGAGCTCCCTCAAACACATCCGTAAGTTCCCGCGTTTGGGATTCACTGAGGAGGCGCGCGTCTACGATCAGAACGGACGCGAGTTGGGCATTGTCTCTGAAGTCAGCGGCAGCGGGATGGGCCTTGAGGCTCCGAGCGCGTCAGCGATTGAATCGCTGAGTATCGGGCAGCGATTGCGGTTGAGCATCGTGGAACCGGGCTCGCGAGCGACGAACGTGGTCGAGGCGGTAGTGCGCTTCCGCGAAGGCAGCAAGTTAGGCGTCGAATTCGTCGAACTGGTTCCTGACAAGCCGCTTTAGGTCCGAGAGCCAAAATCACGACAGGTATAATCGAAATATGTCCATCGTCAAGAACATTGCCGCGATCGCCAAGGGCATGTCCATCACCTTTAAGGAGATGTTTAAGCCTACGGTCGTCGAGAACTACCCCGACGGAGCGGGCCCGCTTCGCGGCGCGAAGTTCCAGGAGCGATTTCGCGGACTTCACGTCCTGCAGCGCGACGAGAATGGACTGGAAAAATGCGTTGCCTGCTTTCTCTGCGCCGCCGCATGCCCTTCCAACTGCATTTACATCGAGGCCGCCGAGAACACGGAAGAAAATCGCATCAGCGGGGCCGAGCGCTACGCGGCTGTCTATAACATCGACTACAACCGCTGCATTTTTTGCGGATACTGCGTCGAAGCTTGCCCGACCGACGCCATCACTCATGGCCACGGCTTTGAATTGGCCACGTTCAATGCTACCAATTTGATCTACCGCAAAGAGCAACTCCTCGCGCCGATCCCGGGCGGCAAGCTGCGTTCAGTGAAGCCGGAACCTGAGCTCCAAAGCGCTCACTAATAAACAATCCGGCAGTTGCCAGGCGCGAAAATGGTTGGATGACCAACTCCCTTTCGGAGATCCCGACTCGGTACTCCAACCCAGCGAAACCTCGAAAATACGCCTGTCCCGACTGCAGATGGCGGTTCTCTACCCTTGCAATGCTTTCACGCAGGTAGTAGGCTTTCGGCCAACTTCGGTGGGGGCTCCCATGTCTCTAAAACTTTCAGCGCGCATGGCTGATGGCGTGAAGATCATTGACTGCAACGGGCGCATTGTCTTCGGTGAAGAGGCCAGCCAACTGCGGGACACAATCAAGAAGGATCTCGCTCAGAACAACCGCATTGTACTCAATCTGGCTAACGTCAACTACATCGATAGCGGCGGCATCGGCACCATGGTCAGCCTGTTTACCAGCGCGCGCAACGCCGGTGGGGACATCAAACTCCTTCACCTCACCAAGCGGGTTGGAGACCTTCTGCAGATTACGAAACTTATCACCGTTTTTGAAAGCTATGACGACGAGCAGAAGGCGGTGAAAGCCTTCAGTTCCGCCGCACGCGCCTCCGGAGCTTCGCATCGCGAGACCGCTTGATTCACCGCGGGTCTGAAATTTAATCTGCTCCGGAATGAAACGCGCCATTCGTGTCTTCTCACTCGCTTTCTGTTTCTTGCCGCTAATGACTTGGGCCCAGTCTGCTTCCTCTTGCTGCCCGCAAAATCCCACAAAGGAAAAACAGCAGGCGCTTTGGCAGAAGCTTCAGGATCGTATCGCCGAAGTGGATCGCCATCTTGATGGCGTTATGGGCATCGCAATCCGCGATCTGACCAGCGGAGAGACGTTCTTGCTGCACGCAGATGACGTCTTCGCTCAAGCAAGCTCGATCAAAATCACTGTCCTCGCCCAGCTTTACCAGCAGGAACAGCGCGGGCGCCGCGGCGAGAAGAACGTTGCGCGTCTCAATGATCTGTACACGGTTCGCTCCGAAGACATGGTCCCCGACAGCTACATCATGCTGGGACTTACGCCGGGTGTAACTCGGGTCACCAATCGCGACTTAGCGACGATGATGGTTGCTGTGAGCGACAACTCCGCAACCAACGTGCTGATCGACCACGTAGGAATGAGCAATGTCGAGCAGATGCTGGCAAGCCTCGGCCTGAAGAACACTCATCTCCGCCGCAAGATGATGGACCTGGAAGCTGCGCGCCAAGGTCGCGAAAATGTGTCTACTCCGCGGGAGATGATGACGCTGCTCGAAGACATCTACCGAAACAAACTGTTCGACAAAGATCTCACCACCGATTTCTTCAAAGTGCTCTCCACGCCAAAAGACAGCAGCATTCCCAAACTGCTACCACCTGACGTGGTGATAGCAAACAAACCCGGCGAACTCGAAGCCGTACGCAACGATTCGGGAAT
>DATEKE010000111.1:0-18881 GCA_035277605.1 Terriglobales bacterium | reverse complement strand
TCTGCCTCCCGCTCAACCCGCACAGAACGCTGCTTCGGGAGAACAGCAGCAACCTGCTGCCGCAGCAGCGAACGCACAGCAACCTCAGCCGGCAGGATGTCTGCCTAATACTGGCGGTGGAGTCATGCTGACGCTGACCGAGGGCGCCAAACAAGAGCCTCCTTCCAAAAAGAAAACTCCGCCGCGGCGCAGTACGACGCGCAAACGCACAACTACTCATCATTGATATTGATCTCAACTGAACAAAGGCAGCCATTTCCTGGCTGCCTTTGTTGCTTATGGCATTTGCTTGCTCTGTTTTCGGCAAACTGAAGAGTACTCGCAGCAATCCAACCTAAAGTCATGCAAAAGCTAGTGGCGTTGACTCCGGCTGCTCACAATCCCTCAATTCTTCCACCCAGTTCTCATGATCCTTCCAAGCACAAGCGATTCGCTCAAGCGCATGAGCTCGAAAGAGCGCTTAAGGAGATAGTTAAAGGCGAAGTCAGATTCGGAGACGGCGATCGTGCTCTCTATGCCACCGACGGATCGAACTATCGTCAGGTGCCGATCGGTGTGGTCGTGCCTCGCGATGCTGAAGATGCGATCGCCGCGATGCGTCTGTGTCGCATGCATGGAGCCCCAGTGCTCTCTCGCGGTGGCGGCACGAGCCTTTGTGGACAGTGCTGCAACTTCGCCGTGATTCTCGATTTTTCCAAGTACTGCAACCAGCTTCTCGAGTTGAATCACCGCGAGAAGTATGCGCGCGTGCAGCCTGGCATTGTGCTTGATACGCTGCGCAAAGCTGCAGAGCACTTCCATCTCACGTTTGGACCCGACCCAGCAACGCACAACCACTGTACCCTGGGGGGAATGATCGGCAACAACTCCTGCGGGGTGCACGCATTAATGGCGGGCAAAACGGAGGAGAACGTCTACGAACTCGACATCCTTACGTACGACGGCCTGCACATGAAGGTGGGCGAGACCAGTGAGGCCGAACTCGAGCACATCATCCGTGAAGGTGGACGGCGCGGAGAGATCTATTCCAAGCTCAAGGCCCTCCGCGATAAGTACGCGAACCTGATTCGCGAGCGCTATCCCAATATTCCTCGACGCGTCTCCGGCTACAACCTGAACGAGCTTCTGCCCGAGAACCACTTCAACGTCGCGCGTGCGTTGGTCGGCTCAGAAGCAACGTGCGTGATGGTGCTGGAGGCGAAGCTGCGTTTGGTGTATTCGCCTCCTGCTCGTACGCTCGTCGTTCTCGGTTATGACGACGTTTATGCCGCAGGTGATCACGTTCCGGAAGTTCTTACTTTCAAACCGATCGGTCTGGAGGGGATTGATAACCGCCTCGTCGGCTACATGAAGAAGAAGGGCCTTCACGTCGAAGACTTGGCGTTGCTGCCCGATGGCAAAGGCTTCCTGCTGGTGGAATTCGGCGGCGAGAACAAGGAAGAATCCGACGCGAAAGCGCGCGCAATGATGGCCCGCCTCAAGGCTGGCGCCAATGCACCAAAGATGAAGCTCTATGACGACAAGAAGCAGGAGAAGCTCGTCTGGGAGATTCGCGAATCCGGCCTCGGCGCCACGGCCTTTGTTCCTGGAGAGCCAGTGACGTGGGAAGGTTGGGAAGACTCAGCAGTTCCGCCGGACAAAGTCGGGCATTATCTGCGCGATCTGCGGAAATTGCTGGAGAAGCACGGCTATAACTGCTCGCTCTACGGACACTTTGGGCAAGGCTGCATCCACACGCGCATTGACTTCGATTTTCGAACCGTCGAAGGCATTCGCAATTATCGAGCTTTTATCAGTGAGGCCGCCGATCTGGTAGTGAGTTACGGCGGTTCCATTTCGGGAGAGCATGGCGACGGACAATCCAAGGCCGAGATGCTGCCCAAGATGTTTGGGGCCGAACTGGTGCAGGCATTCCAGGAGTTCAAGGCGATTTGGGATCCGCAGAACAAGATGAATCCCAACAAGGTCGTGGATCCATTCCCGATCGACGAAAACCTGCGTCTTGGCGCCGACTTCGCCCCTTGGCAGCCGGAAACTCATTTCAAGTTTCCCGAGGACGAAGGCCGATTCTGGCACGCGACGATGCGCTGCGTCGGCGTGGGCAAATGCCGCCGTAAAGAAGAAGGCGTGATGTGTCCCAGCTACATGGTCACGCTCGAAGAGAAGCACTCCACGCGCGGCCGTGCGCACATGCTCTTCGAAATGCTTCAAGGCGAAGAATTGAAATCCGGCTGGCAGGACGAGAGCGTGAAGGAGGCGCTCGATCTCTGCTTAAGCTGTAAGGGATGTAAAGGCGAGTGTCCGGTAAACGTCGACATTCCGACGTACAAAGCCGAATTCATGTCGCATTACTACGAGAAGCACAAGCGTCCCATTTCGGCATTTGCGTTTGGACACATTGACCGGTGGGCCGCCCTTGCATCGATTGCTCCGGAGTTCGCCAATTTCTTCAGCCAGACGCCTGGTTTTAGCGATCTGATGAAAGCGGTACTCAAGATACCGAGCCAGCGGCAGATTCCACCGTTTGCTCCGCAAACATTCCGGCAGTGGTTCAATGGGCGCAAGACCGACCGCTCCCCCGGTCCGCAGGTCATCTTATGGACGGACACGTTCAACAACTATTTCCATGCGCATACGGCGAAGGCCGCGGTTGAAGTGCTTGAATACATGGGATGGCGTGTACGCATTCCGCGCGAGAACCTTTGCTGCGGGCGTCCGCTGTATGACTTCGGCATGCTCGACGAAGCAAAGGTCTATCTGAAGCGCATTTTGCAAAGCTTGGAAAGGGATATTCAGGCCGGCTTTCCCATTCTTGTACTCGAGCCAAGTTGCGCTTCTGTCTTCAAAGAAGAACTCAAGAACCTGTTACCCGATGAACATCTGACTGAAAAGCTCTCCGGACAGGTGATGCTCTTGAGCGAGTTCATTCAGAAGAAGGCGAGTGAATTCGAATTTCCGCAGCTGAAGCGAAAAGCGATTACGCAGAACCACTGCCATCACAAGGCGATTTTCAAGACGGAGGCCGAAGAGCAGGTGTTCAAACGGATCGGGCTTGAGGCTAAAGTCTTGGATTCCGGTTGCTGCGGCATGGCCGGTCCGTTCGGTTTTGAAGAGCAGAAGTACGAGGTCTCGCAGGCGTGCGGCGAGCGGGTTCTGCTTCCTGCCGTTCGCGAGGCCGCAGAGGACGAACTTATCCTGGCCGATGGCTTTAGTTGTCGCGAACAGATTCGGCAGAACACAGACCGCTATCCGCTGCATCTGGCGGATGTCCTGAATGCTGCCATCAAGCAGGATCTTCCTAAATCAGGAAAGCCCGAAGCGCGCGTCGTAAAGAGAATCAACTCCGAAGCCGCCATCGGCAAAGTAAGGGCGGGAGCCGCGCTTACTGCATTGCTCGGTACCGCTGCTCTCGGTTTGTGGGCATTTTTCGATCACCGAAATCGCAAAGCCTCGCGCGGACAAGTGATCGAGATGGGTAGCAGGTAAACACTCGCCAGCTGCTTCGCACGATGGAACCGTCGCCGGTACGCAGTGCGCAGGCGCGTATTTTGCTGCTGCGCTTCTCGTGTGAGCTGACCAATATGCAAGGTAGGGCTTATTGTCGGAATTCTGTTTGTGGCTCGCCGGTGCTGGATTTTCGGCCCCCACTGAATTAGAACCTTCTGGATGCAATTCACCAGCGACGATGCGAAGCTTTATTGCGAGTTAATGGGCGACGGGTTTCCAATCATTCTGATTCACCCCTTTCCCGTTCACCATGAATTCTGGAAAGCGGTAGCAGGCAAGCTGGCGACGCGGTATCAGGTGATACTTCCCGATCTTCGCGCCCACGGGCGCTCAGAGGTGGGGAAGGGAACAGCGACGATGGGCAAACATGCCATCGATCTGATGCGCTTATTGGAAACAATGCAAATTCCCAAAGCGGTATTCGTCGGCGTGTCGATTGGGGGATACGTACTCTTTGAATTATGGCGACGCTTTCGAGAGCGCGTTTCAGCGCTGGTTCTTGCCAACACCCGGGCAGAAGCTGACACGGAGCAGGGAAGAGCAAATCGGTTGAAGTCCATTGCCGACTCTCGTCTGCACGGGACTGCTCCATTCTTCGATGCTCAGGCGCAAAACCTGATCGGGGAAACGACGCGCCGGACGCGTCCTGACATCGTTGCGAACGCGCGAGCGATGATGCAAATGATGAGTGTCGATGGATTGGCTGCGATCCAGCAGGGAATGGCAGAGCGTCCGGATTCGATCCCCACGTTGCGTACGATTGACGTGCCCACGCTCATCATCGCCGGCGAGGAAGACACGGTTACGCCGCTCGCCAACGCGCAGCTCATGCACCAACAGATTAATAGCTCACGGCTACAAACGATTGCGCGCGG
The DNA here is from genome assembly GCA_035277605.1 of Terriglobales bacterium. GTDB lineage: Bacteria > Acidobacteriota > Terriglobia > Terriglobales > Acidobacteriaceae > Gp1-AA112. The sequence continues at coordinate 14,499 of DATEKE010000111.1, read as the reverse complement.
TGGACACTACTCAGCTCTGGAACATCCGGAAGAGTTTGGCCGAGGCCTACGGCAGTTTTTAGATGAAGTGGGGCTGCGGGGATGATCAATGCGCTGCCGGCACGGCCGGATTGGCTGCCGATGCCAGGTAAGCCTTCAGCTTTCCCACTGTTTCGCGTGCCGCTCCAGCGTTTGGGTCTTGAGGTGCAAGCGTCAGGAAATCTTGCAGCTCTGCCAACCCTTCGGTGTAATTCTTAAGCGCCAGCATCACCTGCGCGCGCACGAGGTGCAGGGGCGCGTATTCCTTAGGTAGAAAGCTTTGGGCTCTGGAAAGCTGTTGCAGCGCATGCTGATAATCGGCTTTGCCGACGTAAGCCTTTGCCATTTCGAAATACGACTGCCACGAACTCGGCGACAGGGTAATGGCGCGATCGGCCGAACGCAGCGCATCGTCAAACTTATGAAGTTGATTCAAAGCCGCTGACATTGCCGTGTAGGCGAGTGAATATCCCGAATCCGATTTGATAGCGTGGTCAAAATCGTTGACCGCAGCTTCAGGATGCGAAGCGTCGAGCGATATTACTCCCCGAAGCGTCAGTGCTTCCGCGTAGTCGGGGTAAATTTCAAGGGCCTTCGCGAGTTCTTTGTTTACGTCATCGAGATGATTCTTGGAAAGAGCTTCTTCAGCTTTGTGATACGCATTCCGCGCTTTTTGGGGAACCTTGTACTGGGCAACTGAAACAGTCGCGTTTCCGTCTGCCTGTGCTGCGCCGGCTGCGGTGTTGAGCCGAAGGCGGAGGTTCATCCCAAAATCGCCGGAAGCAAGGTGCTCGTGAGCCTCTGCCAGTCCGCGCACTGCCATGATGTCGTAGCTCGATGCGGGTAATCCGCCGAACTGAAACGCTCCAGCATTGTTTGTGTAGCCTGTGGCTACGACGCGAGATGTCTGCTCATTGCGAACTTCAACGCGAACGTTGGGAATGGGAGCGCCGTCCGAGCCGACGACCACCCCGGAGATGCTGGCGAGCTGCATTTGATCGAGGGAATTACTGCGCGTGCCGAACGAATCGGGCGGAAGAGTGTAAATTTGAGAAAAGCAAACGCCGCTGCTCAGGCAAATTGCAAGGAAGGTTGTCACCACTCGGCCTGTCATGGCCCGGCACCTCGTTAATTTCACGAGCATCGGGAGGCACCTTGTCACCCGTTGGGGAACCTCGTTCATCGCTCGGCACTGCATGGCTGCCGTGCTGCAGAATGAGAATGAACTTACGTCCCGCAAAGTTGGCTGATGCATTCGCGCGAATGCAAAAATTATTCCCGGCAAATCAGGCAACTAAACTGGCGCGCCGGTCTGAAGGACACGGAGATAAATGACGGACGTCGTCGTTAAACCTGCGAGGAACATCATCGGATCAATTCGTCTGCCGGGCGACAAAAGTATTTCTCATCGTTACGGAATGTTGGGCGGGGTCGCTGAAGGAACCACGCGGCTGCGCAATTTTTCGACCGGAGCCGATTGCGCCAGCACGCTTGCCTGCATGCAGGCGCTAGGTGCACGAGTCGAACGCAACAATGGCGAAATCACTATTTACGGCTGTGGCGGCTCCCTGAAGAAACCAACTGCGGCCCTCGATTGCGGCAACTCCGGGTCTACCATGCGAATGCTTTCCGGCATACTCGCAGGTCAGCCCTTTGAGAGCGAACTGATCGGCGATGCCTCTCTTTCGCGCCGACCCATGCGGCGCATTATCGAGCCGCTGAGCAAAATGGGGGCATCGATTTCGTCGCAAGACGGACACGCGCCGCTGAAGGTGTGCGGAGGCAAGCTGGAGGGAATCTCGTATAAACCTCCTGTGGCCAGCGCTCAAGTGAAGACATCGGTGCTCCTTGCCGGACTCTTTGCCAAAGGAGAGACGACGGTCGAGGAGCCGATTCGAACCCGTGATCACGGGGAGGTCGCGCTGCGCGCATTTGGCGCAGAGCTCAGTCGCGACAAGGACCGCGTGGCAATCCGCGGAGGACAGCGGCTCAAGGCGATTGAAGCTGTGGTTCCAGGCGACATCTCGTCGTCGGCATTTTTCTTGTGTGCGGCAGCGCTGTTTCCTGAAAGCAATCTCGTAATCGATTCCCTACTGTTAAATCCAACGCGAGCGGTCTTGCTCGACGTACTCACAGCCCTGGGTGCGCGTGTGCGCATGGTTCAGGTGGAAGAGAGCCACGGCGAGTTGCTCGGGACGATCACCCTCGAAGCCGGTGCGCTGAAGGGCATCAAGCTGGCTGGCGCCCAATCGGCTGCGCTGATCGATGAGGTGCCGGTGCTCGCGGCAATCGCTCCTTACACTCGCGACGGCATCGAGGTACGCGACGCCCGCGAGCTGCGCGTAAAAGAGTCCGATCGCATCGCCGCCGTGGCGAAGAACCTGCGCGCAATGGGCGCTGAGGTCACTGAGTACGAAGATGGATTAAGCGTACCTGGAGGCCAGCAACTGCACGGAGCGGAAATCGATTCCGAGCACGATCACCGTATAGCGATGGCCTTTGCGATAGCAGCGCTCAGGGCCAAGGGCGATACGTTGATCCACGGGGCAGATGCCGCGCAGATTTCGTTTCCTGAGTTCTTCCAGATGTTGGAAGGTATCGCAGAAAGGTAACTGCGGGCGCGCGCAATGTTGTGATATGGCAAAGATGATCCAGCTGCGAAATGTTCCGGACAAGTTGCACAGGAAGCTAAAGGCCAGAACCGCAAAGGAGGGAATGTCCCTCTCGGATTATCTTATGTCCGCGATCCGTCATGTAGCGGAGCGGCCAACGCTCAATGAATTACGAGTTCGTCTGCATCAGCGCGTTCCAGTGGAATTGGACGGAGCTGTCGCTAAAGTAGTGCGTGCACAACGAGAGTCTCGTTGCTCTGTGCTGCTCCCGCACATCGAAAGTATCTATTCGACACGCGCTACGGCACCCATTTCTTAAGTTCCAGTCCTGCGTCGCAATGTCGGATGAGGACGCGGCCCGCCCTGGAGCGCCCGGCCGTGGGTCAGCTTTGAGACGCGATCGCGGATTGCGTCGAACTCGCTCGTATCAGTGATGTAGCTTTCCCGATCTGGGAGCATTTCCAGTTCTGCTTCTGCGCGCCGCACGCGATCTTGCGTCATCGGGTGGGTCATGAATGCTCGCGCGATGAAGCTGTGCGGCTCCTTGTCCTCGCCTTCAAGTTTCTCGAAAAAATCGACGAAGGCGGTGGGATCGTAGCCGGCGGCATACTGATATTCGAGTCCGAGCAGGTCAGCTTCACGCTCGGCATCGCGGCTGAATTTCAGAAATGACATCGGCATAGCAACGCTGGCGACCTGGCGCACCGCGTACCCCACCGGCCCACCGAAGAAGATCAGCGGCAGCGAAGCATACTGAGTGATTTCGCTCTTGGTCAGATTTCGCGTAGCATGCCGCGCGCATACATGGGCGATCTCGTGGGCCATGACTCCGGCGAGCTCCGCTTCATCGTCGGCGGCGAGAATCGCGCCGGTGTTGATATAGAAAAATCCTCCGGGCAATGCGAACGCATTTACTTCATCGTCATCGATGACTTTGATGGTGAAAGGTACTTTGCAGTCGGAATGGCGAACGAGAATCTGCCCGGTCCGATTCACGTACTCATTGACCGCCGGATCGGTCAACAAACGCGCGCTCTGCTCCACTTCCATGGAGAGCTCACGTCCGAGCGCGACTTCTTTTTCGATGGAAAAGAAATTTATGCCTTCCCCGATATCGCGTTCGCCAATGCGCGAAACGTCGAATTTCGCCGGAATCGAAGACGGTCGATGCGGGGCGAAATTCGTTTCCGCCATGCGCTCGGCAGTGGTGCGAAAGCCAACTCGCGGCAAATCGGGAAAATACGCGTAGTTATCCTCATCGGGAGAAGTGTTGGCGAGCGACCAATTGAAAGGATCAGGCGTAAGACGATAACTCTTCGGTTGAGGAGCGGGACGTGCACGAGCCGTCGAAAGCCTTGAGAGATCGAACAGGCGAGAGCTTACCAGCCAGGGACGAACGAACGCCGTCGTCGTCCTTGGATCGGCCTGTAATGGATTGCGGCGAACTGACGGACTCCAGAGCAGAAGATCGATTAGCCTTTGAGGGCCAGGAGTCCCGTCAGCAGTTACGGGCTGAATTGAAGTCTGATTTTGCCCGGATGCGGAAAGGGCGAAGGCCAGTAGAACGCTACCAGTCCGAAGGCCTGCACGAAGGGAGAACAGAGGAACAAACATGAGCCGCAACTCCGACTGCCGTCTTGCTCATTGTATGCCCGCATGCAAACTGTCTGCGACAGACCACTCCATGGGTCTATCAATTGTACGAGTGCGGTGAACGCCCAACCTTCGTCCCAAGCCAGGTCAGGCGAGCAGCTCTCAACTGCGACAATTTATAATCGTGCATTCAACGCCTACAACGAGGTCAAGGAGAGAATTTGAGACGCAGGTTCACTCTCGCTGCCCTAGCGAGCATCGTTTTGTTGATCGTCAGCCAGCCCGGATGCGGAGGCGGCAACAGCAGCACCACTCCGACCAGCGGCCTTGATGAGCGGGCGTTTGTCGCCGTCAATCTCACCAGCACCGGCAGCATATTGATCGTGGATGCCTCAAAGGATCAACTCTCCGCGTCCAGTATTCCGATACAGGGTGTTGGGCTCTTTTCATCTCCTCCGCCAACGATCATGATCGCCGGTCCTAACAGCACGACTATCGAGTACAACAGCGGCGACAACAATCTCAATATCATTGACAACATCAAGGAGACGCAGGTCAGCAAGATTGGCAACATAGATTGCACTACGGGCAGTGGCTGCCAGGCCCAATTCGCAGGGCCGGTCGACAGCCTCGCCGCCAGTTCTGACGGCAAGTTCATTTACGCTGCGCTGGGAAGCAACAGTGAGGTGAGCATCGTTGATCTGACCGGAAGCTCGATCCCAACTCCCAAGAACATTCCAAGCGTTCCTGGGAACTGTCAGACCAACGGCAATTGTCTACCTGGTGCGCATCGCATTGTGCTTTCACATAACAACAACAAGCTTCTGGTATTTAACGAAACTTTAACTCAGTTTGAAATTGTTAATACTCCCGACAGCACGGTGCAGACCGTGACCGGCCTCGATCATCCTATCTACGGTGTTTTCTCGGCCGACGACAGCAAAGCTTACATTCTCAACTGCGGCTTTGAATGCGGGGGAACGCAGGCAAGCGTTGTTACCGTCGACATGAGCTCACTCGCGGTAAGCCAGCCAGTGAATGTCGATGCTGCAACGATAGGAATAGCGGACACAAACAACCTTTACGTTGCAGGAAGCAATCCGGCGACGCCGGGAGCGGGAAGCATGACCGCCCTGTCGCTTTCCTCTCTCACGGCAGGGAAGCAGGTCAAGATCGGCGACGGCTTCCACCAGGTAATTTCACTTTTTCAAGGCAAAGTCATCGTCGGCGCGCGGACTTGCACTACCGGATGCCTCTCGATTGTCGATCCCAATGCGGGAACGGCGATTATCGATACTCCAAAAGGCGATGTGACCGCGATCGCGCCAATTACCCCCCGCAAAGTCTTCTACACCGCCGAAGGCGGCGAGTTGCGCATCTACGACGTGACAACTGGGCAGGAAGAATTGCTCAATACTGCTCCCATGATCGACGTTGTTGGCAAAGTAACGAGCGTTCTGTACGTAGGTCCCAAAACATAGTATTTGCCGCGTCGCTTTGATTCACCGCGCACGTGCGCAATCTCAAACGAGAATCTCTTCGGAGTTGACCACGACCCGAAGCTACGGGACAGCGAGATCAGTTCTGAGCACCGCTTAATTGCTTGTAAACATCGGCCAAGCTGTTGAGCGAAAGCTCCTCCGCACGTGCGCCTGCCTGTACTCCCACCTCTTGCAATGCTGTTCTCACGGAACTCTCGTCGTACACTCCGCGCAAATTGTTGAACAAGGTCTTTCGCTTTTGCGCAAAAGCCAACTTGCAAAAGTTCAAGAAGTCGCGCGTATTCACACCTAGCCGTTCGCCCTTTGGAGCGATACGTAGCCGCAGCACGCTGGAATGGACCTGAGGAGGAGGAGAAAATGCGCCCGGAGGCAGCGTCAACAGCCTTTCGGCATCGGTGAACAAACGCGCAGTAACAGTAAGCAATCCATAGTCGCGGCTCTTAGGCTCGGCGACCACGCGATCGGCGACCTCTTTTTGCATCATCAGCACAACGGTTTCTATATGTTCATGCTGTTCGAACAGTCGAAGGAGAATGTCAGAGGTGATGTAGTACGGGATATTTCCAACAACCTTAACGCGCGCCGATTCAGGTACCGAAATGGAACGCAGCAGCTCGGGGATGCTGGCGCTAAGAAAATCTCCTTCAACGATCTTGACGTACGGTTCATCACGAAATTCGTGTTCCAGCGCCTTTGCCAGATCACGATCCAGCTCTGTTGCAATCAGGTGGCCAGCGCCCTGGGCGAGCAGCTTCGTCAGGGCGCCACGTCCGGGGCCGATCTCGATTACTACCGAGTGGGAGATATCGCCCAAGGCATCGACGATGCGACGCGTAGCTCCGGCATCCACGAGAAAATTCTGTCCAAGCTTTGGCTTTCGCTTCGGGCGCGAACTCTGGCGCGCTGCGTTGACCTGTCTCTGAGTGGACATTAGACTCGAACTTTTGCCTTGGTCCTTCGATTCTGCTCTGTTGCGAGCAGCACGTTCGGGCCTTCCGGACAGCGCCTTTCGTTGTGGGTGGCTGGCGGAAACGTGAATCCACGCCGAAGGAGCTCTGGATGCGAATCACCTTCGCCGCCTCGGAAGGTGTGCCTTACTCCAAAACCGGTGGTCTGGCCGACGTTGTCGGAGCGCTGCCCAAAGCGCTCGCGGCGCTCGGTCATGAGATCATCGTCTTCCTTCCGAAATATAAGCAATCGCGGCTCAAGCAGGAGCACGTGGTCATTCCCAATCTGACCATTCCTATGGCAGACCACCTGCTCTTCTGCCAGATTGTCGACGGCGGCAAACACGACGGAGTGCAATTTTACTTTGTCGATCACCCCGAGTTTGCCTTTCGTGATGGCCTCTATGGAGACAGCCGCGGTGATTATCCCGATAACGCAGAGCGCTTCACCATGTTCTGTCGCGCCGTCATCGAGGCCTCGAAACGCTTCGGTCCTCCGGATGTGTTTCACGTGCATGACTGGCAGGCGGCGCTCATTCCTGTTCTTCTCCGCAACCAGTACGCATCTGATATGGATTTTTCACGCACAGGCACTGTGCTGACAATTCACAATATCGGCTATCAGGGAAGTTTTCCCAAATCGGTAATGCCCAAGCTGCTGCTGCCCTGGACTCTTTTCACCATGGACCGCTTGGAGTTCTACGACAAAGTCAATTTTCTGAAAGGCGGAATCGTCTACGCCGATTATGTAACCACCGTCAGCCGGACGTATGCGCGCGAGATTCAAACAAAAGAATATGGATTTGGATTGGCAGACACAGTACGCGCCAAGCGCGATCGCGTCGTCGGCATCGTAAACGGCGTCGATTACGGCGAATGGAATCCTGAAACCGACCGCTTCATTCCCGCAACATTCTCCACTTCCGACCTAAGCGGAAAAGAAAAATGCAAACTTGCCTTGCTGGATGAATATGGCATTCCCAAGCAGAAAGCAGATTGGCCCGTCGTAGGAGTTATCTCTCGCTTTGCCGCACAAAAAGGATTCGATCTAATGGAAGGGGCGTTGCCGCAACTTCTCATTGAAGAGATGGTGTTTCTCGTGCTCGGAACCGGTGATGTCCATTATGAGTCGATGTTCCGCACCCTACACAAGCGCTTTCCCGATCGTCTGTGCGTGAAGATCGCTTACGACAATCGCCTTGCGCACCTGGTCGAAGCTGGCTCCGACATATTCCTCATGCCGTCCCACTATGAACCTTGCGGGCTCACACAGATTTACAGCATGCGCTATGGGACCGTGCCTGTAGTTCGCGCCACCGGCGGTCTCGAAGACACAGTCGAGCAGTGGAATGCGAAGACCGGGAAGGGAACTGGGTTCAAGTTCTCCGGCTACACAGCTCCGGAGCTGCGCGCGGCAGTGCATCAGTCGCTAGTGACGTTCCAGAAAGAGGCCGAATGGAAGCAGCTCATGCTTAACGGCATGCGACAGAATTTTTCCTGGGAGGAGCCCGCGCGTGAGTACGTTGCGGTGTACGAGCGTGCGCATCGGCTGCAAACGGTGTGATTCATCGCGGTTCTTCATCGGCGTCTTTCAACATCCGTGCAATCCAGTGAATCACCGCAACTTGATCGGACCATCCTGGCGATTTCTCCAAACTGACGTGTGAAATAGCGCGGCTGATTAGCGCTTCCTGCAGGTCGTCTTTCGGAATGTCGCCCGCCAGCCACTCAGTCTCTGAAGGTGGAATCACATCGTCTCCCTCGCCATGAACCAGCAACACCTTCGCTCTGAGCGCCTCGAGGTGACCATGTGGAGAGACCGCATCGGCTTCCGCGGCATGCTTGTTAAGATCAGCCAGCAATGTATCGCGGAAGAGTTCGCGATGGTGGTCAAGAATTGCTTTCATCAGCCGCTGACCTTCAACCGAAAGCTGAGAGGCGCGCGCATTGGCGCGCTTCACGTCTTCGTGCAGAAGTAGGCGCAACGATTCTCTGGCTCCTTCAACATCGGCGGGAGCGAAGAAATCCTCCGGATGCGAGTAGATAACGATCAGCCAGCCGTATTCGTTAGGTGGCGTCGCGAGTAATCTTCCATCGGGCCAGTGTGTTTGCCCTTCGACTAAGTAATGTTCAACGCGCAACACGTCATCCTGTGCGCCCACAGCCGCGACGAATGATATGTCCTTAGAGTACTTTGGATCGGAGGCCGCCATCAGCGACAGCCCTCCGGCAAAGCTCAGCCCCAGTACACCTACCTTTTCTCCCGCGCGAGCCGCCAAAAACTGCGCCGCGGCTCCGATCAAGTCGATCGTCTGTGGTTCAACACGGTAGTCGGCAATTGCGTCCACCTGCGGCGTCAGCACCTCAATTCCCGTTTCGGCAAGCGACTTGGCAAAGTTCACCAGCCGAGGCTCGTCCATCCCGAGCTGGTGCAGGCCGTGAACGACGACCATTGCGGGTGGATTTTCAACGTCACGAGGTACATACAGCCGCGCACGCGCCAAGCCTGTGATTGAGTTGAACGTGAGCGTCTGAATCTCGTAGGGATGCTGATCAAGACGAGCGATCCAATTCTTTTGCTGCGACATGCGCGCCAGGAGCGACATCGCACGAACGTGCTCGCGCGCCGACGGCCAGAGTAGAAGCAGGACAATGGCCAGCAGTAGAAGAAGAATTTTGAGAAGCTTGTGTCTCTCCGGGCTTTTCTTGCGTGTCACAGCAGGTGAAGGCTGCGTCACGTTTAGATCTCGAGGATCACCGGCATGATGAGCGGTCGGCGGCTGGTTTGTTTGTTAATGTAACGCTTTAAGTCCTGGCGGATCTTCTCTTTGATCACGCCGTAGTCGGCTTTTTCTTCCTGACTGGAAAGTTCAAGAGTGCGACTGATTACATCGCGAGCGTCCGCAAGAAATCCGTTCTCGGCGCCGGCGGCAGCAAAGCCGCGCATCACTATTTCGGGAATGGACTCAACCCGTCCGGTAAGTTTGTTGATGGCGATGATAGGCAACACGATTCCGTCTTCGCTCAAATGGCGCCGGTCGCGGATGACAAGATCTTCGACCACATCGCTCCCCGAACCAGAATCAATGCAGACCCGTCCGACGGTAACTTTGCCCGACTTGCGTGCGCCGAGTTCGTCGATTTCCAGCACGTCTCCACTTTCGAGCATTAGCACGCTGCCGACTGCCCCATGCATCGATCCGGCAAGCTCGGCATGACGTTTGAGCTGGCGATATTCCCCATGAATCGGAACGAAGTAATGCGGACGCACAAGATTGATGATCAGGCGAAGTTCTTCCTGACTGGCGTGTCCGCTAACGTGTACCGGAGAGCTGGAGCCATCTTCGTAAATCACGTCTGCATTGCGGCGATACAGGTGATCGATCATGCGAAAGATCGCCTTCTCGTTTCCCGGAATAATGCGGGACGAGAGCACGACCGTGTCGCCCGGTTCGATGCGTGCATGTTTGTGGTTGTCCACCGCAGCGCGCGAAAGAGCCGACATCGGCTCACCTTGCGTTCCGCTGATGAGCACGCAGACCTTTTCTGGATTGAAATCGCGAATCTGTCCCGGATGAATCAGAGTTCCTTCGGGAATATTCAGGTAGCCGAGATCGAGCGCGATCTCGGTGGCTTCATTCATCGAGCGGCCGACGAGCGCCAGCTTGCGCCCGTGCTCGAATGCCATGTCTGCTACGAGCTTGATACGGTGGATCGAAGACGAGAAACAGGAGACGAACAGCCGCCGCTTCGTCCGCGTGAAGATCTCTTCAAAGCGCGGACGGACCGCGCGCTCACTAGGGGTATATCCTGGGCGCTCAACATTGGTCGAATCCTGGAGCAGGAGCAGCACGCGCTCTTTGCCATATTCCGCGAACTGATGTAGGTCGAAGAGCTTTCCATCGGTCGGCGTTGGATCGACTTTGAAATCCCCGGAGTGAATCACGACTCCCAGAGGCGTGTGGATCGCCAACGCCACGCAATCAACAAGGCTGTGAGTCACGCGTAGTGGGTGAATGAGGAACGGTCCAATCCGGAAGCGCTCGTTTGGCTCAATCTCATTGAGCACTGCCTTGTCCAGCAGACCGTGTTCTTCCAGTTTGCCCTCGACCAGCGCCAGCGTGAACTCGGTTCCGTAAACCGGAAGGTTCAGCTCAGAAAGGATCCAAGGCAGGCCACCGATGTGATCTTCGTGTCCGTGGGTGAGGAGGATGGCGCGAACTTTGTCGCGATTTTCCAGCAGGTAGGTGATGTCTGGGACAACAATATCAACGCCCAGCAGCTCCGATTCGGGAAACATCAGCCCCGCGTCGATGACGATAATGTCATCTCCCCAGCGCAGAGCCATACAGTTCATGCCGAATTCGCCAAGCCCACCCAACGGCACGACCTGAAGTTTGCCCGAACTCATCGAAGCTTGATGCTAGCACGATGATACAGGGGAGAGGGAACAGGGCACAGGTTACAGTGGAAGCAGGAAAATCCACACTAATCACAGGTGCTGTCCCCTGTTCCCTGTCCCCTGTTCCCTCTATAATCGACTGCAGTTCCCGCCATGAGCTATCAGGTCCTCGCCCGGAAGTATCGTCCTCAGCGTTTTTCTGACGTAATCGGGCAGGAGCACGTCACGCGCACGCTGCAGAACGCTATCTCCCAGCAGCGGATCGCTCACGGATACATCTTCAGCGGCCACCGCGGTATCGGCAAGACAACCATCGCGCGCATTCTGGCCATGGCCCTCAACTGCCGCTCGACCGACAAGCCTTCGCCTGAGCCCTGCGGTGTCTGCGACTCGTGTCAGGAGATCAGGGCGGGGAGTTCGGTGGATGTGATTGAGATCGACGCGGCCACCAACCGGGGCATCGACGAAATTCGCGAGCTGCGAGATGCGGCGCGATATCGTCCGGCGCGCGATCGATACAAGATTTACATCCTCGACGAAGCTCATCAGATCACTGACGCAGCGTTCAACGCGTTGCTGAAGACGCTGGAAGAACCTCCATCGCACATCGTCTTCATGATGGCGACCACCCAGCCCGAGGACATTCCGCAGACCATCCGTTCGCGGTGCCAGCACTTCAGCTTTCATGCCGTCCGGTTCGACGATATCGTCCAGCAATTACGGGATATCGCTGCCCAGGAAAAGATCAATGCCGAAGACGATGCCCTCGCCGCGTTGGCTGAGGCGGGTGACGGCTCGATGCGCGACGCGCTCTCGATCATGGATCAGGCGATTGCCTGCTGTGGAATTTTCGACGGAGATTCGAGCGCGAAGCTTGCGGCAGCACAAGTTCGCGGGCTGATGGGAACAGTTTCGTCTGACGTGTTGGTGAACGCGATGGAATGCGTTCATCGCAACTCCAGCGAGGATTTGCTGAAGTTGCTTGATCGGCTGATGACCGAAGGACAGAGCCCGTCCCATTTTGCCAAGCACTTGGTTCGGTTTCTGCGCAACGCGGTCGTCGCAAAGATCGCCGGCGGAGACTCGCCGTTGTTGCAGATTTCGTCGGATGAAAAGAAGAAGGTAGCTGCCGTTGCGGCACTATTTTCCGAAGAAGACCTCACCCGCTTCTTGAATATATTTCTGCGCACCCACGATGAGCTTGGATATCGTCAGGAGCAGCGCTTTCATCTCGAGCTTGGTATGTTGAAGATGGTGCATGCGCATCGCCTGCTTCCGCTGGAGGAATTGCTCAGCCAGGCAAATGCGGGCGGAACTGGAGCGCCGACCCGATCCTCGGCGCCATCAGTAGTCGGTGGATCTCCGCGGGTGGTCGAATCCAGAGTTTCGGCATTGAGTTCGTTGCGACCACAACCCTCGCAGCCGTTCAGTGCGCCTGCGTCTGCTTCGCCAGCTCGTGTGGTTTCTCCCTTCGAAGCAGACCGTCTGCGGAAGCTTCGTTCCTCCGAACCTGAAGGATCGGTGGCAGCTTCAATCTCGGATTCGGCCGTAGAGGTACAAACGCGAGGCAGCTTAGCAATCTCCGCAGTCTCTGCAGCCGCGACTGCAGTGGCACTCGCCGAAGCTCCGGAGGAACCCGCGCCAGCCACGACGCCGAACGAGGTTCGTCTTGAAGATCTGCGCTCAGCTCTAATCGGTGTGCTCGAGGCCCAGAGTCAGGACACTGCTGCCGATCTGCTTGCTCGTGGAGAATGGAAGTTTGAAGGCAATCAGCTCCATCTTCGGCTGCCCCTTTCTGAAAAGGTAATTGAGTTGAGCTTGAGCGCTGATGCACGCCGCTTGCTGACGCAGGAAGCTTCCAGACTCTGCAGTCGTCCCATCAAGCTGATCGTGACCGGAGGCGGGGTTGCGCAGATTCCCGTCGAGCGCAGCGCCAACGGAAATGGAAATGGCGCGGGAGGCGCGCGTCAGCGGGCTGCCGAAGATCCGATCGTGCAGCGTATGCAGGAGAAGTTCGGCGCTGAAGTTCGTACCGTAGTCGACTTACGCAAGAAATAGCTGGAGACACGGCGAGAATGGAATTCAATCCCAAGGAGTTGCTGGCCCAGGCGCAACGCGCGTCGCAGGAAATTCAGGAGAAGATGCGTTCCACGGTTGTCGAAGCGTCGTCTGGCGGCGGGACGGTAACGGTGAAGATGAACGGCCAGAAACAAGTAATCTCGGTAAAAATTGATCCTGAAGCAGTGAAGTCAGGCGATGTGGAGATGCTGCAGGACCTGATCACCGCTGCAGTGAACGAAGCCGGGCGCAAGGTGGATGGCATGATGCAGTCCAATTTGGGAAGCATGCTTGGTGGAATGAATCTGCCGGGATTGTTTTAGCGCGGTTCGCCTACTCACTTCCATCGCAAATACAGTCGAGGTACCTTGACCAAATTCGCCGAACCGATGGCGCGGCTCATCGATGAACTGAAGAAGCTGCCGGGCATTGGCGGCAAGACGGCGCAGCGGCTCGCCTTTCACATCCTGCGCGCCAGCAACGAAGACGCCGATCTGCTTGCCGAGGCGATCCGTCAGGTCAAGGCCAGTCTTCATCTGTGCTCGATTTGCAGCAACATCACGGACATTGATCCCTGCGTATATTGCAGCAGCGCCACACGCAATCAGCGCCTGGTATGCGTTGTCGAGGAGCCGACCAACATCGCCGCGATTGAAAAGACTCGCAGCTACAACGGCGTCTATCACGTGCTGCACGGAGCGCTCTCGCCGTTGCATGGCATCGGACCGGAGCATCTGCGGCTCGCAAGTTTGAGTCAACGTGTCGAACGTGGCGAGGTAGATGAACTGATCATTGCAACCAATCCAACGGTGGAAGGCGAGTCCACCGCGGTCTACATCCAGCGAATGCTGAAGAACTCTCCGCTCAGGATGACGCGCATCGCGACAGGGATTCCTGCCGGCAGCGACATTGAATACGCGGACGAAGTCACGATGGCCAAAGCGCTGGAAGGAAGGCGCGAGCTGTAGCATTACAGCTTCTCGAGGTCCTCAGTCGGCCAAGCCGATAACACGGCCTCGGCTCCGCTAATTCGAGTCCCGGTTTCACGCCACTTGTGCAACCGCGGCTCGCGCACCATTATTGATGGCATAAATAGTGCGCGCAGAGCAGTACGAGCATCGAACAGACCAGAGTTTCAAATCGGGCACGCAGGTAAGCACTGCTGTCGATTTCAGGAGGACAAAATGCAATCCAAGCTTTTGCTGGAAGAGAACAAACTGAAGACGTTTGCGCTAGCGTTCGACAAGAACGATGACGTTCTGCCGCTCCTGCTGCAATTTGCCGAGGAGAACAACATCAGCAGCGCTCGTCTGAGCGGGATTGGAGCGTTCCAGCGTGTGCGCCTGGGCTATTTTGATCGCGAGCGT
>DATEKE010000110.1:0-3428 GCA_035277605.1 Terriglobales bacterium | reverse complement strand
GCGAGCACCAGGTTCATCGCCGCCATGCAATTCTGCACGCCTTTGGAATGATGTTCGATCCCGCGCGCATGAAGAAGGAAGCTGGTCTCTGCAGGTCCCCAGATCTCCGCCGCACGGATGATCATGCTCGCCGGAACTCCTGCAATCTTTGCTGCGTACTCCGGCGTGTATTTGCGCAGGCTCTCCTCGACTTGCTCCCAGCCTGTCGTATGCTGCGCGAGGAATTCGCGGTCGATCCATCCGCGCTCGATCATTACGTGCAGCATACCGTTGAACACGCCGATATCGCCGCCTGAGCGCACGGGAATGTAGAGATCGGCATTGCGTGCAATCGGGGTCATGCGCGGATCGAGAATGATGATCTTGGCCCCGTTTTCGCGAGCCTGCCAGAAGTAATTCGTCGTGATGGGAGAGCATTCAGCAACGTTTGATCCGGCTGCGAGAATTGCTTTTGCTTTTGGTATGTCGCTCCAAGGATTAGCTGAGCGATCGAGGCCGAACACCTTCTTCGACGCGACTCCCGCCGACACCATGCACAAGCGGCCGTTGTAATCGATGTTCGCAGTGCGCACCGCGACCCGAGCGAATTTGCCCATGAGATACGCTTTCTCGTTCGTCAGCGATGCGCCGCCGATCAGGGCGAAAGAATCATCCCCGTAAGCGCCCTGAATGCGGCGAATCTCGCTCGCAACTTTATCCAGCGCCTCTTCCCACGAGACCGGAACGAATCCCGTTCCTTTCTTTCGCATCAACGGAGCTTTGAGCCGGTCAGGATGTTCGTCCTGCATATAGCGCTTAACGCCCTTAGGACAGAGCCTTCCCTGATTGAACGGAAAGTCTTCCCACGGCTCGAACCCGATCACACGGTTGTCTTTTACCTTGAGTTGAATACCGCATTGCTGTCCGCAGAAGCAGCAGTGCGTCTTGACGATCCGGTCCGGCTCAACATCGGAGTTCCAGCCCATCGCTGGAATGCGGTTCAGCGTAGGGCCGAACTGATTAACGAGAGTGACAACGTCTACAGGTAGTTTGGCCATATTGATACCGCATCTTCTGCAACGCGTGTGCCTTGCTCACGCCATTTCCCATCCTGGGCCATGGCCAGCGATTTGCGCCGACATGCCGGACAGACATCCTGATAGTGAGCTCCGTTGGGCAGCTCAAAGTGGATTTGCAGCGCGCCTTCCACGTCCTTCAAATCATTCACATGCATCTGTGAGGCAAACTCCTGGCCGCAACGTAAGCACTTGGCTTGCGGCCCAGCAGCGCCAACATCTTTGTAGAACTGCACTCCGATCTGCGCCGGACGTTGGAAAATGTGAAAAAACTTTCCGAAAGGTAAATAAAGGAGCGTGAAAATCACCGTGACCGCGTGGAGCATGGAAAGAAAGCCATAGTTCAATCCATGCAGTAGGTGAGTTGAAGCTGTGAGAAACAATCCCGTAATAGAAATGGCAAATAACAGCAGCAACGGCATCATGTCTTGTGCGAACTGCTGAACGGCGATAGCTCCCCTATCGCGAGCGCGCCGGAAAAGAGCCAGGGCAACTCCCGTGAGTACCATCACCGCAGAAATATCCAGGATGTTGAAACTGAGTGCGGCCATCACTGTCCCAAGACGGAACTGAGCGACCTGTACGCCGAAGACAAATGCTCGATAGATGTTCTGATCTGTGGCCGCGCTCTCGAAGTGAATCCATCCAAACGAGAGTGGAAACGTAACTGCCCCAGCGAGAATGCAACCCCACGCGATCAGCCAGTGCGCCGCCCAACGCAGATGCGAGCGTTTTTCAATGAAGCGCTGCGCAAAGAAGTCAGCAAAGAATATCTGAATGAGTCGGCCGATATTTGCAACGAGCTTGTTCGGACGAAGGAAGAGTTGCCAGCCACCGAACCAATACGCCCGCGTCGGCGGCCGGCGTAGCCACATTGCATATCGGTAGCCGATGCCGAAGGCGGCAAATACAGTCGCGCCAGTGTAGGGAATTAAGGCCGCATCGAAGTGACGGAAACGATTGCTGCCGAAATAGATCAATACAATTAGCGCTGCCGAAACAGCCAGTCCCCAAAGCGTGGCTCGCGTCACGTCTTCACGGGAGTGCGACTCTCGTGGAATCGCTGTCGATGGAGTACCTGGAGAACTCATCTCGATGAGACTCCTAATGACGCGGAGTTTCGTGCTGAAGGTCGCGCTTGGAAAATTTCGTTAGCTCCGGTTGCGAGCAAGCCCAAAAAGGTGAGCGACCACGCGATGAGTGCGATCCAAGCGAAGGCATGAGGCAGCCATAGCAGAAAAGGAAGGTGAAATGCATCACAGAGCTGACGAGTGCACACACTGTACATGCCTAGCGGGAAGACTGCTCCCCAATACAGACGGTCATATTTGAGGGTGAATCGTTTGTACACGTGGCGCCAGAAACCCAGAATCACAAGCATCGGGATCCACCACGTTGCAGTTGCCCAAAAGAAGAGCGTGAATCCCTTCAGGAATGGCAGGATCTCTTCGAGGAAGGTCGCGGCTGAGGCGCTCTGGATCAGCGAAACTCCCGCCAGCGTCGAAATCGCCATCGCTCCCATGTTAATCCAGTACGGAGGCATGAGATCAGAAGGAGCAAATGGAAAGAAGGTGTAGCGATAAAAAATCAGCGAGATAATCCAGATGTAGAGCATCCCGCCACAAAGCCACAGCGCCAATGCAAGAAACAACAATTGCTGCTGATGGTCGAGTAACGACCGCGCAACCAATGTCGCCAGTACCGAAATGGCTTGCGTTGCGACGACCGAGAGCAGCCATCCTCCATGAATGCCTTCGCTCAGGGTGGGTTTGTTCTCCTTCACCGTAAATGCTGTGAAAACTACGTAGATGAAGCAAGCCCATAGTGGAACGGCGAACAGCAGCATGATCTCTGCAATGTGCACATTGGCGTCAATGATGACGAGCTGCCTCGCCAGTACGCTCGTGCCGGCGATGATGGTGAAGAACCCCGGCCCGAGCTTGAAGTCGGTAAGTTCGCCAAAAAGACGCTTGGAATCAGAAGCTATTCGGACGATCAGACACAGCCAGAACACCACGTAGAGAACAGCGTTCAGCCACAACAATGACATAGGAAAAACGCGAATGCCATTCAGGAAGGCCGCAATGGAGACAATGCCCGTCGCCATCACCATGGAAAAGTACACAGGCGGGAAACTTTGAATCTCCTCACGAATGGACTTGCTAGGTTTTCGATCTTGTAGATCTTTGTCTTCGTTCGCGACCGTTGAGCGACGATCAGGCATGAAGTTCAATTATCGCGGAATCAGGAGTGGCTGGTTGTGACCTGCGTCACAGGATTAGTCACACTTAGGATTTTGACGTGGGTGCAGTGTCGCCCTGCCGGGTGTCTTGTTTGTCTGAGGGTGCGAGCGCCGTGTTGCTACCGGAGTTG
>DATEKE010000109.1:0-25127 GCA_035277605.1 Terriglobales bacterium | reverse complement strand
GCCCATCCCCCAGTCACGCCTTTGCGATGATCCTCGATGATGAGGCCCATGGCGGTGTGGTGAAAGCTGATGAGCGTGCCGTCTTTCTCCTGGCTAAGCCGGTACTGCAGGTTATTCGCGACCGGATACGACATGAATAGCGGCCCCGAAATTTCGAGCAGCGTCGGACGCTTGATTGCCTGCACCGTACCCCACCAGTGGCCGTTGCTCTCGCCCAGATCGCGATACCAGCGGCCGCCCGGCCATGGCTCCAGCTTCATCGCCATGGGCACACCTTGGCCGTTGACGAGCGAAGTGGATAGCTCTTCGAGCAGCGCCTCAAAGGTGGTCTCCAGTGAGGCTCTGACGTGGATCTCGGTTTGTATGTTGAGGGTTAAGTTATCGAGGGGGATATCGGTCGAAATCATTCTTCACTCCTTGCCTTTTTCTTTCGTTTCCTTCATGTAGAGCTTCTCCAGCTCCTTCTGTTCGGCTCGGTCCTTGATGCGGCTGAGCTGATCCGTCCATAGCTTCTCGAAAAATCCGGTCCATTCGTGCAATGGACGCAGTGCTTGCGCGTTGGTCTTGTAAAGCATGTGGCGTCCGTTGCGTCGGACTCGTACCAGCCCCACCTTGTGCAGCACTTTCAGGTGCTTCGACACGGAAGGCTGTTCCAGCCGCAGCGCAATCACGATCTGGCCGACATCGCGTTCCTCGTTGGCCAGACACTCGAGAATCTGCCGCCGCCGGGGCTCAGCTACGGCGTTGAACGGGTCGGAGGTGGTCGCTGCTCTTGCCACGTCTCGAAATATATTCCCATATAGGAATATATGTCAAGCGTATTTTTCGCTTGATTGAATCGCGCTCGAGATCAGGAGAATCCGTGAGAATCGGGGTGTGGGCAGATCGCAGGTTTGCGGTTGGACACGCAAGACGGGGATGCGATAACTTGAACGCTCTCGTCACCCTCCATGGTTAGCGACTATAAGGAAATCATCTACGGGATTGCGTTCGGAATTGGGGCGGCGATTCTGGACACAGCTCTCGACGCCCGGGGCGAACGGCAATCATTCACCGGTGAAATAGGCGGTCACCCGGTAATGATGATTTATCGCGTGCTCTTCGTCTTGCTCGGGTTCTTCATTGGCTGGCTGCTTTGGCGCAACAGCCGGCGGGAGCGTCAGTTCCGCTCCCTCGAGGACCAAATTCGCCGTTTTTGTCAGGCATATGAGGCAAATGCGGTGGTGCTCCATACCAACCTGCAGTTGCTCCTGACAAAAAATCTCAACCTCTCTCCGGAAGACGAAGCGCTGCTGCGCTCAACCTACGAGAAATCGCGGGATCTGCAGACATCAGTGAAACAGAGACCGCTGGTTTGACCAAAATTGGTGGGCAAAACGCTCCAACGCTACATGGGTTCGCTTCGGATGAGCTTCACTCACGAGCCAGGCCGGAGAGAAGGCGGATTGGATCAAGCAACAGGGAAACGCCCCGTTCCATGTCGGAGTGAACTGAAACGTGAGCATCAGCGTGTAGAGTGATTCATCCAAACGCCCCAGGTGAGCGGTCCAATTTCCTTATCGCTCAATGGATGGCCCGCTATCTTCAGCGCCAGCTTGATCTGGCCGTGGTGGTAGCCCTCGTGCCAGATCATGTGCTGAAGCATCAACAGGGGATGGTCATAGTGAAGATCCATTGGCCGTTCTGACTGCAGTCTGCTCTTTACCGCTCTGAGGACTGTGTTTGCGCTGTCGTTCAACATGTCGGCAATGCGCTCGCGATTCGCTTCACCCTGCCATTCCTGGCTGGGGAGCGGCTCAGCAAATTCCGGGGCGTCCTCGGCTACAAATACCAGCCGTACGTAATGAATATGTGTGAGCAGCTCTGCCACCGAAGGGCCGTCATCCATTGCCCTCGTTGTCAATCTATCCTCTGGAATCGAGTGCACCAGGTTGACCAGAATCCTATTGTTGCGGTTCCACGAGTCCAGCAGAACTTCGAGAAGATGGTTATCGGATGTCGTGTTCATCGGTGTTGGCGTTTGCATGATCACGTAGCAGCTTAGCAGCGGTGGCGGATGTTCTAAACTCGGAAACGGTCGCACTTACCGCAAATCGGCCAATCGATAGAGGAGACTGGCATGCGAAGCGAGCTTAGCCTTAAGGCGTCTTGTCTTCCCAAATCGGTCTTGCCCCATAGATCGCGGAGTGTTGCGCTTTGAGCTGAGATACCGGCGTCTTTCCACGCCAGAAGTTTGAATCCTTTGCCGTTAGCTGCCGAAGGAAAGCGATTCACGGCGGGAAGAAGCCTGCCGTATTCGTCCATGCTCAGATGAGCGCCCGGACTGTATTCGTGGCCTGCGCATTTGGCTCGTACCATTGGATATCGACGACGATGTATTTCCATCCGTGTTGCGCCACGTCGCGGGCCATCACGTCGACGTTCGCTTTTATCTGGTCCCCGCCGACGGTGGTTCCGTAGGAATCCCAACTGTTCCTGCCCATCGGCGGCGTGGGCGCGAGCGCCGGGTCTTGAGCACGAAGATCGGTCGTCGGCAGAAGGCTGGCGAGAAGCACGATGACGGCACACCATCGGAGCCTATGCATAAGCCAGACATTATCGTGCCGAAGACGGACGGTCAAAGCCGACGACATTCAGAGCATTGTTGAATTTTTCACAAACGTGGGGCATGACTGGCAATAGACTTCCGTAAAATTCTGCGAAACCAAATCCGCCCATCCGTGTTCAACGGCGAGGAGGTGTGTACATGCTCAATCGGCTTCAGAGGGTCACGTTAATCGGTGCGGTCGGCATATTGGTATTTGGAAGCGTTGCAGCATCAGCGGCAAACTGCGAGCGGCGCGTCCGCAACGCTGAGATGCAACTGCAGCATGCCGTCGCACGTCATGGCGTGAACAGCCGGCAGGCAGAAAAGAAACGTCGGCATCTGGAAGAAGTTCGCGCTACGTGTCATTGGCGGTGAACGACTGAAAAAACAGAACCGCCGCCCGTAGGCGGTGGGCCGGAGATGGCCGAATGGCCAGCTCCGGTAGAACCATGCTGCAAGCAATCTGGAGAAACGCGGCCGCAAACCACGCGGCTGTCCCACCGGCTACCGCCGGCGGTTCTGTTACGCGCTAATTCGGCAGCGGAAGCGGCGCGTGGTTGAGCAGTGTCAGGAAGCGCGGATCCTTTCTGTAGGTGGCGAACTCGCGATCCTTCTCGAATCCTTCCGATACTTTGTACCCTTCTTCCATCGCTTTCTTCAGGTACAGAAGACAGCGATCAACATCTCCGCGGGTGGCGAACATCTTTGCAATCACGTATGAGTAACGTGCGCGCTCTTCAGGCGAGGACATCTGTGCCGTGATGCCGGCTTGCGAGTGGCGTTCGAAGATATCGGGATCGAGCGATAGCGCGGTGGCGTACTCTTTGCTCGCCTTTTCATATTTGTGCTGCGCGAAGTAGGCGGTTCCGAGATTGCTGTGGAAGCTTGCGGAGTCGTTGTTCATGCCGATGGCGCGATGGTAGTACTTCACCGCCCTCCCATAGCTGCGCATGTTGTAGTACACCACGCCGAGATTGTTGGTCGCCTCGGGAAACTCGCGATTACTTTTCATTGCGCGCTCGAACAAATGCTTGGCTTCATTGAAGTGCAGCATTTGCAGCTCAGCGATTCCTTCCTTGTTGTAGAGCTGTGCCGGAGCAGGGCTTTTCTTGATGGCGGCTTGGTAATAATCGATCGCGTCCGCGTAGTACTTTTCTGCGCGCAGGATGTCGCCGCGTTCTTCGAGTTCTTTTACAGTGGCCGTCGGCGATGGCGGCTCGATGCGACGCAGTTGCGTCGGCGTAGTCATGGTTTGGGAGCTGTCGTTGATGAGGGGGATTTCGGTTTGAGCAAACGATGCGACAGCGGTGAAAGCGAACAGTAGCGCGAACCAGGAACGATACATCACGATGACCTCCCCAGGTCGATGGTCGCGGGTTCTACCTCGGCGCAGGCTGTGGTTGAGAACTCTGCGGCTGCGAATTTTGGTCCTTATTATCCCCCTTAATGGACCCAAAAAGCTTGCCAAAAAATCCCTTTTTCTTCTTGTCATCATCGGCGTTGGCGGCTTGCGCAGGCTGCGCCGGCTGGCCAGGCTGGACAGTCTGACCGGGGACGGGAGTCTGAGCCTGCTGCCCGGGATTAGACACCGGAGGAGGCGTCGGTGGCTTCGGACCAACTCCGAAAAGTTTTTGGAAGAAGTTGCGCTGATCGCCCGCAGTCATCTCGCAGGTCTGGCTGGGCTGAGTTCCGGCGATGAATGCGGCAGGGTAATCGTTGGGACAAACGGGCGTCGCCAGGTAATTCGTTACTTTGTCGAGAGTTACTTCGACCACTCCGGGCGGCGGGGTAAAGTCTTTTACCCCGTCTTTGTACTGAGGAAGGGCAATCGCGCGCTTCATGAATTCTGCCCAAATGGGGGCGGCGCTCTTCGAGCCTTCAAGACACAACTGGCCTCTCGGGCACATATCGCTGTAATCGTCAAAGCCAACCCATACGATGGTGAGCAGGTTGCTGGTGTATCCCGCGAACCAGGCGTCGTGAGAAGTGCCGGTCTTGCCCGCAGCCGGGGCGGTAAAACCTTCGCGGCTGCGTACTCCTGCTGCCGTGCCGTAGTTTAAGACGCCTTCCATCATCTTCGTGACCACATACGCGACGCGGGGATCAAGCACCTGGCGGGTGTCGGTAGTGAAGTCCTGGATGACGTCGCCCTTCGCGTCGCGAATCGAGGTGACGAAAATCGGCGAGATGCGTGTTCCATTGTTGGCAAAGATCGTGTATGCACCTGCCATCTCCATCGGCGTGGCGTCGTAGGAGCCGATTGCCATGGCGGGAGTGGCACGCACCGACTTGATTCCGGCCGCGCGAGCGAGGGCTACGACCTTGTCGTATCCCACTGCTTCGGCGACTTTGATGGTCGCATTGTTCAGTGAATGCGCCAGGGCGAAGCTCGCACTGACCGGGCCAAAATACTCGTCCATGAAATTCTTCGGCGTGTAGACCTTGTCCTCGTACTGGAAGACCGTCGGAGCATCGTCGATGATGCTGGCGGGCGTGAAGACCGGCTGCGTTCCCGTGAGCCCACTATTAAGCGCCGTGGCAAAGACGAATGGCTTGAAGATCGATCCGGTTGGACGGCTGGCGGTCGCGTGATTTAGCTGGCTGAAACCATAGTTGCGTCCGCCCGAAAGAGCGAGAACTGCGCCCGAGTGCGGATCGATGCAGACCAGCGCGACCTGCGCTTCAGGCCCTGGCTTCACGGTGGTAACCATCTTCGCGTTCTTGCCTTTTCCTTCGCGAACCTTCTTCGTGCGCTGCTTGCGGACAAGATCGTCCACTTGCTTCATGCCGATGTCGATGGCGCTGGCCGCAGCCTTTTGCAGATCGAGATCGAGACTGGTGTAAATGCGATAGCCGTTATCGTTGAGATCGCTATCGCGATACTGCGAGAGCAGCGATTCGCGCACCATGTCAACAAAATACGGAGCGTCGCTGGCTTCGACGTTGGGAGCCGCCAGCTTCAGCGGAGTTGCCTTGGCCTGGTCGGCTTGTGCCTGGGAGATCACGTTGTTCTCGACCATTGCCTGAATCACGAGATTGCGGCGCTCCATCGCCCGATCAGGATGGCGATATGGCGAGAAGTAGGTTGGCCCGTTCACGATGCCGGCCAACAGTGCCGCTTCGGGAAGATTCAGGTCGCCTATGTCTTTCCCGAAATAGGCCTGCGACGCTTCACCGAATCCTTTGATAGTGAAGGAGCCACGCTGGCCCATATCGACCTGATTTACGTAGAGCTCAAGAATCTGTTTTTTCGAGAGACGCTGCTCCAGCTCGATCGCGATCAGCATCTCTTCCATCTTGCGCTTAATCGTTTGCTGCGGAGTAAGGAAGAATCCACGCGCGAGCTGCATAGTCAGCGTCGATCCGCCTTGCTTGTGCCCGCCGCGCAGGTCGATGAGAACAGCTTCCGCTAGCCGGTAGTAGTTCACCCCACTGTGCTGGAAAAAGCGGCGATCTTCGATAGACAGAATCGCGTTGACCAGCACCTGCGGCATATCGTCGTAGGTGACCAGGCGGCGCTTGGAGCGGTTCTCACGATCGAACAGACCGGTTACGAGTTCAGGTTCGAGCTCATAAGCGTCGAGATCGGTGCCGCCTTTTTGGCTGATGCGATCGATCTTCCCGCTGGTGAAGTGAATGGTTGCGGCTTCCGGAGTGTGATAGGACTCGGGTCCGGGCCGCACTTCAACGGACGATGCCGCCTCTTTGTAGGTTCCCACGTGCGATGGGTTGCGGTCGCTCTCTTCCGTGTAGCCGGCACGGCGCAACTGATCGGCGATGCGATCGGCAGTGAAATCTTCGCCTACTTTTACCGTCTCAGGGGCGGCGTAGATCTTGGCCGAGTTGGCGAAAATTGGCCCATTCAGGCGCTTATCGACGATCCTCTGATACTTGACGTAGTAGTACGCAAAGACCCCAAACAGGACCATGCATACGATGATGAATCCGGCAACGGAGGCTTTGACGGCAGGATGGGAGAGTCGCTTGTGAATCCCCTGGCCGCGTGGAATTTTAAGTTTAATTGCCAATGTGGTGACTGCTACCTAATAGATTAGACGAAAGTTGGCGCGCCATCCATGCCGCGTCTGGTGCTTTTGAGGGCACACGGCTTGCCAGTCGGTTGCCATTGGAATTTCAGAGACTTAAGCCGGCGCAGTGGCAAAGGCAGTGTCAAAGAATACACAGAGTGTGGGGGATCAGACGCAAAATTGTCAGCGGTTATGGCGTTGTCCGATTCGCCGGAACCGGATCGGCCGCATCCCCATTCTTCGTAGAAGGATGAAATTGCAGATCGAAAGGGTGAATGGCGGAGTCAACGTGTACCGTGTAGTTAACACCAATGGTGACATCGAAGCTCGCCTTGTTGATCACGACGCTCTCAGGATTCACAGGAATGCCGAAATCAGTGATTTTCTGCGCCACCTGCTTACGAATGCCGTTCTCGTCCAGAGGAGCGTACTCGCTGTTGCGAGCAATGCTCTGAATCTCCTGTTGGAACTGGTATTCCTGGATGTATGGCGGGAGTATTTTCCAGGCCAGGTAGAAAAAGGCTACAACGAGGAAAACCCCAAACAGTGCTTTGAGTCTCTGCATGGCTGACGGCCACAATTACTGCGCAATTTGGCGCAATTTGTCAGTAATTTCGGCCATCGTAGCATCGGTAGATTGGCGTGTCGAGCGTTCTACGAGCTCAACCCTACCTTCGGTAACCTTCTTGCCAACATTGATTCTGTAAGGGATTCCCACTAGATCGGCATCTTTGAACTTCACGCCGGCGCGGTCTTCGCGATCGTCGAGCAGAACGTCGAATCCCGCCGCGCTCAGTTTCGCTCCCAGCTCCTCGCCGCTGCTGCGAATGGCGCTATCAGCGACATTGGTCGATGTGACCACAACATCGAATGGCGCGATGCTGCGGGGCAGCCAGAAGCCGTCGTTGTCGTTGCTCTGCTCAATGGCCGACGTGAGAATGCGCTCGATGCCGATGCCGTAGCTTCCCATAATGGGAGCGACTTCCTTGCCCGACTGGTCTAGCACGCGCGCACCCATCGACTCCGAGTACTTGTATCCCAGCTTGAAGATGTGTCCAATCTCGACGGCTTTTGCCACCACTATCGGCGTTCCGCAATTGGGACAGCCTTCCCCTGGTTCTACGTTGCGCACGTCGGCGTATTGCTTGACTGCGAAGTCGCGTCCCGGGGTGACATTGCGCAGGTGGTATTCCTCTTTGTTAGCGCCGGCTACCAGATTCGTCCGCCCTTCGAGGGCCCTGTCGACAACCACCTCCAGGCCATTCAGGCCGATTGGACCGAGGTAGCCCGCGGGAGATTTGAAGGCTTGTTCGATCTCCTCCGCGTGCATGGGCCGCATTTCGCGCGCGCCTAGAGTGGCCAGCAGCTTGGCCTCGTTCAGCATGTGGTCCCCGCGTACGAAGACCGCCACAGGGCGATCAACGTGCTTTCCGTCTTTGCTATCCCAGGTTCCAATCAGGGCCAGCGTTTTGATCTTCTGTTTTGGCGAGACGCCAAGATACTGGGCGACATCTTCGATCGTCTTCTTGCCGGGCGTGTGGACCAGTTCGGGAGCGCCGTTTCCGGTGGCTTTCAGGTCCTCTACCGCCTGCAGGCGCGATGTGGCCTTTTCCAAGTTGGCGGCATAGCCGCACTTCGGGCAGCTTGCGACCATGTCTTCGCCCGCGTCGGTATACACCATGAACTCGTGCGATTGCGATCCGCCCATGGCGCCGGAGTGCGCTTCCACGACGACGAACCGCAATCCGCAGCGGGTGAATGACGCAGTGTAAGCGTCGTAGTGCTTACGATAAGAGACGTCCAGTCCAGCCGCATCGATGTCAAAGGAATAAGAGTCCTTCATGATGAACTGGCGGACGCGCAGCAGTCCCGATTTAGGACGAGGCTCGTCGCGAAACTTGGTCTGAATCTGATACCAGATCTGGGGTAACTGCTTATAGCTGCGCAGCTCCTTGCGCGCAATCTCGGTCATGACTTCTTCGTGCGTCATGCCCAGGCACAGATCGCGGCCATTGCGGTCCTTCAGGCGAAACATGTTGTCGCCCATTACCGACCAGCGCCCGCTGGCTTCCCACAATTCCCGCGGATTCAGAGCAGGCAGCAGGAACTCCTGCCCGATCCGATCCATTTCTTCGCGCACGATCTTGATGATCTTGTTGATCGAGCGTTGTCCGAGAAAAAGATACGAGTAAATGCCGGCGGCAAGCTGCCGGACGTATCCAGCACGCACAAGGAACTTGTGGCTGGCGACTTCGGCATCAGCCGGCGCCTCGCGCAGAGTGGGAATGAATAGCTGTGACCAACGATGCATGGGTAAGACTTCTATTGTAGCGAAGGATAAGAAAAAATCGGGTCATCGGGTGATCGGGTCATCGGGCGATCTGAAACGCAAAAGAGCCTAACGCGGATTTCGCGGATCAAAGCAGAAAGAAAGATTGGAATCAGCAACTAGCAATGTTCAGGAGAAAGGAAGGACGAGTTATCGAACCAGCGCGCTGGGATGGCCTGGGAACTGTATCAGGCTTTGCCTTTGTTTTGGCTGCTCACCTCGCCCGATGACCCGATCACCCGATGGCCCGATTCAGATGGATTCCGTTCCCCAGAGGTCGTGCAGATGCACAACGCCCAACAGTTGCGAGTCGTCTTCAACCACCACGAGCGATGTGATTTTTCGCTGCTCCATTAAATTGAGCGCGGTCATGGCGAACGTAGAAGGATTCACGGTCACCGGCGTGCCGGTCATGCACTCGCCTGCCTTTAGATCCATCGCATCTTTACCGCGACGCTCGAGCAGTCGCCGAAGATCGCCGTCGCTGATCACGCCCAGCAGTTTCCCATTCTGGGCAACCGTTGTCATGCCCAGCTTCTTACGTGACATCTCATAAATCACCTCGTGCATTGCGGTGTCGGGCGACACGCGCGGAAGTGCTTCGCCCGAATGCATGAAGTCTGAGACGCGCATCAGCTTCTTGCCGAGCTTTCCACCTGGATGCAGCTCCGCGAAATCCTCCTCCTTGAACCCCCGCCTCTCTGAGAGCGCTACGGCTATCGCATCCCCCAAGGCAAGCATTGCTGTTGTGCTTGCTGTAGGAGCGAGGCCCAGATTGCATCCCTCGCGCGGAACGGAGCAGTCGAGCGCGACATCCGACGCTTGAGCTAGCGTGGATTTCACATCGCAGGTGAATGAAATCAGCGCATCTCCCACGCGCTTGATCTTCGCCAACAGCTTTAAAAGTTCTTCAGTTTCGCCGCTGGAGGAAAGCGCGATCACCACATCTCCACTCGCTACCATGCCGAGGTCGCCATGCAATGCTTCCGCCGGATGCATGAACAAGGAAGGCGTACCGGTCGAACTAAGCGTGGCCGCTATCTTCTGCGCGATGATCCCGCTCTTTCCCATTCCAGTAACCACAACGCGGCTCGAGCAGCGAAAAAGAAGATCGACTGCTTTCTCGAAGTCGTGTTTCATCCGCCCCGCTAGCCGGTTCGCGAGCGCGGTGAGAGCCTCCGCTTCAATTCGGATTACGTTTTCGCCGGTGGATGGCATTAGTGAGGAGATAGTAGCAAAGCCTACTCCCACTCAATCGTGCCAGGAGGCTTGGAGGTAATGTCGTACACCACACGATTGATTCCGCGAACCTCATTGACGATCCGGCTCGAGATCGTGCGCAGCACCTCATAGGGAAGAGGTACCCAATCGGCGGTCATGCCATCTTCGGAGTGAACCGCGCGGATTGCGCAGGTATATGCGTACGTGCGGTAGTCTCCCATCACGCCTACGGACATTACCGGAAGGAGTACAGCAAAAGACTGCCAGATCTGGGTGTACAGTCCAGCCGCTTTGATTTCGGAGACCACAATGTCGTCGGCTTCCTGAAGTAGCTTTACTCGCTCTGGAGTGACCTCGCCGAGAATGCGAACGGCGAGTCCCGGTCCGGGAAAGGGCTGGCGTTGCAGGATCTCTTCCGGCATACCAAGATCGCGGCCGATGCGGCGGACTTCATCCTTGAAAAGATCCTTCAGCGGCTCGATCAGCTTCAAGTTCATGTTCTCGGGAAGACCACCCACGTTGTGGTGTGTCTTGATGGTCTGCGATGGTCCGCGCACCGAGCGCGATTCGATTACGTCGGGATAAAGAGTCCCCTGCACAAGGAACTCGGCTTTCGAAGGTCCTCTGCCATTCGAGCTGTTCTCCTGCTTATGACGGCGGATGAGCCTCTCAGCTTCGTCATCGAAGACAGCAATGAACTCATTGCCAATGATCTTGCGTTTCTTTTCTGGATCAGTGACGCCGCTGAGCTTTGAGAGAAATCGTTCCCCGGCATCCACCGCTGCCAGATTCAGGCCAAGGCGATCGCGCAGGTTCTTCTGCACTTTACTGAATTCGTCTTTCCGCAGTACGCCGTTGTTTACGAAAACGCAGGTAAGGTGATCGGCGATCGCACGATGCACGAGCACGGCAGCGACGGAGGAGTCAACGCCACCGGATAGAGCGCAGATCGCATGTCCTTCTCCAACGGTGTTCTTGATGGTGGCGACGGTCTCGTCGATGAAGCGCTGCGCTGTCCAATTGGGCTCGGCTCCGCAGATCTCGAAGACAAAATTGCGCAACAAGTCCGTTCCCAGTTTGGTGTGATGGACTTCAGGATGAAACTGCACTGCCCAGGTTCTTCGCTCAGGATTCTCCATTGCAGCCAGAGCATTAGACGACCGAGCCACGACGCGGAATCCGCTGGGCAGTTCGCGAGCCTCGTCGCCGTGTGACATCCAAACCGAGAGAGAGGGTGGAAGATTGCGAAACAGAGAAGACGATGAAT
Organism: Terriglobales bacterium; assembly: GCA_035277605.1. Classification (GTDB taxonomy): domain Bacteria; phylum Acidobacteriota; class Terriglobia; order Terriglobales; family Acidobacteriaceae; genus Gp1-AA112. The sequence goes on along the minus strand of DATEKE010000109.1, from coordinate 13,695 downwards.
CCAGGACCTCGACCTGAGCGTGCCCGTATTCCCGCTTTGGACCCGGAACTACTTTACCGCCGAGCTTGTGCGTGATGAAGTGCAGCCCATAGCAGATTCCCAGAACAGGAACGCCAAGCTGCAGTACGCGTTCATCGGCCGGCGGGGCATCCTCGTCATATACCGAGCATGGTCCGCCCGAAAGAATGATCCCGACAGGCGAGTAGCTGTTGATCTCATCCAGCGCAGCGGTGCAGGGGAGCACCACCGAGAAAACGCGCTGTTCGCGAATGCGTCGCGCGATCAGCTGCGTGTACTGCGAGCCAAAGTCGAGGATGACGATGGATTGGGGATTCATGCTTGAGTGTCGCAGAAGGGAACCCCTTTTGTCATTCCGAACGAAGTGAGGAATCCCTACCAGCTTTCATCCGGACGGCTAGTCGAGCTCTACCAGTGCGGGCGACAGTAGGGATTCCTATCTTCGCGTCCGAAAAGCACGGACGCTACGCTCGGAATGACAGCGAGAATGCTGCTTCAATCGTATCTAAGCGCCTGCACTGGATCGAGTCTCGCCGCGCGCGCTGCAGGATAAAGTCCTGCGAGCAGGCTGACCACGAGCGAAAATCCAATTGCGCCCAGCACGAGCCACAGTGGCACCAGCCATACATCGTCAGGCGTGAACTGTTGCTGACGCTGCATGTAGATGCGCGTTCCAAAGTTGATGGCGCGGCCGATGATCCAGCCCAGTAGGACGCCGATTCCGCCGCCGAAGATTCCCATGGCTCCAGCTTCGGCGAAAAACAACTTTTGTACATCGCCGTCGCTCGCGCCGATGGCTTTCATAATTCCGATTTCGCGGCGGCGTTCGAGAATCGACATCACCAGCGTGTTGATGATGCCGAGAGATGCGACCGCGAGTGCCAAGCTGCCGAAAATTCCGAGAAAGAGATCAAGGATGGCGAAAAACCTTCGGAGATTTCGCGTCGCATCGAGCAGCGAAAACGTGTTGTACCCAAGTTGCTTAATTTGATTTTCGATCTCTTCGACTCGGCTCGATCGCGTGGCGCGCACGATGAGCGCCGAGTAGTTGTTGGCCAATGGATCGCGGTCGCCGGCAAGACGAACCTGAGTCATTTGCATCGGTTCGAGCTTGAGAGCCAAATCAATCGGCACGTAAGCGCCGGCGCTTCCCGCACCGCGAATCCCGGCGTCGGCCTTTGATTCCACCAGGCCAACTACCTTCAAAGTAGCTTCTTTCGGCGACACCGCATAGACGCTCAGTTCGCTGGCTGCGCCGTATTCAGAAGCCGCTGACGCACTCCCGTCATCGTTGAGCAAATGCCGAGAGGCATATCGAAGTACGACATCTTTGCCGACGAGATCGTCGGGCTTGTCAGTGAGAGTCTTCGCTTCATCGCTTTGCAAAATGATTTCTGCTGCGTCCGGAGAGGAGAAGTACTTGCCCTTCATGTTGTCGAAGCTCTCAAGCTGACGCGCCGACATTGGCAATCCGCTGATCAGTTGGTACTCCCGCAAGTTTTGACTTTCGGGTGTTTGCGAGGATTTTTCGCTAGTTTCAGTCGCGGTTTGCGTCTTAGCCGAAGAACTCGGTGCCGCCGCAGATGGCATCTTCAATTCGGCGGGGAAGCGAACGTCGGGATAGACCTCTGCGACGCCCTCAAACTTCGCCATCTTCTGGCGCGCTGCCTCATCCAGCGGTGGAGGCGGTGTTTTGCGGTTTTCTCGCCGTCCATTTGGACCTTGAATTCGGCGTCCGGAAGTTACGTAAACACTGTCGAACAATCCTGATTTCGCCAGCCGCGAAGCTGCCAGATGCTGTAGTCCAATTCCGAGAGAAAGCATCGCGACCAGTGACGCTACACCGACAGAAATGCCGACCGTCGTAAGCGAGTTGCGCAGCACGGATTCGCGCAGATTCCGCGTCGCAAGTTCTACCAGATCACCGGCCTTCACGCCGTCACCTCAGCGGGATCTTCCACCAATTTTCCATCGCGCAAGAAGATGAAGCGCGAGGCGTATCGCTCTGCCAGAGGACGCTCATGCGTCACCATCAGCACCGTAGTTCCTTCTTTATTCACCGTGTGGATCAGATCCATGATCTCCGTTCCCGTACGGCTGTCGAGATTGCCCGTCGGTTCGTCGGCCAGCAGCAAGGCGGGATGATTGACCAGCGCCCGAGCGAGTGATGCCCGCTGTTGCTCGCCGCCGGAAAGCTCCGACGGCCGATGATCGAGCCGATGCCCGAGTCCAACGCGCTCCAGTGCCGCACGCGCGCGATCCATGCGATGCTCTCGTGGAACCTCGGCGAAGCGCATGGGGAGTTCGACGTTTTCCAGAACCGTCATGGCGGGAACCAGATTGAAAGCCTGAAAGACCATGCCCACAATACTGCGTCGATAATGCGCGAGTTCTTCTCGCGACATGCGCGCCAGATCGCGTCCGGCAACGGTGACTGAACCTGCTGTCGGAGTATCGAGTCCGGCGATCAAGTTCAGCAGGGAAGATTTTCCCGATCCCGAAGTTCCCAGAAGAGCGACAAATTCGCCGGCTTCGACTGAGAACGTGACATCGTTCACGGCGCGAATCTCAGAATCACCCATGCGGTAAACGCGAGCGAGTCCCTGAACCTGGATGGCGGCGTCCAGGCTTGTGTTTTGAATTGGCATTAGATGGTTGACGTGGTTGGACCTGTCCTTATTACGCCTCGGCAGGCAGGGAAGTTGCAAAGGAAATCCGCGTCTGAGTAATCGGGTGATTAGACAGGGTGCAAACGAGCAGCGCCGGACTCATCGTCCGGCGCTGCTGAAAATTACTCTGGCTAGGTCCCTTCACTCCAGCTCGCGAGGTACTCTTCCTGCTGCGGCGTGAGTTTGTCGATCTTGATACCCATTGCCTCGAGCTTCAAACGCGCGACACGCTTATCGAGCTCGACCGGGACGGCGAAGACTTTTTTATCGAGTGACTTGTAGTTTTTCACCAGATACTCGCATGAAAGCGCTTGATTAGCGAAGCTCATGTCCATCACCGAAGCCGGATGCCCTTCCGCTGCTGCAAGATTGATCAGTCGGCCTTCACCGAGCAAATAAATCTTGCGACCATCCTTCATCCCATACTCGTCAACGAAATCGCGGGTGGGGCGCTTCGAGGAGGAGAGCTTTTCCAAAGCGGGAATATCGATTTCAACATTGAAGTGTCCGGAGTTTGCCACGACTGCTCCGTTCTTCATGACTTCGAAGTGCTCGCGGGCAACGACGTTCTTATTGCCGGTAACGGTCACGAAGACATCGCCGATTTTGGCTGCCTCGGACATGGACATGACACGAAAGCCGTCCATCACGGCTTCGAGCGCCTTGGTCGGATCGATCTCCGTGACGATTACATCGGCGCCCATGCCCTTGGCGCGTGAGGCCAGACCGCGTCCGCACCACCCGTAACCGGCGACGACGAACTTCGAACCCGCAAGCAACGTATTCGTGCAGCGGATCACACCGTCGATCGTCGATTGTCCGGTGCCGTAGCGATTGTCGAACATGTGCTTAGTTTCGGCATCGTTGACGGCAATGATCGGATATCGCAGCGCGCCTTCCTTGGCCATCGCTCGTAAACGAATCACTCCCGTCGTCGTCTCTTCCGTCCCGGCAATGATTCCGTCCACCACATCCTGACGCTTAGTCAACGCAACGGTGACGAGATCGGCGCCGTCGTCCATCGTCAGGTGCGGTTTGTGATCGAGCGCGCTGAGGATGTGCGAGTAATACGAATCGTTGTCCTCGCCTTTAATCGCGAACGTCGAGATGTTGTAGTCACGCACCAGCGATGCCGCCACATCATCTTGCGTGCTCAGCGGATTGGAAGCGCAGAGCACGACATCGGCTCCGCCATCGCGTAGCGTGATCGCGAGATTCGCGGTCTCAGTGGTGACGTGCAGGCATGCGGAAATCCGAATGTCCTTCAGCGGCTGATTCTTGATGAATTCCTTGCGAATGCTTTGCAGCACGGGCATCGATTGGTTCGCCCACTCGATGCGCCGCTTGCCCTGATCGGCAAGCTCCATGCTTTTTACGTCGTAAGGAATTTGGGTTGCAATTGCTGTTGCCATGATCTCCTTGTACAAGGCTGGGGTTGTGCAGCCATTTTTATCCTGTCATTCCGAACCGCCTGCAGTTGGCGGTGAGGAATCCCTATGGATCTCGATAGTGGTAGGGATTCCTCGTCCGCCTCAGGCGGACTCGGAATGACAAAGACGAAAACTATTTCGCGATTGCCGCAGTCTTTCCAGTAGCCCCAGCGCCCTTGAGAGCCGCGGCCTTATCGGTCGCCTCCCAAGTGAATTCTGATTCCTTCCGTCCAAAGTGTCCATAAGCGGCAGTCTTCTTGTAAATCGGACGGCGCAGGTTCAACGATTCGATAATGCCCTTCGGCGTGAGTTTGAAATGCTCGCGGACAAGATTTTCAATCTGGGACTCAGGCAGCTTGCCCGTGCCAAACGTTTGCACCAGAACGCTAACGGGATCGGCGATTCCAATCGCGTAAGCCAGTTGCACTTCGCAGCGATCTGCGAGTCCGGCCGCCACGATGTTCTTGGCGATATACCGCGCCATGTAGCAGGCCGAACGATCAACCTTGGTCGGATCTTTGCCCGAGAACGCGCCACCGCCGTGACGTCCCATGCCGCCGTAGGTGTCGACGATGATCTTGCGTCCAGTCAGCCCCGTGTCGCCCATCGGGCCACCAACAACGAAACGTCCGGTCGGATTGATGTGGTACTTAGTATCCGCATCGAGCAGATGCTCTGGGATCGCGACTTGAATCACCTGCTGCAGAACTTCGGCGCGGAGACGTCGATTGTCGACGGTCTCGGAATGCTGGGTCGAGATCACAACTGCGTCCACGCGGACCGGCTTGTGATCGGCGTCGTATTCGACTGTGACTTGGGACTTGCCGTCGGGGCGAAGGAAATCGAGAGAACCGTTTTTGCGAACTTCAGAGAGGCGGCGGGTGAGCTTGTGGGCCAGCGAGATTGGCGTGGGCATGTAGTCGTCATTCTCATTGCTGGCGTAACCGAACATCATGCCCTGATCGCCGGCTCCGCCTGGATCGACACCCATCGCAATGTCGGGCGACTGTTCGTGAATCGAAGAAATCACCGAACAGGTTTGCGAATCAAACCCGAACGAAGCGTCGGTGTATCCGACTGCGGTCACTGTACCGCGCACGATCGACGGGAAATCCACATAAGCCTTAGTCGTGATCTCGCCGGCAATAAACGCCAGACCAGTTGTGAGCAGTGTTTCGCAAGCGACGCGGCTGTATTGATCATGCTCGAGACAAGCATCGAGAATGGCGTCAGAAATCTGGTCGGCGATCTTGTCGGGATGACCTTCCGTCACCGACTCGGAGGTAAACAGGAAGCGATTACGCGAAGACAATCTGGTACTCCTCTTTAGAGAATTTAGCGGCGGCATCGGAGCCGAAGAGACCGGAGGCAGCCAATCCAGGCCCACACAAAAGGTGAGTTGCTCAATTCACGTTAGCAAACCCATACCTGCAGGGCAAGAACTCACATACCTTAAGCGATTATAAGCACTCCTACTTACAATGCGAATGCAACAGGAAATGTGCGGCGCAATTTGGCCGCTGGACAGCAGAAAACAAACAGCGAATGGGGCTAACGCTGCAGGCCTTCGGCCGTGAAGGTGAGTTCCTTTACTTCGTTCGGTTGCCCATCCAAGGTCACCGGCTGCCCATTGAATGAGATTTCCACTCCCCCGAGGTTCCCGATTTTCAGCCGAACTTCCTTCTGTGCGCGAATGGAACGCGTTTTCTGCGCGCTCAGAATTCCTTGTCCGAGGTCCTTGCCATCAGCGGAAACAGACAACCATGAGTCCTCGCGCGCAAACACCTGCAACCGAATCGCTGCCGGCTGCGATTTCGAAGGCGAAGCCGTGGATGCCGGCGGCTTGCTAAGGCTACCCTCAGTTGATCCGCCTGATGCCGTAGTCTTCGGTTTTGGCAAGAGCTTGTCTGCTGTCGACGAGTGGCTCGGATTCCCATTTTGGACCGGCGGCGAAGCAGGTGAACTCGGCGGTTGGGCTGCAGGAGGGTTCTGGTTGACGTTGGACACCGAAGAAGGCGTCGAGGTATCCGGCTGCGACGTCTGCGGAGCGGCTGCCTCCGGAGCGGCTGTCTCCGGAGCGTGCATGCGCTGATAGCCGTACCATCCTCCAAGTCCAGCGAAGACGATAATAAGAACCGAGATCCACCCCCAGCCCGAACTCGACGGCTTTGCTTCCTGTTCTGGAACGGCGGGCACCTGAGGAGTGCGCTCCGCCTCATACGCATTCCAAGCTTCCTCGAAGTCGCCGACGATCTGTTCTTCGTCGAGCCCCAGAAAATGCGCATAGGCGCGCACAAATCCCTTGTTGAAAATGCCGCCGGGCAGCTTCTCAAAATCTTCGTCTTCGATTGCTTTTAGCGAGCGCGTGCCGATTTTTGTGGATTTTGAGATTTCCTCCAGCGAAACGCCGCGCATCTCGCGCTGCCGCCGAAGCCGCTCTCCAAAACCGCTCATTGCCGTCTCTCGTTGCACTATCTCTTTGTGCTTCTTTAGCTTACGCGTTATTTGCGGGGACCAAACGCCTCGCAAGTCGCCCGATAATAGGAGTGCCTCCGGAATGTGTCAAACGGATATGCCAAGGTAATGTTTACTTTTCATGTAATGCAGGCTATATCTCTTTTTGAGTCTAAAGGATAATGACGGTTATCTGAAGTGCAAGGGAGGCCATCCAGCGAACTCGGTATGGCGCATTCTCCCCGACAGAGCGCAATGACTGAGGCCACCGCTACCGATCGCAAACGGCAGATGGAAGAGATCAGCATCTTCCATGATGTCGCCAAAGCCCTCACGTCTTCGCTGAACCTCGATTCTATTCTGCAAACCATCATGGAGAAGATGGCCGTCTTCTTCAGGCCGGACACCTGGTCTCTCCTGATGGTCGACGAACAAAAAGACGAGCTCTATTTCGCCATCGCGGTTGGCGATGCGGCCGACGCGCTCAAAAGCATCCGTCTCAAAGTGGGAGAAGGCATCGCCGGATGGGTTGCCAAACACGGCGAGTCGCTCCTCGTACCTGATGTCTACAACGATCCTCGCTTCGCCAAGCGCATCGACGAGATGACCAAGTGGCAGACGCGTTCGATCATCTGCGTGCCGCTCAAATCGAAGCATCGAGTGCTGGGCGTGATCCAACTCATCAATTGCGCCATGGAGAGCTTCTCCGATAACGAGATGTTCTTCCTCCACGCGCTCTGCGACTACGCGGCTATTGCGATCGAGAACGCTCGCGCCGTCGAGAAGATCCAGGAACTCACGATCACCGACGATTGCACCGGCCTGTACAACGCCCGGCATCTCTACAAGACGCTCGAAGCCGAGGTCTATCGCTCGCATCGTTTCAACTACGAGTTCAGCGTAGTGTTCATCGATCTCGATCACTTCAAGCAAGTCAACGACACTCATGGCCACCTTGTCGGCAGTAAACTGCTCAACGAGATCGGCTTCAAGATCAAATCGCACCTGCGCCTGATCGATTACGCCTTCCGCTACGGCGGTGACGAGTTCGTAGTTCTTCTTCCCCAAACGGGAAAAGATTCAGCAATGGTAGTCGCTCTCCGTTTGTTGAACGTGCTTCGCAGCTCCACGTTCCTGGAAGAAGAAAAGCTGAATTTGAATGTCCGCGCCAGCATGGGCGTTGCGACTTATCCTGAAGACGCGAAGAGCGCGCACGAGATCATCCGCCAGGCCGACGAGATGATGTACATGGTCAAGAACTCTACCCGCGACAACATCGCCGTCGCGCAGCAGGGCATGCTGCAGTAACTTTCGATCCAGGTAAGTGTCCCGGACCGACGGCCGCCCTCGGCCGGGTTTCTCGTTATCATCACCAGAAAGCTTCAGGAAAGCGTCGGCGACGGAAACCGAAAACCCGCGCGAGGGCGCGCGTCGGTCCGTCGTCACAGCTTCACTTCGGCCGAGGATTCAAAGTGGGGTTCGTCTCGCCAGCATCAGGTTTCTGCTTCGTTGCCTGCGGAACCCAGGCCGTTGCGTTCGCCGGGGCGTTCGGATTCACGCCGAAGTCCCACACAAACATGTTGATCGTCTTCGGATCGAGCATTTCGACCACTGCGTACTCTCCCGGCGCGAGCGGATGCTGAGGCGTAAGCTTCAGCCACTCACCTCCATTCACCTGCTTAGCGGTCGCGGGGATGATGTCTTCCTGATTGCTGACTTTCCCCAAAAGGGAAATTTTCACGTTGCTCACCACGCGCGTGTTCTTCTTCTCCTGCACGCGCACAATCTTGAAGCGATCCGCCGGGTTGAGCTCGGAAGCGGTTTTGTTGTCCTGCGTGTCGGTAGAAGACGGCGTCACATTGACGAAAAGCGTTGGAGTATCCTCGTGTGCCTGCGCGTTTGCGTGCGTCCCTTTCAACTCGATGCTCTGCTTGGAGCCGGTGGGAATGGGATTGATGACGGCGCGCATGATGTTTCGTCCCGTCTGCTTATTCAACTCTCCACCATTCTGAGGAATTTCGACGAGCTGTGGCTGTCCGCGATAGGTATCGAATAGAAAGACCCCGCCGCTGTCCGGCAAACGCAGACCAGGTGCAACCAACGGAGGGGCATCTTCTTCCTTCTCGCGCTCCGCTTTCTCCTCGGCGTCAACTTCTTTTTCTTCGTCCGGGCTGACATTTACATTCGCCCAGCGCGGATTCTGCTGGTTGAATTTATTGGTCGCATCCCAATCTACGAGGCTGTTAGGAATGTCTTCCCAGTCGTAGCGCTCAGCGCTGTAGAAGTGAACGCGATCGCCATGAATCTCCCATTTAGTGGCGATCTGGTAGGAGCCATCTTTCAGGATGAGGCGTTTACTGTGCTCCTGCGCATGCGCTGAGGGTAGGCAGAGCAAGAATAGAATCGGCAACAAATAAACACAACGACGCATAAACACCCGCGCTACTCAGTTATCAAAGCAAGCGCATCCAAACTCTCAGAATGTGCAATCGGAGCATTGCCGTTCTGCGCCTCCAGATAGGACCGGAGCAGTTGGTGCGGATGACAGCATCAGGAACCGATCCGCAGTGACGAAATACACATTGAACGCCCCGCCGATAGAAGCCGTTCCTCTCTCCGTCGACGTATTTGAGATCGTCACACTCGCCCCTGAGACAGGACTCGATGACGGGGTGGTCGTGCCACCCAGGTTAATGTCCTGCGTTCCGGATGATTGACCAAACGCCGCAATCGTGAGCTGAGCATCTGAAGCTTGATCTGTTGCTCCCGTTGCATCTGTTCCCGAATTGGCAAGCGCGAATCCGCCGGTCACGGAAGGAATTCCAATCTGCTGCTGCAGGATCAACCCAGTAGCCACGTTGCCGGGGTCCGACTGCAGAATGACACCCTGTTTCGGAGAGGCCAGCCAAAAAATGAAATTCGAAGTTCCGTTCGAGATCGTGCCGCGTCCGGTGGAGTCCAGAGTGTAGGCCGCGGAAGATCCAAATGGGGAATTCACCACTGGGCTGGCGCCGGCGGTATTCGAATCAAACACTCCGCCGCGAAAGCCGCCAGCGTTGTTCGTGTCAAATCTTCCTGCCTGACCGTACGCCTGCGGCGCAGTACCGCTGGTAACCCCGCTAAGCAGGTAAGCGCTCGTGCCTAGCGAAGCGGTGGTAAATGTCCCAGATTGGGCATAGGCTGTACCGGCCAGACGCGCGCCTGCCGCATCGATATCGACTAAAACCAGCGTAGAAGCGTCAATGATGTAGACAGCAAAATTGGAGGTATTGAGCTGGAGAGTCCCGCGCCCCCCTGTACCGACATTCATGGATCCAGTCAGACCGGTGCCTGTCATGACCGTTCCGTTTGTGTTGCTGTCTTCCGTTCCCGTTACGGTACTGCCGAATGTAATCTGACCCACAGCCGCAGCCGGTCCGAGATTGTCGCCGCTTAGTCCAAACACATAACTTCCACTTGGCGCCGCCGATGCGGCGGTTGGATCCTGCTGGCGAATAAATCCCGAGATGGCCAGACCGGTATCGAATCCAATGAGCTGGCCGCGAGTATTGGAGGTAAGCGAAAATGCGAACTTGTGTGTGCCGCCGTCGTCGGCGAATGTGAGAGAGCCTCGGCCGTCAGCGCCTATGCTGTACGATCCAGAGCCCAATGTGCCCGCACTTCCCGCACTGGCATCGTTGATGCCACCCTTGATATTTCCCTGGCCATCGGCGATGAAGGTGCCTGCGCGGTAGAAGAATCCTGTTCCGGAGCTATCGTCGGGACGGCTGGCGAAGAACACATATGTGCCGTTCAAGCTGGCATTGCCGAACTGCACGGTAACCGGCGCCGATGCCGAAAATGCCGTATTCGCTTGCGACGTGGCCGTGACCGTGATTCCCGCTCTGGGCGGCGACAACGGAGCTGTGTAGAGACCATTCGTATCGATCGTGCCATGGATCGCGTCGCCACCCTGTACGCCATTCACGCTCCAGTTCACCGCGTTATTAGTGCTCCCGGTTACGGTGATCGTGGGAGTGAATGGCTGCGTGGCGCCGGCAGCCAGCGTGACGCTGGGTGGATTAATTGAAATCGTTACTGCGGGTGCTGTGAGCGTTACCGTGGCGGAGGCGCTTTTAGTTGTGTCTGCCTGGGAGGTCGCCGTGATGATGACCGTAGTTGTGCTCGGCAGAACGTTTGGGGCTGTATAGAGGCCGGCGGAAGTGATGGTGCCAATGAGAGCGTCTCCGCCGTTTTCACCATTCACTTGCCAGGTAACTGCGGTGTTCGTTGATCCCGTCACTGTCGCCATGAACTGCTGTGTTGCGCCGCCGGCTACGCTGGCCGTGGTAGGCGAAATGGTGACCGTCACGCCGGTTGTCGGGGTGCTCTTCTTACTGCCGCAGGCGGACCAGAGAAGTGTGGCCGAGACGACGAAGAATAAGACCTGCTTCATTGAAACAACACGAGGATGAATGCTCATTGTCTATTGAAATAGGGTACTAGGATTTCCTGGTAAGTTCGCTATGGGGTTGGATTACTCTCCAGGGACTCAGCTCGAAATTTACCGATTCTTACGTGGAAATGTCATCCTGAAGCGCTTCCTTTGCGCGAAGGACCTCCCGAAAGCCTGAGTTTCTGCGGTATTTCCAGGGTCCTCACGAAAAACGTCGGCCAGACTGTGCTAAGACCAGACTCTTCTCACAAGCTTAACCCTATCCTTCATCCCGTGTTGCGCAATCCGGCAGCGATTCCGTTGATGGTTGCGCCAAGCACATAATCCAATTCCTTGGCTTCTTGTCCCGCGCGCTTGCGGCGCAGCAATTCGGCCTGCAGGATGCTCATGGGATCAACGTACGGATTCCGCAGCCGAATCGAGCGTGCCAGAATGGGATTCTTCTCGAGCAACTCCGATTGTCCGGTGATCTGAAGCAGCATTCTCGTCGTGCGATGAAATTCTTCTTCGAGCGTCTTGAAAATTCGATCACGCAGAGCCGCGTCGCTGACGAGACTTGAATACAGGCGAGCGATGTTGAAGTCCGCCTTTGCCAGTCCCATTTCGACATTGCCGATCAGATCATTGAATAACGGAAACTGCCGGTACATGCGCCGTAGAATCTCAAGCCCGCCTTGAGTTTTGCTGAATTCTTCCAGCGCATGGCCTACGCCGAACCAAGCCGGTAGAAGGCATCGGCTCTGCATCCAGCCAAAGACCCAGGGAATCGCACGTAGATCTTCGAGGCTGCGGCTTGCTTTCCTCTTCGAAGGCCGCGAGCCGATTTTCACGTTCTGCAGTTCGCTAACCGGCGTCGATTGCTCAAAGTAAACAGGTATGTCCGGATTTTCCGCGATGTGCTTGCGGTAGTACGCAAACGCCACACGCGACAACTCCTCCATCGCGGGCTGCCACTGCGCGTCGTCGCCCTCCCGTGGACCGTTTGGACGTACCAGCGCCTCGAGCGATGCCGCAACCATCAGTTCCAGCGACCGCTCGGCGAGAATCGGTTCGGCGTACTTCCAGTTCAGGACTTCCCCCTGCTCGGTGATCTTGAATTGGCCGGTGAATGCGCCGACGGGCTGCGCGACCATCGCGCGGTGCGTAGGCCCACCACCACGGCCGACAGTTCCGCCGCGGCCGTGAAAGAGCGTGAGATGTACGTTGCACTCACGAGCTACGCGATGCAGTTCGCGATGGGCTTTGTAAATCTCCCACAGGCTGGTAAGCATGCCGCCGTCTTTGTTGCTGTCGGAGTAGCCGAGCATGATCTCCTGGTTGCGGTCCCAGGAATTAAGCAGGGGAGCGTAGTCGGCGTTGGTCCACAGCTCGCGGCAGATTTCCGGGCAGGCGCGCAAATCCTGAATCGACTCGAAGAGCGGAACCGGCATGAGCCCGGGATCGTTTTCTGTCGCGTTGACCTGGACGCCGCAAACTGCAGCAAGCCGAACAACGTTGAACACATCCTGAACCGAAGTCGCGCCGCTGATCACATAAGTGCGAATCGCCTTCGCTGGATACTCGCGCTTCAATTGCGCAACCGCACGCATGGTATCGAGCACGAGTTGAGTGCTCTCCGACGTAGCTCCGAGGCGCTCGCCGGTGGTTGCGTTTAAATCCTGAATGGCTTCTGTATGCAATTTTGCATGCTGACGAACATCGAGCGTGTGCAGATGAAATCCGAAGGTATCGACTGTGATCAGAATCGGGTCGAGTAACTCTTCCGCAATGCGTTCACCGCAGTTTTGCGCAAGACTTTCGCGCACCAGGCGCACGTCGGCTACAAACTCCTCCGGCTCTTTATATGCGCCGTCCGCTCTCTCGTTCTTCGCTGCTCGCGTGAGTCTTTCCATCACATACAGCAGGAAGTGCCGATATGCTTCAGTCTCGGAATAGGTGAGGGCGCGAGCGTGTACGTCGGGAAAGTCTGCGGCGTACTTCTTCAAGGCATCCCGCAGTTGCGTGGAAATCCCGCTTACGCTGGTTGCAGAGCTCAGTAAGACAATCAGATCGCGGATCTTCTGAATGTATTGCTGGAGGATCAGTTCGCGAGCCAACTGCAGCGCCTGTTGCGTGCTCGCGACGGTGACGAACGGATTGCCATCGCGATCGCCGCCAATCCAGGAGCCAAAGGCAATCATGCGCGGCAGATCTGCGGCTTTCTGCTTCGAATCGTACTCAGCACTCAATGCGCGAGAGATCTCGTCGTATACCTCGGGCACCGTGCGGATCAGACTGCCGCGATAGTAGTCGAGGCCCATTTTGACTTCATCGCGCACCGTTGGCGTGCGCCGGCGGACTTCATCACTCTGCCAAAGAGCGGTGATCTCCGCCGCGATCTGCTCTGCTACCTGCTCCGCGGTCTCGTCGGTGAGCGGCGCATTGTCGAGCGCCTCCAGCAGCTTCGAGAGCCGCTCGCGCTTCATCAGCACCGTGCGACGCGCGATCTCGGTGGGATGGGCCGTGAATACGGGAATGGCGCAAATCGCCCGTAGCGCCGCGAGCGTCTGGTCAAGACTGATGCCAGCGTTCTTGAAGCGCCGAAAAGTCCCGGCGATGGTTCCGGCCTGCGGCGCGCTGTGATTTACCTGGGCTGCGCGTCGACGACGTTTGCGATGGTTCGTCTCTGCCAGGTTCACCAACTCGAAAT
>DATEKE010000108.1:0-24488 GCA_035277605.1 Terriglobales bacterium | reverse complement strand
GCGTATGCCTGGGCGATGATCAGCCGCCGAGCCTCGCCCCGAATACGGGGCAAACGTGAACCGAACCAGATTGAACCCAGAACAGAGCAGAAGCCGCCGAGCGCGACCGTAAGCGATGCTCCGATGCGATTGGAGAGAGCTCCTGCCAGCAATGCACCCAAGGGAGCCATGCCCATCATCATCATGGAATAGACCGACATGACCCGCCCGCGTAGGCGGTCGGGCACCATTGATTGAATTAGCGTGTTCGTCGATGCCATCTGCACCATCATGAACATTCCGACTGGAATGAGCAGCGCTGCCGAAACCCAGAACATTCGCGAATAAGCAAACATCGCGAGAAAGACGCCAAAACAAGCCGACGATGCCATTACCCAGGTTCCCAACCCTTTGAGTCCAGATTTTGCGGCAAGTGCGAGCGCTCCAGTCAAAGCTCCAGCGCCACTGAACCCCATGAGGATGCCAAGCCCTCGAGCTCCGCTGTGAAGAATGCGATCGGCAAAGATGGGCATGAGTACGGCATAAGGCATTCCCACCAGGCTCACAAGCCCAACCAGAAGCAGCAGAGAATAAATAGGCTTCGTGCTAAATACCCACTGAAAGCCTTCTTTGATCGCCGTCAAGGCCGAAGCGTGGTGGGACAGCTCACGCGGGGTGACCTTCATCATCAGCAACCCGGTAATCACGGCGATGTAGCTCAAAGAATTGCCGAGGAAGCACCAGCCTTCGCCGATGCTGGCTACGAGAATGCCGGCAATCGCAGGACCGATGATGCGCGCTCCGTTGAACATTGAGGAGTTCAGGGCGATGGCGTTCATCAGATCGTCCTTGCCGACCATCTCCACGATGAAGGCCTGGCGCGCGGGAATATCGAAGGCGTTTACAAGACCGAGAAGCGACGCAAGAACGAAGATTTGCCAGACGCGCACAACCTTGAATAGCGTGAGCATTGCCAACGTAAATGCCAGCAACATCGAAGTGGTCTGTGTCGCGATGACGATGCGATGCCGATTGCGGCGGTCCACCACTGCTCCCGCTACGGGAGAAAGCAGAAAGATAGGAACCTGGGCGCAAAAGGCCACTGTGCCGAGCAGCAGGGAAGATCCGGTAAGTCGATAGACCAGCCATGATTCTGCAACACTCTGCATCCACGTGCCGACCAGCGAGATAAGCTGTCCCGCGAAGAAGAGCTGGAAGTTGCGGTGTCGCAGCGACCGGAACGCGCCAGCCAATCTGGACTGCGGCGCGGAAGTGGTCAGCGTGGCCATGCGTTGGTTAGGATGCAATTGTGATTGTTGCATCTGGATTTTCTAGCGTCAGCAGAATTGCCTGGTGTCGTCACTCTCATGATACTGACCGCTCTTAGAGCTGCAGTATTGAAAGGTTAAGCACCGGATCGCAGAATCCCAATGAACCTGCCCATCAATGCTCTGGTTCTAAAGACCGACCGTCTGATATTGCGGCCGTTCTATCGAGACGATATTCCTCAACTCCTGCCGTTGATCGGCGTTCGCGAAGTGGCCGCCACCACCTTGCGTATTCCTCATCCATACACCGAAGAGGACGCCCTCAAGTTTCTCGAGTACAGCGCTGCGGTCTGGCAGAAGCAGGAAGGCGCGAGCTTCGGCGTCTTTCTGCGAGAAGGTGAGCGGGTGTGCGGCGGCATTGGTCTTGCTGCTAACCTCGAACATAATCGCGCTGAACTTGGCTATTGGATCGGTGTTCCGTTCTGGGGAAACGGATACTGCACGGAAGCAGCACGCGAGGTATTGCGATTCGGGTTCGAGAATCTCCGATTACATCGTATCGATGCTGTCCACTTCGCAAGTAATCCGGCATCAGGTCGAATCCTTCGAAAGCTTGGGATGAAGCACGAAGGCACAACTCGGGAACACATCCGCAAATGGGGCGAGTACCTCGACGTTGAGATCTATGGACTGCTTGCGCGAGAGTACCTGAAGCATAGCTCGACAAAGCTCTAGCTTTGCAGCATTTCCGGTGCAAAGGTGCCAACCCGGAACGGAAAGAACCCCTCTCAGATAAACAGGCGCGGTTTGCGGTGCGCGCTGAAAGGAGAGCCGGAGTAGCTCTGGCTCTGGGAGGTGAGTATGTTTTTAACGCTTGCGATTATCCTGGCGATAATCTGGCTGATACTGTGGCTTGCGCTGCACATCACGAGCGGTCTGATTCACATTCTGATTGCTCTGGCGGTGATCTCATTCATCGTGCATCTGTTCCGCGGTCGTCGTCCGGCGACAACGTAGATGACTTCACGGGCAAGGAGCGGCGGACGGTGTTCCGCCGCTTGTTACTTTTGTGTAGTTAAATTTTTCTAAAAACTCTTGCGATGCGAGGCAACATGTTTTATTTTCCAATTCGCGATGCAAGAACCAGAGCAGAACGCCGACGATATCGGAGCTTCTGAACGCGCACGCCAGCGCGCCAAGAAAGCCTCCAAGCACGGCGGCAAAAAACCTAAAGATCAGTAGCAGCTTCGCCCCAGCCGAGTTCCTCGCTGCAGCTCACGCAATCTTTTGCCTCAAAATTGTGCAGGGCATCTATCCTTTCGCGGCCCGGCATCCATTCTTCAAGTATTAGCATTGCGCAACTCTGGCCGTGGTTTCGAAATGTCACAATCCGCATTGCTCTGCCCAGTTCCGCTACTTCGGTGACGGCAAACTGTTTGAATTCACTGCAGACTCGATCCGCGAAAACTCGCAGCTTTATTGGCTGTGCGATCACTGCAACCAGACACATACCCTCCAACGTGATTCCGACGGCGAAGTGCGACTGGTCGCTAAACCCGAATCCACCAGCAAAACTCGCGCAGCAGATCGCTTCCAACGCGCTAGCTGATAGGGTCTTGCTTCAGCTGCACTAACCACCTTAGAGAACTTCCTGAGACACTCAGATAAGCAACAACTCGGAAATGTTCGGGTTATAAAATGGTGAGGGAATCCCCTCGATGGCCGGGAACACAGAACTGTGTTCTAAATAAGAGCCGAGTTGGCTGCGCCCAAATTTGGCTGCTGCGCAAGCGCATCGCGAGCAGCCGTTCTGTATAAAGCGGGAGATTTACGAAGTAAGGAGAAGGTTATGAGATTAAAGTCCGCAGGAGCAGTCCTGACCATTACATTGCTATTGGCCTTGGCAGCGCTAAGCGGCTGCTCGAAGCCGGAACGCACGGACGCACAAGTAGCCGGCGATGTACAAACCAAAATAAGTTCTGACCCGCAGCTTGCGGGAAAGCAAATCGCTATCAACGCTGACAAAGGCGTGGTGACGCTGAGCGGTGCACTCGACAGCGATGCTCAGGTCACCGCCGCATTGAACGACGCGCAGCAGGCTCAGGGCGTGAAGCAGGTAGTCAGCAAATTGGCCGTTCAGACGGCCAGTGCAGCTCCGGCTCCGGAGGCGCAACCCGAACAACAGGAACAGGAGCAGCCGCCGCGTCGCGCGTCATCGAGCCGTCCTAGCGCCGCGCATCGTTCGCGCCATTCGTTGCCTTCATCGTCGAGTTCTTACACGAACTCTCAAGGCACGAGCACAACGACTACCGCGAACAACAGCTCCGATATGAACTCGACGCCGACGACCGCGGCGAACACCTACACTCCGCCTCCGCCGCCTCCGCCTCCGCAGAAGGTGACGGTGCCAGCCGGAACGGTGTTGCAGGTTCGCACCGTGGAAGCGCTGAGCTCTGAGACCAGCCACGAGAGCGATCCGTGGCATGGCACGTTGAACTCGGACATCGTGGTCGACGATCAGACCGTTATTCCGGCAGGGGCCGAGGTCGATGGGCGTGTGATGGAGGCTCATGCCGCAACGCATTACAGCGGCGGTGCCTCGCTGGTGCTTGGACTTGAGAAGATCAGCTTCAACGGCAAGACCTATCAGATCGCAACCAACACATGGGAGCGTAAAGCAGCTACGCGCGGCAAGAACACGGTTGAGAAAACCGCGGGTGGCGCTGCGGTCGGCGCAATTCTGGGCGGAATCTTCGGCGGCGGTAAGGGTGCAGCTATTGGTTCCGTTGCCGGCGCCGGCGCTGGAGCGGGCGCGAACACCATCACCAAAGGACAGCGCGTGGATCTGCGTCCGGAAACTCTCGTGAGCTTCCAGTTGCAGAACCCCATTTCGGTGATGCCGTCGGCGAGCACGGACCGCCATGGCACAGTGATTCGCCCAGACAACAGCTCGGATCAGCAGTAAGCGAGTGCTTTTATATAAAGGCCGGACACAGACGTCCGGCCTTTGCTTTTCCAGCAACTCAGCTTGCCCGATCACCAGACAGCCGCTCCCAGCGAGAGCGCTTTCTAGTTAACAGCGAATTAAACCGGGAATTTCATTTTTGAGAATCAAAACTCCTCGAATCCTGCCCAGAATCTACAAATATTGCGCTCGACCAGGGAAACTATCAGGGAGCGTAGGGAATCGCCACCTATTTACTTGAAAACAGGAGGCTTCTCGTCACTTCCCACAGTTCTCCTGCAAGACGAACAGGGAACGCGCAGGGAATATTTGTCACAAATTGTGACTGGGCGCCGCTGCCTGTGTTGCAGAGGGTATAAGGCGAGCGCTTCGCTTAAGGTTCGACGTTCTCCGCCTCAATCACCTCCACTCCAGGTGGAGGTGTGAAGCGGAACAGATCAGCTTTGACGGGAACGTTTTCCTGAATGTCTTGAAATAGGAATTCGGTTACTGAGCCATCGACTTCTTCGATCCGAATGCGGGCTATCTGATTTGCAGGTGCGATCTCCAGCAGGACGCGTTGAACGCGATCTTCCATTCCTTTTGGGACTCCCTGCAAGACAACATCGCCCTGTTGCTTTGGCGGCTCGGTCGAAATCGCGAGGTTATTGAACTCGCTCTGCAGTTTGGTTTTGCCCAGCAGGTAACGAATGGGTGAGCGGAAATCATCGAGCTTCTTCGCCGGCATCTTCCGCGCCTGCCGTTCGGATGGCACGTAGAAATACGCATTCTTGCCATCGACGATGAACAGCTTCTGAGTAGGCTGTTCGTATTGCCAACGCATCTTTCCCGGCTTTTGCAGCCACAATTCTCCGGATTCATTGCGTGTGATTCCGGCTCCGTTATAGCTCTCGTCAAAATGAGCTTTCATCGTAGTCAGGTGGTTGTAGCGGCGGTCGACGCGCTGAGCAACGTCGTGAACAGAATCGGCTGCGAAAAGATTCGTGACAAGCAAAAGCAAAACTGCGGCCCAGTCCGGCCGCATCCAGGTTCTCCGTGACCTCATCTGTTGTCCTTTGTGACCTTCGTGTTCGCCTCGCCTCGAAAATGCTCGAGGATCGCCGCAGCCTGAGAAGGCGTCACAACCGCTGACAATGCCGCAGGCTCTGCTTCCTTCACAGCCCGCACGCTGCCGAAGTGCTCAACCAGGCGTCGCGTCGTCAAAGCACCGATTCCCGGAATTTCCAGTAACTCAGAAGCACGATCGCGTATTTCGCGGCGCTTGCGATGGAAGGTCACGGCAAACCGATGTGATTCATCGCGGATCATCTGCACCAGATGCAGCACAGGCGAGTGTCGGTCAAGAATCACCGGCTCGTCTTCCTGCCCGTGAACGTAGATAATCTCCTCGCGCTTCGCGATCGAGGCCAGCGGCTGGTTGGTGATGTCGAGCGATTCGAGCGCCTCGGCCGCAGCGTGGAGCTGGCCGATGCCGCCATCGATCAACACCAGACTCGGCATCTTCTG
The DNA here is from genome assembly GCA_035277605.1 of Terriglobales bacterium. Lineage (GTDB taxonomy): Bacteria > Acidobacteriota > Terriglobia > Terriglobales > Acidobacteriaceae > Gp1-AA112. The sequence goes on along the minus strand of DATEKE010000108.1, from coordinate 18,770 downwards.
CTTCTCGCCTGTGACGCGTTTATAACGCCGCCCAACCACCTCGCGCATGGATGCGAAATCGTCGACGCCTTCCACCGTGCGAATGATGAATTTGCGGTAGTCAGACTTCTTCATCTGCCCGTCTTCCCACACCACCATCGACGCGACTGTCTCCGCTCCCTGAATGTGCGATATGTCGAAGCACTCGATTCGGCTCGGCAGATCAGGCAGGGTGAGCGCGTCCTGCAATGCTTCCTGAATGGTTTTGACCGAAGGCTTCATCACGCGGAAGCGCTGGTCATAAATGTGGTGCGCGTTTTTAGCTGCGAGATCGATGAGCGACCGCTTTTCCCCGCGCAGCGGAACGAGTATTTCGACCTTGGCTCCGCGCTTTTCCGACAGCAGCTCTTCCAGCGCACTGCGCTCGTCGAAATCGACCGGCACGAGGATGTTGCGCGGGACATATTGCTGGTCGATGTAAACCTGCTTCAACAAGGCCGCGAAGAAGTGTCCGGGATCGAACTCCGCAACCGGCCGCTGCCTTTGTTCCATATCAGCGCGATTTTCATCTTCGTTCCCAATAGGCATGAGCTCGAATTCCGGCAGATCTTCCCAAAAGAGCTCGCGCCGATCGAGAATGCGTCCGCCGCGCATATGAAATAAGTTCACCGCAAGCATATGGTTCTCATAGTGGAAGCCATAGACATCGGTGTCATCGCCTTCGGCGGCGGCGATGCGCTGGCGCTGCATCAAATCTTCGACAGTACTGATGAGGTCCCGGTATTTGGCCGCTGATTCATATTGCTGCTCGGTTGCAGCGCGTTCCATTCTGGCACGCAAGGACCGCGCGAGATCCGCTTGTCGACCTTCAAGGAACAGTTGAACGTCGCGCACGGCCTCGCTGTATGTCTCAGGCGTAGTGAGGTCGCGCACGCATGGTCCGAGACAGCGTTTGATGTAGTACTGCAAACACGGTCTCGGGTGGTAGCGCGTGAGATCGATTTTGCAGGACGGAACCAGAAAACTGCGATGAATCAGATCGACCGTGCGGTGCGCCAGATTTCCCGGGAAGTACGGTCCGTAATACTCGCTGCCATCCTTTTTCAAACGGCGCGTCACGAAAACCTTGGGAAAACGATCGGCTAGCGTGAGCTTGATATATGGATATGTCTTGTCGTCGCGGAGAAGAATATTGAATCGCGGCTTTTTCTGCTTGATGAGATTGTTCTCGAGCGCCAGAGCCTCGCGCTCGTTCTCTACGACGATGTACTCAACATCGGCCGCTTCGCGCATGAGCGAGCCGGTTTTCGCATTCTGCGTGGCCGCCTCCAGCAGATACGAGCGCACGCGCGATCGCAGGCTCTTGGCCTTGCCAACGTAAATGACCTCCCCTTCGGCGTTCTTGTACATGTACACACCGGGGCTGGTGGGGAGGGTACGAATTTTCTGCTGGAGATCCATCTGCCGGACGAGGCGAACACGGAGGTCACGGAGGAAACGGCAAGGTCACGGAGAGACCACGGCAGGCTTTGTGACCTTCGTGAAGACCATCGTGTCCTTCGTGTTCGCTCTTCACGAAGTTGCCTAATTTCTATTCTGAGACTAAGTTCTTGATGCAGGGCGGGTCAACCGCGATTCACGCCGTTGCGCCGCAAGGCAACGAGAACTAAGGTTTTGTTGTTCTAAGTATCCGGTTACCGGCAGAAGTGTGAAATTCCGGCGGGCAGAGTCCCGCCGCAGGAGCTTACATGACACACGATTGGAAAAAGGTATTGATGTTCGGAGCGTTCGGAGCCGCCGCTTATTTCCTTCTCAGCGGCAAACGAGCAGCGGGAATGGCCACCGCCGGCGTCGGCCTTGCGGCTCTCGCCTCCGACCATCCGGAAAAATTTGAGCAGTTCTGGAATCAGGCGCCCGAATATCTCGATCGCGGACACCGTATCGTGAACGGTATTCAGAGCCTGGTAGAACGCATCACCGAGCACGCGCAGAACTGGCAGCAGATGCGCACGCGCATCAGCGGCGAATACCAGAACAAGCCCTATTAGGGAACAGGGGACAGGTTACAGGGAACGTTGGCTGTCTGTCCCTACCTATGCTCGACGTTAACGAACTACTCGATTCCCAGCTTCTGGCGCGCTGCCGGGCTGAGGCGTTCTGGAGTCCACGGCGGGTTCCAAACTACGTTGACTGACGCTGAGTCTACGCCCGGCAACTGCTCGATACGATCCTTCACTTGCTGGCTGATCTCTGCGTGTGCCGGGCATCCGGGAGCCGTGAGCGTCATCCGCACTTCTACGTTCTGCCGAGAGCCTGACTCATCGATCGGCCGAATTCTAACTTCATAAATCAGCCCCAGGTCCACAATATTTACAGGAATCTCGGGGTCATAGCAGTCCTTCAGCGCTGTGATTACATCCTCCTGATTGAGGGGCATACTCCGATTTTATCGGAGCGAGCGCATCGCCGGTGTGCGCTCCTGCGCAACCGAGACGCGGCGCAACTGAAGCTGTTCGCGTTCGGCGCTATCGATTCGAAGGGCAAATTTGGAAAATTCCTGATAGTGTGCGGCGGCAACCTGCTGCATGGGAATCCTGAAGCTGCGGACAATCTTTATGGCTCCGTCTTCAAGCCGGAAATCAGTACGATATTCGCCGAAGTTGCTCTTAGCGGTGAACGGCTCCGGCATGTGCCAGACTTCCACGCCTGCCGGCAAATGGAGAGTGAACTCCGAGTCTTCAATGAGCGGACTCTCAAGCCAGAGATCCTGATTTCGCTCAGGTAACGTTGCATATAGACGGCTGAGCCCAAGGGCAGGAATGAGTTGTCCCAAATCGAGATTCGAGCCATTCCAGCGGGAAGAGGCCGAAGAGGCCACAGTGAGTTCAACTTCGAGCGGCTTTTCTGGATCATCCTCATGAATGACGGAAGCGGAGATCTTGCTGGCGTGAGGGAAAATTCGGCTGCCAATCTCCTCAAAATAGCTCTGGCGATCTTTCGCTGAGAGATCCTGGAGTGTGTCGCGCATTTGCGCGCCTCGGAAGCTGCCAAAGCGGATGCGTACCGTTCCGCGAATTCCTCCGTCTGTGTCCAATTCGAGATTAGCTACCGCACGGGTCCTTTCATCCGTGCCCCGCGGCACCATAGCGATCTCCGGTTCGGCGGCCTGCGCTCGCCGAATCAGGAGAGCGTTTTCGCCTTCAACTTCCGGTGACAGTGCGCCGGCGGCGACACCCTTAATTTCTGGATCGAGGATGATTGGCCGCTTCACATTCGGCAGCAGCACGCGCACTAAAGGATGGGTGTAGCAGCGGAACTGCCGACAATCGTCATCAGTGCTGTGTTGGCCGCGCTCTGCCGCGAACTCCAGATCAGCGTCAAGGCCCATTGCAGAGAGTAGGGCCATGAGGGTGGCGGCGCGATTTCCTTCACCCTGCACCAGGCTGTCGGACGCCGACGTGATGTTTCCCCGATGCCAGCTCTCGTCATCTTCCTCGATTGACGCCTCCACAAACTGATAAGCCGATGCAATGGCCTCACGCGGATTTGTCGCATGAATGTTCGCAGCGGCCATATCCACTATTGGATCGACTTGTGTAGCCGCGATCAATTCATCGCGGTAGCGGGCGGCCAGCGCCGACTCTGCAGAACTGTCCGTGCTCAGCCAGAGCATTCGTGCGCGAGTCTCAAATGGGGGAGCGTGCGGTTCTGCGACACCAGCGGGCAAGTTCCTCGCTTCCCAGGTGCTGACGTGCGTATTGCCTTCGGTGTGCGACTCGATTTGCCGCACGCTGGGAGAGAACCAAAGAGGAGGTTCGTCCGAGCTTTCGCGAATGATGGTCAAACGCGAAGAGTCGGTCGGCGCTTCGGCTGATGCAAAAATGAAGTCAAGCAGCTCTGGGATTTCCCGCAGGTCAGCAGCGCGAAAATGCTGAACATAAGCAAGCTCCACCGCGTCGCCTTCGGCCAGCGAGGGCATAGAAACTGTAGTCTTGCGATCGGCCGGTTCCGGCCGGACGGAATGGCCGTCACGCTTGATCGTGCGCAGCTCAATCAAGTCCGCTGCGCGCGGAACATCGACTTCGCCTGCTTGTTCGATGCCTTTTTTGTCGAACACCTGCACGACATTGTGCTGGTAGATCCAGGCAGAACCTGATGGCTCGAGCTTGACCACCCGATCATTGATTAGGACCTCGCTATCGGCATTGGCGTTGATGCTTTGCTTCAACAAAGAAGCGGCATCTCGTACATATGGAAGATAGAACTCTTGTGCGGACGAATATGCCGAAGGAGAGTCCAAAATAGTCTCCGGAATCTCTGCAATCGCCATTGCTCGTTCCCAATTTGGAGCTACGCGGCGCAAAATCGCCGCAAATTTTTCGGCCGCGCCTTCGTTTTCGGACAACACTGCTTCTCGAATGGCGAGCTCGAGAGCGCGACGATCATCGGCATGCGCCTGCAGATATTTTTCGAGACTTAGTAGTGCGTGGGCATGATCGCCTCGCTCGCTCAATTCCGACCAGTAGTCAAGCGGTTTTGTCGAGCACACGGCGAGTTTGGCTCTATAGATCGTTCCTTTGCGATCATAGCGATGCAGCTTGGCTGCTTCCGAGTATGTTGAACAGGACGGATGCAGGCGCAGCAATTGTCTCAATGCGGCAGCGCGCTCCTGCTTCCAATCGAACTGAACCGACATTTTGTATTTGAGTTCCTGCGCCGCCCAATAATTCGGCGCCAGATCCAACACCTTTGCCAGATAGCTCGCTGCTTCTTCGAAGCGTTCTTCGGCAAGTGCTTGTCGGGCGATTCCGAACTTCGCGAGGGAATTGTTTGCATCGATTGCCGAAGCCTTCAATAGAGAATCGCGGGCATTAGACGACCGCTGAAGCTGAGCCTGCGCCTCAGCGCGAAGTGTTAGCTCGATGGAACTGGAATCATCCGCGAAAGCGAGCGCCGGCCTTGCATCGCCATCAAGCAGGGCGTTCGCGGCTTTTACGTAGCTTCCGCTTCCGGCGAGTTGCATAGGCGCGCTCGGCGTTGCCGTCCCATGCTGGAACCATACCCGAATTGGGAAGGCGCCTGAGTGAAGCTTCAGAAGGAGACGGTGGGTTCCGGCCGCAACCGCCGTCTGAACCATCGCGATTTTGCCTTGCGCGTGAAAGCGGCTGTCGTGCAGGAGAAGGCGTTTGCCGTCGAGCTGAAGTTCATACGTGCCATTGGCTTCGATTGTGATCGAATATTTTTGTTCCGCAGGAGCACGGAAGCTCGACGCCGCATAATAAATGCCATTCTCGGGAAAGTAGCTCGGGAGTTGCAAGTCCCCCGCGGGAGAAGTGATTTGCTCGCGAATCACGTTTCCATAGCTGACGGCAGCGAGATGGTCGCCCTCTGGAGGCCAGGAGCGGTCGAAGTCCACGTTCGAGAATTCCCCAAACGGGCCGGCAATCTGCCACTTGGTAATGCGACGGAGCAGACGTGCTGCGCGCGGCAAAGGCGCTCCGTCCGCGTGAGCCGCGAGCATCGCGCTTGTGATCTCGCGCGAGTATCGGCTGTTTTCGTGAAGCAACGCGCAGAGTTGCGGAATCGCATTGCGAAAAACTGGCGTATTGGCAGCTAACTCCTGGATGCGTCCTGCAGCAAGCTGCGCGCGCGGATCACCGCCATGAGCCTCTTCTAGCAGAAGCAGCGCGCTGTGCATCTCCTCATCTGTGCGAAGTTGAAGACGGGCGGCTTCCATCCCGGCGAACGCCGCATTTAGATCGGAAGCGTTACGGCGCAGTTCTAACTTGCTTTCTTGAAGCGCAGATGACGAGTTGGACTGAGCAAACAGCAGCTCGGTCGAAGTGCGAGCTTGATCCGCAGTCTGGGCCCACGCAGTGCATGAAGCAAGAAGCAGGATGACGAACGTCCGCCTCACGGCAACTCAACCTCGACATTTCGATGGAAGTCTTTCTCCAGGTCGGCGGCAAAAGCGCGAAAAGCAGGGAAGTGCGATGCGGTAATTCGCGTCTCTAGAAATTTCACGGTGCTGACGATGACAACCTCGCGTCCATCGACGCGGTAGTGAAGTTCAGCCGTGCCGAACTCAGTCGAGACCGTCTGATCCGCTGGAAGTGATGAGATCTTTGCGCCTGTTGGAAGTTGGATGTGAATCTCTTCTTCGGTAGTCCAGGGAGCTTCGAGAACCAGGTCTTGAGTTCGTGTGATGCTCGGCGCAAGCGCCGCTACATAATTGCGTTCCATCCACGATGACGGCAAGGAAGCGGAGTGATGACCGCGGTAAACGGAAAGATCTCCGCTGAAGCTTAGCGACACTGCTTCGTTCGACCCGACAGGAGCTTCGACGTTGTGAATTTCAACTGCCGGCAGAACTTGCGCTAAGCGATCTCGAACGTACCCAAGCTTGGCTTCACGAACTTCCAACTGGCGACGCACTTCGGGGGCATCTTCACCGCGCACATAGGTCGCGCCGGAGAAATGAATGGTGCCATCGGCATCGAGTTGCGCGTTAATGGTTCGCCGCGAATAGTTGTCGTCGGCGGTGGAACGCGGCGTGTGTCTCAGCACCGCGTGTCCATCGAGATCGACGGTAAGGGCCATAGCGCCCTGATCGGCGACCGGCAATTCGCGCAGCTGCGCAAATTCCGCGGTGCCGTCAAGCCAGAGGTCAAATTCAGGAACGTAGACAATTGCGTGATCGAACACCGCGGCTGACGCCGGCTGCGGCATGATTTCGCCCAAGCGCTGCGTGCGTACAAGCGCAATCTGGGCATCGATTCCGGCAGCGCGCAGCAGAGCCACCATGAGGCTGGCTTTGTCTTTGCAATCGCCAAACCGGCGAGCATAGGTCTGCGAGACGGGATATGGTTTGAATCCGTACACACCGAATTCCTGCGCCACATAGCGCGTGCTTTTGAGTACGAGATCGTCAATCTCCTCCACCCGGTCGAGTTTATTGGGATGGCGAGCAACGAGTTCCGAAACGAGACTCTGCAGCTCCGGACTCAGCTGGAACTGTGGTTTCACCAGTTCCGCGTACCACTGGCCCAATGCTTCCCAGTTCTGAAAATTGGAAACGTGAACGTATGCACCCTGCTCGCTCCAGGATGGAGACCTTGGCTCTCGCACCAGGGCGGGGATGCCGCGCCCTTCCCAAATGTAGGTAGTCGCGTTCGCTCCCTTGTGAATCTGTGGGGCTCCAAGCAGATGTTGGGCGCTGCCCAGATGCAGATCCGCAGGCACCCGCACAACGTAGCGCTGCAGGTTCGAGGGGAGCGCTCCACCAAACGCGACCAGCTCGGCGAAATAATTTCTGTAGGGATTCTCGTGCGAGGTCGGCGTCAACGTGTACTCGAGTTCCACGATGTCGCCGACGCTGAGATCACGAAACCGCAGTTGTCGCGTACGCAGGTCGTAGTATGCAGCAACCGATGCATCGGCTACGGCAACGTCACCGTCGTCCTCCGCGTCGGATGTGCTGCCGTTGGCATGATAGGCACGCGCGCGTTTGATATCGAGTTCCTGTGTCTGCGGAGAATACTGAATCGCTCGTGTGCGATAACTCTCGACATCGACTTGCGACGACAAGGCCACCAGCAATTGCATGTGCTGTATCGCTTGATAGTCCTGCCGCACCTGATCGACACGCACGTTAGCCAGGACACGCGATTCAGCGCGTCGTGCGATCGGCAAAGCTCGCCATCCGGCAATGGCAGGCGCAGCATCGACGAAGTATCGATCAGCGCGAGTCCCCTGCTGTTCCTTGCTTCCGCGAAGTATCCGTCGAAGATGCTCAGACTCCGAATCGGGAATCGTAGCGGCTTCCGCCTCATCCTCACTCTCTGCTTCAGAAGAGGTGGTGACGTCCTGATCTCGCATCGACGCAGAGAGCTCTGCCGCCAAAGGCGCACGTGGATATTGGGAGCCTCGCGCAAGGCTGGCCAGCTCCACCCCTTTCTTCCTGAATCCCAATTGCGCGTAATCTTCCGCAAGCGTCTGGGTAGCTGCGCGCGACAGAAGTTGACCGTGTAGCGGTCTCATTTTTTCGAGAGCCGCGGCCCCATGACCTTGATTGATGTCCAATCGGGCCAGTTCCGCGACCAGCAGTGGCTCAGCGTTGTTTTGCAGGGCTTCGGTCAGTAGTTGTCGGGAAAGCGTAAGTTGGCCGCGTGCAGAATACTCGTTCGATAAGTCGGCTATTGCAGGAACGTAGTGTTTATCCAGCTCTAAAGCGTTTCGCTCCGCTTCCATTCGCTTGTCTTCATCTTTTGCCGTGCGTGCGGCTCGCTGCCACGCTTCGGCAGACCGGCTGAGCTCCGCAATGTGTTGGGCAGTCTCATAGTTCAGCCACTTGTGGTGATGCTTAATTCCCGCAATCGCATTCAGAAGCTCAAGATCGTGCTCACTTGCGGCCGAGGCAGCTTCAAGTAATGCTTTAGCACGAACATCAGAAGAGGCAGATACAGGGGTCCACATAGTCCACGCAGTCCTCTTTGTCCACAGTGGACTCGGTGGACTTTGTGGACGATGTGGATCATTTGAAGCAACTGCCTGAAGGCCTTTGGCTTCTTCCCGAACGGCAACCTGCGCCTGCGGATCGTCGGCGACTTCACGAAAGATCTGTTCAATTCGAGAAGGATTACTTACCTGTTCGCAAAGCTCGGAAATTTCGTCGAGGAGCCCTACGGCAATGATCACATTGCGTGTTTCAGTGGAATGAATTTGCGCCGGAAGACGCTGAATTTTGCCTTCGAGCTGTTTATCGAACCATGATTGCGCTGGTGCGGAAGCGGTGTCAGCGGCGAAGGAGAGGCAAGCCGCGACAAGCGGGAGGGCGCACAGGAATACCGGCCGCAACTTGCGCAGAGTAGCCATTGTCCCATTACGGCTTAACTCCGGGCCGTGCGCTATTGCCTAAAACGGAACTCCCCGGAAGTCGTTTAACTCTCCGGGGAGGCCGTTACCACTTGAGTTCGCGTCCGGACAAGCATCGTTTCCCCCAGGATTTTCGCTGCCTGACCTGTCCGCGAACTCAATTGATCGGGGTTAAGGTAGGTTGAGTATCGCGTGCGGTCCCTTTTTTACCAATGCAAAGAAACACCTAAGTAGCTGCCTAATAAGACCTTACGCGACACGAGGGGCTTAGCACTTTAGTTTGGTTTTGCCGCTATTCAGGCGCGCCGGATGCGTTAGAGATCTCGAGATCACCGGCACTACCTCCGGAAACGCAGCCGCCAACACACCGCGGCTGCCCCATCGGCTACCGCCGACGGTTCTGCTCTGGCGCAGTCCGGCACTGTTGGTTTGCGCAGCTGCTTGCATCCATCGCAAGTGATAAGTACATCTCAGATGTTCGGCAACCAATGATGCTGGCGCGCACTTTCGGACTAGTGGTTCTCAGTTTCTGTTTCGCGCTTGCTGCTGCGCAGAATTCCACCGATTTCACCTCGATCCCACTTTCATCGTCGGGCTCCCAGGTGCATTGGCTGGTGGGGAGCGAAGGCCACCTGCAGCCAACTTCGATCGGTGCCCTCTTCATGGACTCCGCGTTCGCTCATGGGTTCCGCCATGGATACGATCAAGGGTTTCACGACGCGGATCTTGACATACACATGGGGCGTCCAGCGCATCCGATCACCAAGCGAGACTTTCGGCAAGCCGGGCGCGAGTACAACAACTCCTTCGGAAACAAAGCCCGCTTCCAGCAGGGATACGAAGCAGGTCTCTCCGCCGGATACGCCGATGCTTTCCCGGGAGGTGAATACCAAGCCAGCGAGCGGGCCAGGCTCGCAGCTTCGGGACTCTCAGACGCCTTGCCTCCAAGCCGCAGAGAGTATTTTGATGAAGGCTTCGCCGGAGGATATGCGAGCGCACACATCCAAACGGTTCCCTCCAAGGGAATGACACTCGATTATGTCGAGCAGTACTGCCAGGAGAAGTTGCTCGGCAGCCATCCCGCCGAATACTGCTCTGGATTCAGCCGCGGATTCATCTTCGGATCTTCGGTTCAAACTGGAACTGAGCGCAGCGCCAGCGCTCGTTCGTCCCACTGATCCGCTTTTTTTCGCAAACCCGGAGCTGTTGACGCTTTCAGTACATGTCCTTTAGGTCATTGCACTGATAGTGCTTTCGTGCGAAATCAAGGTATGCTAACCGCCAGTACCGTTGTGACTAAAGACATGAAAGCCGCCCCCGCCAGAAAGCCAGTGATTCACATCGCTGTCGTTGACAGCGACCCCTTACGCTTTATTGGGCTTCGTTCCCTTTTCGACGAAGAGCCCGATTTGGATCTGATCGCCGCCACGCTGGAAGAACTTCCAAAACTGGAGAACGTCGATCTGATCCTGCTCGGCAACCGCGGCAGCGGCACAGCCAGCGTCTTCGATGTGATGGCCAGCCTCAAAGCTGCGCGTCCTGACCTGCGCATCATCGTCACCGGCACCGGTGTAGATGACGAGTCGATTCTCAAGGCTCTCGCTGCGGGAGCGAAAGGCTACGTTGACGAGGGTGCCAGTCCGTCGGAGTTTGTCCAAGCTATCCGTATCGTGAATCAGGGATCGGTCTGGGCGCCGCGCCGAGTGATGTCGATCTTCATCGATCGCGTCACCTCATCCCCTGGAAAGATCTTCCCGGCAGGACGGGTGGAATTCACTGAGCGCGAGAAGGAAGTTCTAGCACTGCTCGTCGCCGGACGCTCCAACCGCGAGATCGGCCAAGCGCTGACGATCGAAGAGCGGACGGTAAAAGCGCACGTAGCAAAGCTAATGCGCAAAGTCGGCGTGCAGAACCGAATCGCCCTCTCGGTTCACGCCATTACCCATTCATTGGTCAGCGGCGAAGAAGAACCGCAGTAGCACCTTCCGGGCCGTGGTCTGTGAACTGTGGAAAAGCAAAGCTATGCTCTCAACATCGGTCCCTGGGTACTCCGACTTGCGGTAGCGTTCATCTTTGTGTCCTCCGGTCTGGAAAAGTTTGGTATTGGCCCGGGACAGGAGTGGATTCGCATCTTCGCCAAGATCGGTCTCGGAAACTGGTTCCGATATTTCACTGGTGCACTGGAGATCGCCGGTGGAGTGCTTCTAATGATTCCGTTTACAGCAAAAGGCGGCGCCGGGCTGCTGCTTTTGTGCATGGCTGGCGCAATCGTCTGTCATGTCTTCATCCTGGGTGATCCATTCTCCAGCATCATCAACCTGGGACTAATCGTTGCCATCGTCGCCGCAGCGCGCCAGAGAAGATCGAAAGATGAAAAGATGACGACTCTTGAATTGCGCTGAGCGCCATAGATGTCTGCCCAGGCATGAATTGGGGAGCCTCCCACCAACTGCTTTGTTCTAGCACCCTTCGAACACCGCAAGCGCCGGAGTTCCCAAGCGTCATTCAGCGACCAGGAACGGGCCAACGGTGCTCATCCCAACGTAATTTGGTGGTGTATTCCATTGACGGCCATACTCTTGCAAATCACCTCTTAATTCCCCCGGGAAGAATGGCTTAAGAAAGCAGTCCCGGCTGCAGCCGGGTCCCTGGCGAGCGCGAGCTTTGCGATCGATGGGGAGGAGGGGAATGCCTGAATGCTTACCAACGATGTCGTCGTCCACGCGAACGTTTTGCCGGAAGTTGTGAAGCGAGGGGTTCTGGATATCCGACAGGACCTGCTTAGCCGCGATTACAAAGGAAAAAGCAGCAAAGGGATTTTCAAGAGAACATCTGCGTTGATCCAGAAGCTGCAACCCGCGCTGGGCAAGTTTCTCGAGCCCGGCGAGCAGGTGCTGTACATCGCCCGCGTCCAGCGACACGCATCGGGGCTCATCCAGTACACGATGGGCTGGTACATCTATTACGCCTCAGCCGCGGTCATCGTGCTTACGAATCGGCGGCTCCTGCATCTGCGCGTAACCAACAACAACCAGTGGGACCAGGGAATCCGTGTGTGTTCGTGGTCTGAAATTGAATCCGCAAGTGTGAGCGGCTGGCTGACCCGCGTACTGAAGCTTAAGTTCAGAAACGGGACAAAGTATCGCTATTGGCGCATTTCGCGAGCCGATGCGCTGAATATCGGAAAGATCTTGCCACTGCTGCTAAGAAATCATCAGGGCAGTCCGTACAAGTCTCATTCTCTAGTATCGCTGTGTCCGGAGTGTAAGCGCGAGCTCGATCCCGCAGCATCGTCGTGCTCTGGTTGCGGCCTTGCCTTCAAGATCAAGAAGACCATGTACTGGCTCTCGCTGGTACCCTCCGCTGCATACGTCTATACCCGCAGATGGTTTCTCGCGTTCGGCGACCTGGTTGGCCAGAGCTACGCATACATCCTTCTCGCGTTGTCGGCTTACGCTTTCCTTGGCGCGTCTGTTGGTCGGACGGCTGCCGACGGTAAGCCCACGTCGATGGAGAACGGTGTCGGTCTTCTGATAGCGGGCATCTTCGTTCTGTTCCTGGACGTGATCATCACCATCCATCACAACAACTACTTTATCGAGGACTTCATTCCCAGCGATAAACGCGCGCAACCAGCCGAATCGGTCAAAGGCTATGCCGCGGGTGGGACGATCGGCTGAAGGCCGGCGCGATGCCACTCTCGCGCAAACATCTCGCCAGGACGGCTCAATCCGGACAACGTTTCGAGCCTTCGAGCATGCGTTGTTTTACAGCAGCGGCTTCAGCGCCGATTCGAAGACTTTGGTGTACTCGAAACCGATGATTTTTGTTCGCAGAATACCGTCACGATCGTAGAGCAGCGTTGTAGGTAAGCCTTCGAGTCCTCCGAACTTCTTGAGCAGGTCGTCGGTCGCGACTACCAGCGGATAATGCACTCCGATCTTCTTTGCGAAAGTCAGCGGATTCTCGCTATCAGGCATCATGTTTGCTTTTAAGCCGACCACAGCAAAACCGCGGGCGCTGTACTTGTCCGCGAGTTTTTGATAGCCCGGCATCTCCTTCTTGCACGGTCCACACCAGGTCGCCCAGATGTCGATGAGCACCACCTTGCCGTGAAGATCGGCAGAGGCGATGTGTCGCCCTCGAAGATCTGTTGCTGAAAAATCAGGCAGACGAGAGCCAATCTCGCCCGCCCCAACTTTAGTTTCCATCGCCTGCGCTGGACTCGTCGGACGATTGCATCCGGCGAGCTCAACAAGGCAGAGCATCAGTATCCAGAATTTCAATTCTTCATTCCTTTTTCTGTATTTCGAGAATCAGCAGCTTCAGCTCTTTGGGAAGCTCTGGCTTCTTTTTGCCTGCGGGTTTCTTGTATAGCTGGCCGCGAAGCGTGACCTCGGTCGCGCTGCCGGCAAGTGCTTCCATCTGCTTCGACAATTCATTCGGTTCCAGCGTGAATGACTGATTCGGAGCTACCTCTAATGCCAGGCTGCCCGACGCATCCTTAACAATCTTTCCGCGCGCTGTGAGATCCAGCTCCGCGGTGCTGACCCCGCTGTCGTACGTTGCCTTCAGAAGTTGGATAGGATCGATATGCCCATCTTCTTTGGGAGTGATATCGACTTTTCCATCCAACAAGCTCACATTCACTCTTTGAACGCCAGACTGGCGCCCGAGGTGCTGCTTCACCCCGTATGCTCAAAAGTTTCACGTCATGCCTTCGACGCGCATCTCGATGTGCTTCACCTGAGCTTTTGCCACAGGCGCCACAACGAGCGTCCCAAGCAGAACCAGCGTGAGAGCGGCCCGATTGATCGTCATTCGTGTTCTCCTTTCTTTAGTGACGTACGCGAAACTGCTGCGTAATTCCAAAACTAATGTGCCGGCCAACCGGCATAAATGCCGCACCGGTCGAATGAGCGGAGTCCCAATCGACACCGAGCCACAGGTGCATTCCCGGACGCACGCCAAAGTACGTTGTGATTCCGCTCAGCAGGACGTTGCCGCCGCTGCCTGTCTGCGTGACTCCTGCGATGCGATCGTCCTGGAAGTGCTGCCAGGTGAGCGCCGGCCCGATGAACCATTCCCGCGATCCGTCTTTTGCTTCATAGGGTCGATAGGAAAGCCAAAAGCGCGATTCAAGCTCGCTGCCCAGGCGCGTCGCCTGCGTTCCCTGCGAGCGCAAAAGCGAATGGAAATCTTCGTCGGCCACCAGCCGCCTGAGATTGAACAGTCCGGTGTACGTCCAGTTCGCCGCGGCGAAGAGGTCCATCGAGCCGGAACCGGCCTGCAAGCCGGCCGGCAGACGCGATCCATCTGCCGCCATGAAATCAGTTCTTCCGGTCGGCAATTTTGGCCCAACCGTGAACGATGCCTGCGAGGTTCCGCGCGGTGAGTCACGGCGAAAGAAGCGGTATTTCAGCAGCAGCATCGCGTCCCCGAGTCCCGTTGTGGTACCCGTGGAAGAGACGTTGCTCTTGAACTCGTGAGAGACGACCGGAACCAGGACCGTCACGTCGAGATCAGGGTGAAAACCCCAGGTGAAATTGAACGTTGCTTCGTGTGAGAACGTCGGACGAGCAGTTAATGGGATGCTGCCTGAATTTCCTGGTACCTGCCGTGTCGTGAACACCGAGTTGTAAGAGATCAGGCCGCCGCCCGGAAACAACGTCGGCGCGGTTTCCGGCGCAGCCCCCTGTGCCCTCGCCGCCGAGGTACATACCAAGCTAAGCAGGCCGAGAGCTAATTGAATAGCAAGAGCATTTCGCATCAAATCCGTCCTTTCGTGGTGAAGACACGAGTACGCAAACGCGCAGGAGCGAGCGGAGACGGAGCGAAATCAGATTCTCAGAATGGGACTAGTCTGTTCGAGGCGAGGCGGCGGAGAGGGATCGACGAGCCAAGCAGGCGAAAAGTTCTGCGCGGCCTGCGGTTGAACGTGTGCTGGAATGGCCACAGCGATCGGGACAATTGCGATTCCACTAGCCTGTGCAGACGCCAAGGCCGGCTCAGCCGTCGCAGCAGCAGTCTTGCAGCAGGGATGATGTGCGACAGCCGACTCGCCGCATTGCCCGGCCATAGTGTTGCAGCAAGCCTGTTCCTCCGGAGTAAGCACTTGACCCGGAAGCAGACACCGCAGAGCAGGCGAGGCCGTCCACACAAACAAAAGAAGAACAGCCAGCGTGGATCGAGCATTCGCCATCGATTTCAATCGTAACAAAAAGAAGCAGGGCCGCGCACGGCTTCGGAGGCGCACTGTACCATATCACGCAGAACCTCCGCTTTGGTGTGAAGAGAAGCGGGGCAGATTACACGCTGCCCCATCTGTTCCACCATTTTAGGAAAATCAACGTGCCAACGTTCCGGTGGTTCTTCCGGTTATTTCACAGCGGCGGTAAACACCTCCTCCATTAGCAAATCCGTACGGCAGCCGCTTGCGGGTTGCTGATTGCTGCGGCTGTCAGTCCAGATCGGATGAGAGACACCGTTATATGAAACGAGGCCCGTGTAATCTCCGTACTGGTTTCCGTAGTTGATCGCCGAGCATGGAATTACGCCGTTGCAGTCGTGTTCGTTCGAGCTGGCGGATGAAACGCGAGTGTTTGGCTGCCGCCAGCTAACTCCATCGGTGGATTGCGTGAAGTAAACGTCGGTCATGTAGCGCGCGCCAGTGATGTCATTGCGCGTGTCGTAGAACGAGATGTTGACGGCGCCGTTGGTGGGATCAACCGAGAGCCAGGGATAGAAGCGATCGACGGCGAATCCCAGCGGGTCGGTAACAGCCTGGCGCGGAGACCACGTTGCGCCGTTGTCATCCGAGAACGAGGCGAAGATGTCGGTCACTCCGCCGGGCGTCAGGTCCATCCAAGTGCAGTAGAGGCGGCCGTTGTGTTCGCCCCCGCTGCGGTCGGTGTCGCACGCGGGATAGAGCAGGGCGCCACGGAACGAGATTGCGGGAATCGCGATATCAAAAGGCAGCGTCTTGGTGGAGACCACGACAGGCGTTCCCCACGTCGCCCCTCCATCGAACGAGCGGTTGAAGGTGATGGCATTTGCGGCGAAATCGTTCCACGCCACGTAGAGTTCGCCATTGGGGCCGACAAATGGCACCGCGCCGATGGAACGGCCCGGGCCCGAAGCGTTGTCTGCGCGCGTGACACTGAATGTGGCGCCATGATCGGAAGAGGTGGCGACTCGAATTCCGCCTCCCGACGATCCCCCGCTCGCTGCATCCCACGCGACATAGATGTTGTCCCGAAATGGGCTGCGGGGATTGCGATCGGCGGTGATCATTGGCTTGTCGTTGAAATGATCGCTGCCGCCGGAGAGGCTAAAGAATGTCGCGGCGGGGAAGCTCTTGCCGCCGTCTGTCGATTTCGCGACCGCCATCTCCGTGCCGTTTATCCCGTTGCCTCCTCCGAAAAAGACAACGATGTAGCTGTAGAAGAGATTGCCCTGGGTATCGAACACCAGGCTGGGATCGGAACCGAAGTCGATGCCATTGGCGCCTTTGGCCGGCGGAAGAGGCGCATCAGTGCCGCTCCAGCTGGAGCCGCCATCGAAGCTGGCGTATGCGCGCATAGGCAGACGGAAGATCTCGTTCGATCCGCCGGCAAGGTTCTTCGCCTTGCTGGTGTTCACCGTGATGAAAGTCTCGCTTTGCGGCCCGCACTCATTGGAGACATCCACGTTAGCGCCAACCGCTCCCGAATTGCTCGGTCCGGCATTCCCATTTGCGGAATGCGTCGAGAGATACTGGTATTTGTTCCACCAGGTCGGATTATTCGGCGTGTTGGTCTGTCCCATCGCAGCAAAGGCAAACAGCGCAACGCACGGGAGAACCGCCCAGTGTTTCATTGCACTCATAGCTACTCCTCATATCGAAGATTGGGGAGCAGCATCTGACCACAGTTGGGCATAGATGCGCAAGCTGTGCGCGCGCTTAAATGACGCGTCCGACCGCATACAGCGCAGACTGGAGAAGATCCGAGTCTCGGAGTGACATTCATAAAACGCCCACATTTTCTGAGTCCTTGCGTACAATCCGCAAGAGTGGCCGTGCTTCTTTCTGGGTCGTATAGGAGAATGATCAAGGATGATTTCGAGGCGAGATTTCAGCGTCCGTTTAGCAGGCATTCTTGCTGTAGCAGGTGGTCCGGGACATTTGCTCGATGCCCAGGAAAGTGCTGCAAAACCCAGCGCTTCGCCTACCAGTTCTTCTCCGGTAGCGGAGGAGGGACTTTCCCAAAACGAGCAGCAGGAAGTGGAAAGCAGATATCAGAATGTCATTCGGGCCTGGGGAGACCGGCTCTCGAGCGAGCAGCGCGAACGCGTGCGTCGAGTCCTGGTTGCCAATTCGCGAATGATGCAGCCAATGCGCGCCTTGCAGCTTCAAAACGGTGATCCTCCCGCTCAAGTATTGCGTGTGACAGCCGACAGAGGACCGGCTGCAGATCGCAAGCCAGACGCAGGCCAGGACAGGTCCGAATGAGCGAGGACCTCCTTTTTCTTTCTATCCGTGAACTCGGGGCGCTGATTCGCAAGCGGCAGATCTCGCCAGTCGAATTGGCTCAGCAGTACCTCGCGCGCAGTGAGAAGTTGGCCCCAAAATACAACGCCTACGTCAATCTCACCAGCGAGCTCGCGCTGAAGCAGGCGCGGACGGCCGAAGAAGAGCTGGCATCAGGCCATGACCGCGGTCCCCTGCATGGCATTCCATACGCGGCAAAGGATCTGGTCGCAGTTGCCGGATATCCAACTACATGGGGCGCCCGTCCATTTCGGGAACAGAAATTCGACTACAACGCCACTGTGATTGAGAAGCTGAACGCCGCCGGAGCAGTGTTGATCGGCAAGGCTGCGATGATCGAATTAGCCGGCGGCCTGGGATACACAAACGCCTTTGCTTCATTCACCGGTCCGGCGCGCAATCCCTGGAACACCGATTACTGGACTTGTGGATCATCGAGCGGCTCGGGCGCCATTGTCGCCGCGGCTCTCACCCCCTTCGCCCTGGGTTCGGACACCCGCGGATCGATCCTCTGTCCGGCTTCCCATTGTGGAATTTCCGGCCTGAGACCGAGTTTCGGACGGGTCAGCCGCTACGGCGCCATGGCGATTGCATGGACCATGGACAAGCTCGGTCCTATGTGCCGCACCGCCGAGGATTGCGGCCTGGTGCTCTCGACAATCGCCGGGCACGATCCCAGGGACTACGATTCTCTTCCTCAGAATCTCGCTGCGTTTTCCTACCCCGAGTCTGGCTCTCGTCCGCTGCGAATCGGGAAGATTACCAATGCCTGGCGCAGGCTGCCCGGAGATCTCGAGAACTCCATCGACGATGCTCTGCACGTCCTCGAGCAGCAGGGAGCTACGGTCCGCGATGTACGCATTCCTGACGGAGCTTACGAGGAAGCTGCGGAACTGACTATCCTCATAGAAGCCGCATCGTCGTTTCAGGAACTTATCAAATCGGGAAAGTGCGCTGAACTCGATGATCCGCTTGGCCGCGTTAACGGCTATCCCAGTATGGAATTTTCGGCCAACGATTATTTGCAAGTGCAACGAGTGCGCCGATTTCTTCAGGCAAATGTCGACAAGCTTTTCGACGACTTTGACGTGCTGACCACAGCGGCGGAAGACGGCGCTGCATCGCTGCTCCATGAGCCGCCACCGAAGACACCCACTCCACCTCGTCCGCGGCGAGGCCCGCGGCCTGCGCCAACGCCGGAGCCGGATGGAGTCTCCAGTCTTTGCGGTCTGCCGGCGATCAGCGTGCCCTGCGGCTTCAACGACAAAAAGCTGCCTTATGGAATCGTTTTCATGGCTCGTGCACTTCAGGACCAACAGGTGATCGCCGCCGCCAATCTCTTCCAGCAGCACACGGATTGGCATCGTCGACAACCGCCGGTGCCGGC
>DATEKE010000107.1:0-7099 GCA_035277605.1 Terriglobales bacterium | reverse complement strand
CCTTCGCTTTGAATATGCGGCAGATTGCGGCCAAATTGGGGGTTTCCGAGGCCGTAGCCAACGATGTAGGTCTCCTCGACGATGAATCCCATGTAATCCGGCTGGAGGGGCACCCTGCGGGCTGTCTGCTTGTCGATCAGGGCCGCGAGTCTTACCGAATCGGCGCCCCATCCCTGGATGGTCCGCATGAGGAATTCGGTGGTTTGGCCAGACTGAATCACGCCTTCTATGAAAAGAACGTTCTTGCCTTTGACGTCGATCTCAGGACCGTAGTGAATCTGGACCTGCGATGCTGCGCCATTCATCGCCTTTCTCTGAGGCTGAACAAAATGGACGATCGATTGGGCGCTGATTGCTCGAATCAGATCGGCGCAGAATACAAAGCCGTTAGGAAGGACGCAGATCAGCGTGAGGTCCTTTCCCGAATAATCACGGGAAATCTGCTGACCCATCTCTTTTACCCGTCGCTGAATCTGCTCGGCGGTGAGCAGGATCTTTTCTGGCATTCGCGTTTGGACCCGCTGTCAAGTCTGGCCCAGAAATGCGGCCTTCAATCCGTGCTTTCTTCAATCACGATCTGCTGACCACTGGAGGCTAGCAACGTAGGCGCCTCGATGCCACGTACCCAGACAATACACTCGCCGGCAACGACCACCGGCCAAACCCGCTTTTCTCCCGCGCTGAGGTGCAGCGGGTACAGCAATTCCTTAACGCGCTTTTCTGAGGTGTGCCGCGCAGGTCGAAAGCGATCTCCGGCCCGCCAGTTGCGCACTCGCAGATTCGACTCCGAAGACAATTCGAAAGCGTGTGCCCGATTATAAGCCGCCGAGATAACAGAACCGTTATCTTCGCAGATGCTCGCGCGAATTGTTGCGCCAAGCTCCGGGATGCGGCTCTCGCCTGGAACGGGTAAGAGATATTCGTAGTCTTTGGCGGCAAGCTCGGTCGTGGAGCGCTCGATACGCAGCTCGCGAAAGAGAAGCCGGGCATCCCAACCGTCGCCGATCTGGACTGTTTTAGTTTGCGCACCACGCATCTGGCGTCGGGAAAGTAGATCAACAATTTCGTCGACGTGCTCAAAATCGAGGCCGCAGCCAATCTGCTCTGCGGCTGCACGGAGCAGTCGTCGCTGTAGGGCCAGTGGTTGCTGCCGAAAAGTCTGAATGTCGAGCCCGATCGCGCCTGCTGAGGTTTGCCTACGTCCACCGCCACGAGCCGGTTCGCCCGATCTGCTCACAACAGGCAGGAGACGCTTTGTCTGCTCAGCCCAGTACTCTTCTTCAGCGCGCGAGATCTCCGCAAGGTGCGCCAATGAGATATCAACTGCAGGATTCAGCTCCTCGCGTAACCCAGGAAGAACTCGTGCCCGAACCCGGTTGCGAGTAATGGTCAAATCACTATTGGTGAGGTCGTCCCGCCAGGGCTGCCCCAGATTGCCAAGATAAGCGCGAATCTCCTCGCGATGGATTCCCAAAAGGGGACGCACGATACTGCTGCTTCCAAGGCGTTGTTCCGGGAAGATGCCCGCCATGCCTCGCGTACCCGCTCCGCGGACGACCTTCATCAGCACAGTCTCAGCCTGATCATCGAGCGTGTGCGCAGTGGCAATGCGTTTGATCCCGTTGGCCGGCAGCGACTCGAAAAATCCACGCCGCAGCTGGCGAGCGGCAGTTTCGAGACTGATCTTTTTCTGAGCCGCGTATGCCCTCGCATCGCCTCTGCCAAGGTGAAACTCAAGGCCGAAGGTGCTAGCCAATTCCGCCACAAACTTTTCGTCGGCATCCGCGTCTGCTCCACGGATTCCGTGGTGAAAATGCGCGACGCTGAGCACGGTCCCAAGTTCTTCCCGAAGTTCCAGAAGAATACGAAGCAGCCCAACCGAGTCCGCCCCTCCCGACACGGCGACAGCGACTCGATTCCCCGCATGCATGAGTTCGCGCTTGCGAATGTAACGGGCGACGCGTTGGGTTACTGAGAGCACGAGAACATGATGGGGCAGGCAGTCGGCATTCGGCAATCGGCATTCGGCCAAATCATTCGCCGACACTACAAACATCTTGAGTTCCTGAAGGTGATAGCTCAATTCCCATGGGTGGCGCAGAGGATTTTAGCCGACTGCCGACTGCCGATTGCTGATTGCCGAATCCCGACTGCCGCCGTTATACTGCGCTTCCCATGAAGGTAGTCGTCATCATCCCGGCTGCGGGACTTGGAACGCGCATGGCTGGGCATTCAGGCGCTCGCTCCGGCCAGCCGGCGAAACAATTCGCCGAAATCGCGGGTAAGCCGATCCTGCTGCACACGCTCGAAAAGTTTTCCGCAGTGCCGGAAGT
Source organism: Terriglobales bacterium (assembly GCA_035277605.1). Taxonomy (GTDB): domain Bacteria; phylum Acidobacteriota; class Terriglobia; order Terriglobales; family Acidobacteriaceae; genus Gp1-AA112. The sequence continues at coordinate 4,766 of DATEKE010000107.1, read as the reverse complement.
AACCGATATCTACATCGCGATACGTGAGAATGAGACTGGAAGATTGCGCGAGTTTCTGTCTGCGCAGAAGTTGCGGCCGAAAGTGCACGTGGTTGTTGGCGGTGATCACCGTCAGCAGTCCGTTGCAAATGCGCTTTGTGAAATTCGCGCCAAAGACGACGACGATGTTGTCCTTGTCCACGATGCCGTGCGTCCCTTTGTCGATGCTGAGATTATTCACAACGTAATCGAAAGCGCCGCAGCACAAGGCGCGGCCATTGCCGGCCTGCCTGCAGTGGACACCATCAAGCAAGTCGAGCGCACCGCGAGTGGCGCGATCGTCACCTCAACCGTCCCGAGAGAACGAGTGGTGATGGCCCAAACTCCGCAGGGGTTCCGCTACTCGGTAATCAAGCGCGCTTTCGATGAAGCCGCTCAAGATGGATTTATTGGCACAGACGAAGCTTCTCTCGTGGAGCGCTCAGGACACCAGGTTGCAGTCGTCATGGGCTCAGCGCGAAACATCAAAATCACAGCGCCATCAGATCTGGAACTCGCAGAATTCTTTTTTCGCCACGGAGACACGAAGAAAGCTATCGGGTAATCGGGCGATCCGGTCATCGGGTGATCTGAATGCCTGGCGATCGGTTTACTTCACCTGATGACTCGATAACCCGATTGCTACACTTCCCTAGGCTGCGAAAGGACGCGCATGAGGATTGGCTACGGTTGGGATTCACATGAATTCAAGAAAGGCGTTCCGCTCAAAATAGGTGGCGTCACGCTCGAGCACACGCACGGCCTCGCTGGCCACTCCGATGGCGACGTGCTGCTGCATGCTCTTACCGATGCATTGCTCGGCGCCGTAGCCGCCGGTGACATAGGCGGCTACTTTCCTCCGTCAGACCCAAAATGGAAAAATGCGGATTCCTCGCTGTTCGTCGCCGTCGCATTGGCGAAAGTGAAAGAAGCTGGTTACCAGGTCTGTAACGTGGATTCCACCCTTGTGCTTTCTGAACCGAGAGTCGGCCCCGTCGCTAACCGCATTCGTCAACGCGTTGCCGAGCTGCTCGAGATTTCCCCGCTGGAAGTCGGTATTAAAGCGAAAACACCCGAAGGTATGGGTACGGAAAAAGCCGCGATCGCGCACGTCGTCGTGCTGCTGGAAAAACAGGACGACCACAAGAAGCTGGAGGTCGCCGCGGCAATGCTCGATGCCGACAAGCACGTGGACGAGGTTGTGAAGGGTCTCATCAGCGATGTGAAAATTGAGAAGAAGCCACGACGGGAGCGGGAGAAAGTTACGCGGTGAAGCAGGATTAATCCGTGGCGGTTTGTCAGTAAAGCCGGAAATTCACCTCAATATCCACCACTACAGCGACCTTTCGACCATCTTTCAGGGCAGGCTCGAATAGCCATTTATTGAGGGCCTCGATGGCCTTCTCATCCAGTCCTAAGCCGAGCGAGCGCACAACATGAGGATCGTGGATTTTGCCGTCAGCTCCCACAGTCGCCCGGACCACAACGACCCCTTGATGCTTGGCTTTGCGCGCTTCTTCCGAGAACTCCGGCTCGGGCGAAAGAATGGGCCGCGGAGGAGATACGCCTCCGCCGACCTGGAATACTCCGCCGCCGATTCCAGCAGTGTCGCCTGGACCAAGGCCGCGTCCGTTGCCCTCACCTACGCCGCCACAGCATCCTGACCCGACGCCGGATCCGTAACCGGTTCCGTTCGACGGCACGCTCAACACGCTGGTCAGCGATCCCACCGGACCTTGCTGCGTGATCTTTACCTGCGGAGGAACCATCACCGTTTGCTCAACCGCGAGCTTTGGCGCATCGTTGCGAATCACTACCGTTGGAGGCGTGATCTGCTGCATGCTGAACTTCGGAGGTGCTCCGTGGCTGGCTTCGAGTTTGTCACGATCGCCGCCACCGCCACCGCCGCCCACACGCTTCGCCGAGCTAGGTAAGGGGATGTACGCTCCTATGTCCACCACCGGTCCGAGGGCCTGCGCAATCTGGGTGCGATGCTCAATCACCTGATGGGTGATATAGAGAACGAGTGCAAGGACCACGGTGTGCAGAATGATTGAGGTATAGAAGTTGCGCGACTGAACCGCATAGGTGCCGTACCCATCCCCGAACAATGTAGGCAGGATGTCATGTGGCTGCCGTGGAGCAGGGAGATTTCCCGACGGTAGCGGAGAGGCCGGTTGCGTGGCCGACGTAGCCATGTGTCTGCTCCACAGTATAGACCGCCGGCCCACAAAAATGTTCCCGATTTCTCGGGCATGGTACCGGCGCGGCGACTTTGAACTTAAGTACGCCAATCTCGAGACCGTTGCCAGCAGCTACTCTAAAACGTTACAGCGCAGAGGCTTGCAACAACCGCGAGGGAAACGACAATAACACGTCACCTGCGTTTCCACCAGTCAAAATGGGACGAAAATCGACGTTTGCATCTGTAGCGCGAATTGTGTGTCGCAGCGAAGCCCGGTGTTCGACATTTCGCGATTTCGTGATTTGCAAATCGCGAAATCACGAAATCGGGAAATCGCGAAATAGTCATGCTCCTGCGGGCGCCACAGATTCGCTGTTACCCTTGCTCACGATTCCGGAAACGAACCTCGTAATTTCCTTTCCTGCCAACCCTCTTTCGAATCAATGGAATCTCACACCTTTAGGAGAATCCAGAAGGAGGCAAACTCAACACATGGCAACAAAACACCGTTCCACTTCGCGAAAGAGCAGTTCATCGCGCAGCAGTTCATCTTCGCGCGGACGCAAATCAAGTTCCCGCCGCAAATACAGTCCAAGCGCAAGCAAGAACGTCGAGCGTGAAATGCACGAATTCAAGCGCGGCCGTCTCAAAATGGGCCGCAGCGGCAAGAAAGTAAAGAGCCGTAAACAGGCGATCGCGATTGGCTTGTCAGAGGCTCGTCGCGCGGGCAAGAAAGTTCCATCGAAGAAGAGCAGTTCCTCATCATCTTCTTCTCATCGCAAGGCAGCCTGATTCATTCCGCGGGCCGTTGCTTCCAGCGCGGCCCGCCGGCAATTCGAATTTCACACTGGCAGGCAAAAAATCCAACGCGAATCAGTGTGGCCGCCATTGCCCATAGCGCTTTTCCATATCCGCATCGAAATGGGCTAGTCTCAACCGCTCCACTTATCGATAGCTCTCCAGTATGGCGGACGCACGATTGAGTGCATCCGTGAGCACGGCGGTCTGCTCGTGGAGCCGGTTCATATCACCTGCATCGATTGCTTCGTTAACGCCTGGAATCACCACTGCCGCGTAGCCGGTGTAAACGCCTGGAGCGTAGATTGCGTGTCGGAACCATGGACGATTTGGTAGTCCTTGTGGAATCAGCAATGCGCGCTCCGCGTTGCTCAACGTGCGATTCAGGCGAACGAGATCTGCCGCCGGTGAATTCTGAGCTTGCCGGATCTGTGCGCCGGCGCGTTGAAACCGCTGTGCGGCGGCACTCGCATCGCCGAACTCTTGAGTGGGGGCACCGAAAGTCTGCTGCGCTTTGCTCTGGGCCTGCTGGACGTAGGTGACAATCTCACGTCCGTACAGCTCGTAATCTTCCGGATAGTAGTCAACGTCCGCCATGTGCAGCATCTCGACGCCGAAGACGCGCGCCATCTCCTGCTCGTACTTGAAATCGGGATCGCCGAACTTCATGAACCAGGCAAAGTCATCGAAAGCCGAGTGGTAAACGCCGTATTGGCCTCCCGATCCGATATCGGTCGAAGGCACGCCGAGCCGCTGCAGAAACACCGAGTAGTCGGAGCCGCTTCCTAGATCGCCAACTTCCACATCGGTTTCGATGTTCGCAGCTGGAGGCCGGTTCTGCGATCCTCCCAAATCGGGAGAGATGCTCTTGACGCGCTCACGCTCTCGCGCGTTCTTCCAGACGTCATACACCGACCCGCCGCGCGGACTGGGGACTTGCTTGGTCACGTCGCGAACGAACTGTTTCAAAGCGGGAACGGCGCTGGCGCCGAAGTTTGGCCCGGCAACGCCGACGTCCATGTTGAAGTACGCAGCCGCTCGTTCCAGTTCACGCGCATGCTGCTCGCCCCACTCCGTTGAACCGATCATGCCTTCTTCTTCGCCATCCCAACTGCAGAAGACCATTGTGCGTCGCGGCTTCCAGCCGCTCTTCAGCAAATCGCCAACACCGTGAACCGCTTCCAGCATTGCTGCCCCCCCGCTGCTGGGATCGACAGCGCCGTAAACCCACGCGTCGCGATGATTGCCTCCAACCACCCACTCGTCGGGAAATTCGCTGCCGCGCACCGTGCCGATCACATCCCAAATGGTTTTGTAGGGCATCTCCATTTTGAGGTGCATTTTCACGCGCACCGGCCCTGGCCCGATGTGATACGTAAAAGGCAGCGCGCCCTGCCATTCGCGCGGTGACTCCGGTCCGGTGAGGTTCTGCATGATGGGACTCGCATCCCCAAACGAGAGCGGCATCGTTGGGATCTTCGGCAGATCGGTAGCTGAGGCCGGCGGCGTGCGCTGAGAGTCCGGCAGGTTCGGAAGGGAGGCTATGCCGGGTGTAGTGGGATCGCCCGCGTAGTAGAACGTGTAGTCAACGGAGCCGCGCTGCACGCCTGTGGGCGGACGGAAAGGACCCTTGGGATACATGTCGCCGCGGTAGTAGCCGTCGTCGATCGGATCGGAGTAAATGATCACTCCCGCTGCCCCATGCTCCTGCGCAACGAGACTCTTCACCCCGCGATAATTTCCGCCATAGCGCACGATGACCAGC
>DATEKE010000106.1:0-2316 GCA_035277605.1 Terriglobales bacterium | reverse complement strand
CCTCTTTCCCATGGGCTTTCTCCCTGCTTCCTGGCTTCTTATTTCTTATGGATTCACGTCTCGAACGCAACAGCCAGCCGAAACTGCCGCGCTGGCAACGACTCAGGAAAAGGAACCGCTGTTCTCAAGCACCTTCCCGTTCGCCAACCGCAGCAGTTCATCGCGCAAACGCTGGTTGTGGGCCAGCCGCTGGTCGCGCGACACAATGTCGAACACCACTTTGCTCCCTTCAAACTCGAAGCGGAAATTCAGCTCGCGCAGTCCCGCTTCGCGCATTGCGTTGCGCAGCCGGTGCTTGTCCGCATCGCAGTAGAGCATCAGGAATCCGCCGCCGCCTGCGCCTGAAATCTTTCCGCCGACAGCTCCGTTTCGGCGCGCCAGCTCGTACCAGCCGTCGATTTGTGCATTCGTAATCCCCGGCGCCAGCCGCTTCTTGGCCTGCCAGTGGACATCCATCAGCTCTCCGAACCGGCGCAGATTGCCTTTCGCGATCTGGTCGCGAATTTCGAGACCGATCTCCTTGATCTCCTGCAGGTATTCGGCGACATTGCCCGTCTTCTTTTTCGTCGCGTCATCCTGACGCGAGAGAATCGCTGTGGCGTCGCGTGTCTCGTGTGTGTAGAAGAGCAGCAGATTGCTTTCTAGTTCTTCGAGCAATTCCGTTGGCAGAGTCAGGCGCTCAACGCACACGGCGCCGTCGCGGTCGATGCACAGCGACGTCAGGCCGCCAAACGCCGCCATGTACTGGTCCTGCTTGCCGATCGGCTTCCTCAGAATTTGCAGTTCGATCTCGCAGGCCTCTTCGGCCAGATCGTGCGCGGGCACCGGCCTTTGCATCAATGTGCGCAAAGCGCTCAGCAGCCCGACGAGATAGCAGCTCGACGAGCCGAGCCCGGTCCCCGAGGGAATATCGGCCACGGAAACGATTTCGACGCCCTTGGTCAGCCCGAAGCGCTTCATCGCCTCGCGCGCAAGCGTGTGTTCCACCTCGTCAACGTGGTCCACCAGCTCCGATTTCGTGTACCGCACGCGAACCTTGTCGTCGACGAGCGGCGTGTTCACGTTGATGAACATATATTTGTCAATCGTTACGGCCAGCACAAATCCGCCGTGCTGTTTATAGAACGACGGCAGATCGGTCCCGCCGCCTCCGAGCGTGAGTCTATATGGCGTTCGCGTAATGATCATTGCTTGCCTCCCCGAGAGACGTTGCAATCCACCGTTGTTCTGCCGCGCTCCTGTAAGCTGCCTCGACGATCTTTTGCGCCTCCAGCCCTTGCAAAGCCGCGCTCCTTCGGTTTGCCCCGTTCAGTACCATCGCCGTGAAGGTCTGCCATTCCAGGTTCCAGGAGCTCTCTGCGCCATCGAATGTAAAGACTTGCTCTTCAGGTTTTCCGTGCGTCGCGTTACGCTTGCCGAACGTCAGGCGTTGCGGCCCGTAATGACCATCACGGCCTTCCAACCGCAGATATCCGTCGTGTCCGAAAACCTCTATTTCGAGAATGTTCTTCCACTGCGTCCAACTCACATGAATTTGCGCAACCTGATCTGTCGCGGTTTCCAGCGCACAGAAGCAGTTGTCTTCCGTTCCGCGGAATGGCCAGAAGTAACGGCGCATTTGAGCCATGACTCTGACCGGCTCTCCGAGCAAAATACGGGTTAAGTCCAGGATGTGAATACCCTGCTCTTGCAGTACGCCGCCGCCCGACATGTCGGAGTCCGTGCACCAGTGGTCCTCGTATTGAGGACGGCCACCATGGCCATACCGGCAGCGGAGAAAATGAGGCGCACCAATTGCTCCAGCTCTGAGCAATTCCTGAGCCTTTCGCACGTGAGCCATTTCGCGATAGTTGAATCCAGTTTTAAGAACTCGGCCGGTCCGTTGAGCTGCGTCGGCTACTGCGCGCGCCTCCTGCACGTTGCGAGCTAGAGGCTTTTCGCAAAGCACATGCTTGCCGCCTTCCAGAGCGCCCTTCACGATCTCAGCGTGAAACTTAGTCGGCGTCGACACTACGACGCAATCAATCTTTGGATCCGACACCGCTTCGCGCCAATCCGTACACGAACGCGCATGCAAAGCTTCGGCCAATTCTTCGGCTCGCTTACGATCAACATCGACAATCCGCGATACCAACGCAGTCTTCGATTCGCGAATGGAATTAGCGCGAATGCGGCCGATCCCACCGGCTCCGATTATGGCTACCGACAACATTTCACTGCAGTGGCGTTCTGCGGAGAGTCCAAGCCTCAGACCCAACCAGCCTGGCCGCGTTCGGCTCGATATGCTCCCAGTCGTCCCAAAGAGCACTGATGAGC
>DATEKE010000105.1:0-5394 GCA_035277605.1 Terriglobales bacterium | reverse complement strand
TGATGTGGCAGTGAAATTCGATCGGCTCAAATGGGTCAATGAGCCGGTCAAGAGCAACGGCGGGAATTCGGCCTCAAAGGGTAATACAAGCACCACCGGATCGGGACAGAACCAGAAGAACCCGACCTATCCGGATCACGCAGTGCTCGACGTCACCAAGGATCAGTTAAAAGGCATGCCGCAGTTTGAGTATAATAAGTAGTAGGCAAGGTTCGACCCGCTTGTTATCAGCGACGAGACAACCCTGTTTTCACGAACGGGGTTGTTCGCATTTATGTCGATCTCTGCGCTTTGCCTGGCGGCACGAAAACGGGAACCAACAGCAGAGGTCCACTGTTCTCTTCAGCATGGCTTTCGCGGGGTGGCACCCCGCGCTGCATCGGGCCAGGGAGGCTTTGATGAATGGAATCATCTATTTGGTTGGTTTGATCGTCATCATCATGGCGATCCTTTCACTGCTTGGTTTGCGTTGACGCGTGGTTGAAGAAAGGGAGGCACATTTGGCAGCCAATTCGCGCACTGCGCCAGTATTGACCGAGCCTCTCGCCATCCAGTGGAGCACGATTGTCGCAGGCGCTTTTGCGACTTCTGCATTGGCGTTCGTTTTGCATAGTTTTGCTGCCGCAATTGGCATTTCACTGTCCTCAACCGCTCCGACGTGGCGGGACGCTTCAACGGCATTGATATTGATAGGCGGCCTCTATCTCGTCCTTGTGGCGCTCGTCTCTTACGGATTTGGGGCGTTTCTCGCAGCGCGCCTGTCGGCGCCGGCTTCGGGCGCTTCGAACGACATTGAGCTGCGCGATGGAATGCGGGGTCTCATAGTCTGGGCACTTGCGACGTTACTCTCGGGACTGATCGCCCTTGCCACGGTTCAAAGCGTTTCTCGCTTCTCGGCGCCGACCGCTTCCGGCAGCGGGATAAATTCGGTCGGCGGTGAAAACTTGATCGCATACGATCTCGATCGGTTGTTCCGCAGTGATCGGCGGCCGCAAGGCCCGGAAGGCAATGTCGATTACCTTCGGTCTCAGGCGGCGCGCATTCTCTTTACCGCATCAGGTCATCGTGGCATGCAGCAAGATGACAGGAACTTCCTCGTCGCACTTGTATCCTCAACAACTGGCTTGGCCCCTGCTGATGCGACGCGCCGGGTCGATGACGTGATCAGCCGCTCTTCCGAAAATATTTCACGCGCGCGCCACGCGAGCGTCATTCTTGGTTTCATGGTGGGGGCCGCCGCGCTCCTGGGTGCGATCGCGGCGTGGTATGCTGCTAGTGTCGGTGGCCGGGCGCGGGACGGCCGCGTGGAGTTGCATCATTTGTGGGATTGGCGAGAGCCGAGCGCGCGATCGTAGTTTTCGACGCGCATGCGTAAAGTGACCTTGCACGTTATTCCTTAGAGCCACACCGGGCGGCACCGAGACCGCTTCGTGTGAGGTGTAGAAAGCAACCGCAAACGGGAATCGCTGCGAGTGGCGATGCGCCGTCCGAGGAGGCGAAAGCATGAGCGCAGGACCAAACCAGATCAGAGCGAGACGGAGACGACAAAGATAATAGCGCGCCCGGCTGCCACAGGCATCCTGGCGTGGCGTGTTGTGTTGCGCTCCGGACTCGAAGAGGGGCGGTGGCCTGGCGAAAGCGCTTCGTGCAGCCTCTTCTTCACAGAACAGACCCGAATACGGGCAAGGTGATCGAGAAGATACCAGCGCGGAAGCCGCGAGACCCAAGCCTATGCTTGTAGAAGCAGGCCCGAGCAGCAATAAGGTCGCCGCGCAGGCTACTGCAGTTATACCTTCTGCGTGTCCAGCCAGCGGTCAACGTCTTGCCGGACTTGATCCTTAGCCTTGCCATAACGCTGCTGAATCATTCCTTCCAGCTGATCACGACGACCAGCAACTTTGTCCAAGTCATCGTCCGTGAGGTCGCCCCATTGCTCTTTGACTTTGCCTTTGAACTGCTTCCAGTTTCCTTCGATGCGATTCCAGTCCATTGATAATCTCCCATGTCATTTGACGCACAGACTCTTCCGTGCGGCCGCTGCACCAACTAGTCGGCCTCTGCTTCGTTCCTCAGGATTTCTGCATGACCACTATCTTTGAAATAACAGATCGACAGCACTCGCTGTGGTAGGGAAAACGAATCGAAGGCATCACGCGGAAATGATATGCGGAGCGGAACGCAGGGATGCTTCCGCACCTTGTTGGTTTTAGACCACCCAACAAGGGAGACACACAATGTGCGACTTCAGTTTGCACAGCGTACGTTCGCGACCTGCGGCGGTCGGGGACAAACTGACAACACGGGATTTTGGAACCGGGACACGGGGCTTCGCCGACTGCAATGATCCTGACATCGCGGTATGTCTGATGCCGGGAACGGAACTAGCCTTCGCCGACGAGATTACGGCTTTGCCTTACGGTCTCCTTCGCTCGATTTCGCGGAAAACTGGCCACCGAACGGCGATCTTTCGACAGGTTGCTAAGGAGCAGGTGGCTATGCACCACGATGCGCTCGAATTCCCCGACGGACGGATAGAGTTGCTGACGATGCTTTTCGAGGGTCAAACAGCGACTGTCCTTCAGCTTCCCGCCGAGCCAAGGAACGGGGACGAGAAGTTTGCTCAAGAGCGGGTAGCGTTCGTCGCCTGATCGTCTAGGGATCGTGTGTTCATTAGAATTCCCTGCGACGCTAAGAGGGTCGGCGGTGCGGCAAATGCGCTGGGACCTTCATCCAAACAACGCGTAGGAAATCGAAAACAGGACAAAGAGCAAGGCCAAGCCTAAGACCGAGGCGTAACTGAAGTTGTAACCTGTCACGCCAGCCTGCGAATCAGTGGCCTTCTGAATGAGACGGACGTTTTTGACCTGCGGAATCCGATCTGGTGGCACGGAGTTTGTCCTAGGAGGTTGGCGCTGCGCGCCTCAACGTGCTGCAGCTGAGATGGCGTTTCGCGATGCGATGCCTGCTACTGACAGCGGACCCGAGGTTTTTGCGCTCTGGAAAAAATAAGCCCCGCCGGAATAGCGGGGCTTTTTGGCCGCGGGATACTTACCTGTTCGTCGGGTTCGATTGCTGTGAGTTGCCCGAAGGCTGCGATTTCATTTCGCTGCCCTTTTCGTTCACAGACGATCCCTTCTGCTTGTTTTTGGTCGGTTCATTTTGCATAGCACCGCCCTGCCCTGTCGTTGAGGGAGACGATCCGCTTTGCTTGTTATGTTGCGCCTCGCCGTTGGCTTTTGGTCGCTGCTGAGCAGACGGATTGTTTTTCTGGGCGTTCGTCGGCCCGTTCTGTGACCGATTTTCAGGAGGTTGGTTTGCCTGGCCGCTGCTGTTTTGCTGCGAGGCTGGCGCTTGTCCAGTCGTGCTGGACCCTGACGGCGCTTGCCGTCCGTTTTGTTTATCGGACTGATTTTCGGCGCCTCGGTCGCTCTGTCCGATGCGGCCGGAAAGGCCCAACGCGTTTACCGTCTTCGTGTCAATGCTGCCGTTAGCCTCGAGTCCTTCCTTACGCTGGAAGCTGATCACGGCCTCCCGCATTTCGGGGCCGAATACTCCATCGACGTGGCCGTGATAGAAGCCGCGTTCAATCAGGACCTGTTGAAGCTCGCGGATCTCCGGCTCGCTCAGATCCATCGTTGTAGTGGTCGTGCTGCGAGTGCGCCCGACATGGCTTCTCGGTCCGGCTGGGACAACGTCGACGATACGATGACGGTGATCCACGATGACGATTTCGTCTTCAACCACGAAGAAGCTGTCTTCGCGATATCGCGGAAAAGTCTCTACCAGGATCGGGAATGCAGAAATTTCGGCGACATGCACATGTGATGGAACAACGGTGTTTGTTCTAATCTCGAAGTCCACATGGTCTTGGCGGGGAGCATTTTTCGCCGAAAGAACAGACTGCTGTATCTTTGTCTGCTGTTGAGCACTTATCGTTGTGCCCGCCTCCGTTCGAACCGAAGCGTTTGACTGTTCTGTCGCATTTTCCCTGCCTTGTGTTGCCGCACCGGTGGTCTGGTTCTGCTTACCCGTCGCCGGCACCTGCGTTTGATTTTGTGCCGGCTGATTTGCTGTTGGCCGACCTTGTGTCGATTGAGCCTTGCTTCCTTCGTTGCGTTCAGGTGAGCCCTGCCCGGTGGTCGTGCGCTCGTTCTTGCTGGGGGATGCTTGACCGGCCGTGGACTTCTCGTTCTTCGAGCCTTGAGCCGCGTTGCGGTCCTCGTTCATACCGCGTTTTTTGTTTTCACTCCCATTTTTGCTCTCTTCCTTGCTCGCAGAACCTTTCGTCGGCTCGCTCTTTTTGGAAGCAGCTTGCCCGGTCGTGGATTTTTGCTCGTGTTCGCGAGAGGCGGAGCCTTTCTTCTCGGAAGCGCCCTGGCCCGTCGTTGACCTTTCCTTACCTTCACGATGAGCCTGACCGCTCGTCGCATTGCCCGATTGTTCGGGGCTCCGGGTCATCTGCCTGTCACCACTCGCGCCGCGGTTACTCGCTCCTTCGCTACGGCTTTGGCTTTTGCCTTGTTCTGAATTTGCCCCGCTCCTGCGCGCTGCTCCTGAATGGGGCGAGGCTTGCGAGCTACCGGACGACATCCCGTGCTCGTTGCCGCCTGCAGAGCTTCCCTCCTTTAGTCCTTGAGCCGAAGCCATGCTAATCCCTGCGATCAACGCCACCGTGCTCAATAAAAGTTCCTTTTTGATCTTGCCGCTGTGCATCAGTTCCTCCACTGGTTATTGCGACGGGCAGCCCCGTGCATGGGACGGAAACCGATGCGGGCTCGTATAGGTTCCCGGTAAAGGCCTCCGCAGGCTCTACTCTTCTCATCCAGCAATCGGTTCGAGCGCTGTTTGGTTGACCGGGATTCTTCTGTTGACTGCGGGCACCTCCGGTCTGACGCCGCCACGGTCGTCCTCACGGCAAGAGTTCGTGCTGTCAGCGCTGCACCTTTGCTTATGCAAGCTCTTACCGGTGCGTTTTTCGCTATGGAGTAAACCAATTCTTTCTCTCTGTTCTGCGGATCAGGTTTTTGTCGCAGCACGAAAGGTGACCGCACGTTGATGGCCACGACCAGGCGGCTCCGAAACCGGTGGCAGATACACGCACCTTCACGCGACAGACATTGTTCTTCGACTAGATGAAACGGAGCGCGTTGCATCTCGTCCGATTTACCCAAGCCCTAGAACGCGGCCGCACTCGCCACCCCAATCGAAGCCGGGGTCGAGAGCAAAATTTTTTCCTACCCTTGGCACCTCAGTTCGAAACATTCGCTCATTTCCGCTTTTCCCTACGCTGCATTGCACCAATGCGGAACAGCTTGCGGAACGATAGTCGCGGTAAACTGGTTTTGTACATGGATGATTCGCAATTTGGGACACACCAAAATGCATCAGCAAGTT
>DATEKE010000104.1:0-8253 GCA_035277605.1 Terriglobales bacterium | reverse complement strand
GAGCTCTTGGCCCGCTCAATGGCTTTCACCAGTGGCTTGATTCCATCTCCAGGTTGGACAAGCAGCTTCACGCGACAGAGCTCCTGAGAATCTTGGATGCTCAAAAACGAGAGAAGAGCGAACACGAAGGTCACGAAGGTTGAACAGCAAGGTCACGAAGCTTCGTGTACTTCGTTAGCTCGCGCGGCCTTCTTTAACGTCCTAAGCAGCCGAATCAGGTGCTCTGGCTATCTAAGTCACTGCTGAAGATTTCACAACGGAAGCCTTGGGAGTCGCGGCAATCGCGGCTCTCTCATGAACTACATGCGCAAGAACCGAACCGATATCCTGCTAGTTTCTGCACTGCTTTTCCTTGCCACTCCAGCCATCGCGCAGAAGCCGCCTGCTTCGCCCAGAGCGCTCATCTGGACTGATCCAGGCAATATCTCGGCCAAAAACCTCCTCTATGGCTCCGGAGGGGAAAAAGACCAACCTCATCCACCAGTAATCTTCGAGAAAGAAGATACCAATGGCTCAAATCCGAAATTCGATGTTCATGACCAGGACGGAACAAAATGGAAAGTTAAACTCGGAGTCGAGGCAAAGCCGGAGACGGTCGCCACGCGCCTCTTGTGGGCCGTCGGCTATTTCACAGAAGAGGACTATCTCGAGCCTGAGCTAAAAGTCGCTGGACTGCCTAAGCATGTCGAGCGTGGGCAGAACCTGCTCAAAGCAGGAGAGGCCCGGGATGCACGCCTAAAACATCATCCTAGGCACGCGGAGAAAGACGACGAATGGCATTGGCGAAGGAATCCCTTCTCGGGAACGCGCGAGTTCAATGGTTTGCGCGTGATGATGTCGTTGATGAACAACTGGGATGTGAAAGACGAAAACAACGCGATCTATCAAAACAAGCAGTCAGGGGAGCAGTTCTATGTTGTCACTGATCTCGGAGCTTCGTTTGGTTCCATTGGCTATCGGCTTGGCCCGGGGCGTGGCAAGGGCGATCTAGGCGCATACAGAAATTCGAAGTTCATAACCCATATCCGTGGGGATTTCGTTGATTTCAGCTCGCCTGCGCATTCCACAGTCATTGGAATTCTGGGGATTTTCTCGATTCCCAATTTCGTAACTCGTATGCGCCTACGCTGGATCGGGCGTCACATTCCTCGCGCAGACGCCAAGTGGATCGGCGGCATGCTCGCGCAGCTCAAACCTGTTCAAATCGAAGATGCTTTTCGCTCGGCCGGGTATTCCGACAAGGATGTTGCCGAGTATTCGGCGGTGGTGGAGAAGAGAATCGCGGAATTGGGCAAACTCTAAGCAGCCAATGGCTGGAGACGAACCGGGCTCTGGCCATTTCGGTTCGTCTCCGGACCACCCGCTAAATCAACAATAGCCCTGCGCCGCCACTGCCCTCGCCCGATGTTGGTTTGGCAGCACTCTTCTTGCCGCTCTTAGCTCCTGCTGATTTCGGAAGAGCGTCATCTACCGCCTTTGCATTCGTTAAATGGTCTTCGAGCGTCGGATAGGTACGCGTCGCGTAATCTTTCAGATCAGAGTTCGCGCTCGTGCGATTGGCTTCCTTCTTGAACTCGGCCACGTCTTTCGTGTGGTCCTTCACCATCATCGCCATGTAAGCACGATCGAAGGCCGCCCCTTTCATCTTTTCAAGGCGCTGCTGTTCGGCCTTTTGCTGCGCGCTTACGCTCTGCGGCAGGGTGATATTCGCCTTCGATGCGACACCTTCAAGGTCCTGCTCAGCTTTGCCATGGTCGTCCACCATGCGTTGACCAAACTTCTTTACGTCATCACTCTGAGCGTTGTCTTGGGCAAGTTTTCCCAGCGCAACTTCCGCCATGTTTCCCTGCGCGGCCTTTTTTGCGAAGGTAGCGTCAGGATTAGCGCCGGCTTTGGACGATTTCGCCTTCGTTTGCGTGCCTGTTTGCGCAAACGCAGCGAACGAAAATGTGAAAATGAGAACCGCGAGCCTATACATACATATCCCTCTCTGGAAGCTTCTTTGGTTAGTTAGAGGTGGGATGAAAGGCGGCGGTTTGCTCGGACTGGGCATTCGTCAGTAGGCCAAAAACCCCCATTTGGGTTGTTCAACCGAACTGATGAGTCCACCCGGCAATCCAAGCAGCCATGCTGGTGGGAAGGTTTATAGTCGAGCCGAGTGCCGACTGCCGAATGCCCACAAACAATCACGGCCTGCATCCTTGCGAACGCAGGCCGTGGATAGTGGTGAGATGTCCTATTTGTCGAGCTAGCCAATCCCGTTTCCAGAACCAGCCGCTCACATATGCAGTCCGGTGAATTTGTCACTCATCGCGCCCCCTTCCGTTACCGGAAGCTTTACGCCTGACTTCGTCTTGCGACGTCGTCCTGCGAGTGCTCGACGTGTGAAGCCTGTTGCCTGAATTCGACAGGCCGTCCACCAATCGCCGCTCTTTGTTATCCCTCACCCTCTCGGGTTTGAGATAGGGCTACAGGCATTCCGAAAAGCTTGCGCCATCCAGTGTTTCTGTAGTCTCTAGGCTGGCTCATCTGTCCCGCAGCTTTCGCCGCGAGAGGACTACCAGTCTTTCAGGCCATCTGGATTGCAACGCCGAACTTTCGTCCAACGCAGCATCACAGTTGGTCTTCTGCCGATCTACCGTCGTGACTTGCGCCACGCTGTTCAGGTTTATCGGACTTCTGCCTGCATGAACTCCGCACCCGACTTGCGCCGAATGGTTCCTCATGCTGAGGACTTCCCGCCGGACTCCGTCCCTGAATTCCTGGTCCGAACCAAAGTTCGGATTCAGTTTCAGCGGAGCCGGCTATCAATCACCGCCGTCTTCCCATTTCGGGAGGACTGCGCTTGGCTGACAACCGCCACACCCGCTTTGACTTGCGTCATGCGCTGTACTGCGATTTAGCTGCCGTGACCGGCAGAACGCTTTCGCAATCTACCCGAGCTGCCCATCTTTCGATTGCTGCTCGTGCGTTCCATTTCTGGAGCGCCGTGTTCGTTGCAATCACTGTTTCCAGCACGACTGCAACTTGCCTTTGGCTTACGCCATTGGCTCCGGCACCCTGGCTGCGATCCGAAGCTCCCAACTGCGCTTGCGCACAATCAAGAATCTTCGTTCACAGTGCTGATCACTTCTGCTTGCAGAATCTTCAGGAGCGCCTCAGGTTTCCCCAGTGCATCTCCCGCATGAAATCCAGCTTGCGCCGACCCTCATGCTTACAGGCTGATGAACTCACCTGGCTTTCACCGAGCTTGTTCTCACAGGCTGAAGCAGTGAAGCCTCAACCCATGCTCAACCTGCCGGACTCTTCAGATATCGGCGGTTTTCGTCGCCGAAGTTCCTAGCATCGAATTCGCAATCTTTTGAACTGCGCTTTCGATGCAAAGCCCGCTGGCTTCCGGAGTCGAGCGGTTATTCGCCACTCGATCCTTGCACCCGTCAGCAGCTTTCGCCACTGCCGTTTGCTCGCCCATCTGCATCATCGATCACAGCAACCAGTTGCGTTTCAACTTTCGTCGATCTGCAACCAGCCCTTGTTCGATCAGAACTCTCGGCTTCGTCTCGCGTCAGAACAATCTTGCGATTGCCCTTCTCCGACGGAACTGCGGGTTCCGATCGATGTTTCCAAGCATTCACCTTCTTGCGAAGGCTTCAACTTTGAAACTCAGGCTCGAGCGATTCAGGACATCTCACGCTCGCGTGCAAGTGAATTTACTCCTTTGGAAAATAGGCGCAAGCGAAATCACAAGTATTTTTGTGATTATCCTGTTCAAAACTTGTACGTGTTGTGGAGTCGGGTGGATAAGGAAGATATTCGCGGAAGAGAGCACAATTTGCGGTGCAGAAATTTGCTTTGAAGACGATTGAATCGCACGAACTTCGGTTCACCTTTTGCCGAGATCAGACTTCACGGACTGCAGTACGTCTACCAACTGCTCACGTCCCAAACGGGAAACACGACGGCGTAATCTGGCCGTTAGTGTTTTATCGGCGGAATCCCAGCTTTCTTTAGGAAGTCTTCTTTGCTGCAATCGCGTGGTAGATTAGGAACTCCAGATGAACTCCCGCAGCCTGCGGTTTGAGATTCACCGAGCCCAAAAGATTGCCTCTGCGTTCCTTCTAATCTTTCTCATACAAAGCCTGTGGCTCGCCGCGCATCTGCCGCTCACGATGGCAGAGATGCGCAATGCCCTGGCGGGACAGGCGTTATGGTCGAATCGTCAACTCCTGAACGCGCGCTCACCGCTCATTCCCGGCGACAGCGTTCTGACCCTTCGCTGCGCGGGATTCTTGCCGGCCATTGCACGGCTGTTTCAGCAAAATGCGCGCGAGTTCAGCATCTATGCGGCTCCTAATCGGTGGCTGGTGCGCTTTCCATTTGTACTGTTCGGGTTATGGCTGGGAGCAGCTTTGTGGTGGGTCGCGCGCAGGCTGTTTGGGGATTCCGGTGGGTACATCGCGCTCGCGCTTTACTGCTTCAGTCCTCCAATATTGCTGGCGAGTGCCACGGTAGACTCAGCAATTCTCGCATCCTGGGGGCTGTTCGGCCTTGTATTTACCGCGATCGGAGTAGCCCACACTCTCTATGCCCCTGCAGGAAAGTGGCGCCCCCGCATCATTCTACTTGGCCTTGCTATCGGGCTTACGGCCGCAGCCAGCGTCAACGCAGCCGTCGCAGGGGTCGTGATCGGAGCGCTGTTCATGCTGCACCTGGCGCCGGGTCGCCGTCTCCATGCACTGGGAATACTGATCGTTAGCTCCGGAATCGGAATTCTCGTGTTGCTAACTTGTTTTGGCTTTAATTTCCGGGATGTTTCCGCTGCAGCGCTGCTTCCCAGTTCGGAATATCTCGCGTTCACATCCCGACGAATGCGTCTGCTGCTTGGCCTTCCCGGAGGACTGCTCGAAATTCTGGCATTCCTCTCAGCTACCTTCGTGTTCTGTGTTTGGCACAGAACACATTATTTTGGAAATCTGGCTCCTCTTCTTGTTGCTCTCGCGCTGCCATGGTGGCCGGGAGAGTTCCTCTCTTCGGCATCAGCCCTGCGCGCCATACCTTTCGCCATAGTGTTTGTGGGAGGCATCTACGCGGATCTCCTGGAGCCTCGCTTCTTCGCTGGCCGCTTTCATCGCTTGGTAGCCGCGACCGCTTTCGTGCTGGTCGGATCCAGCGCGGTTCTCAGCCTCATGGTTGTAACCGGCTCCTGAAGAAAAAGCCGTCCCAACTGGGACGGCTTTTTCCTAAAACAGACTCTACACGATGCGCGATTGGCGTTGATCGACGAGGATCTCTTTCTGCATTACCTGTTCCACCATGCGCTCAACAGTGGGCATAAAAGGCTCCGGTGCCCCATTAATAGCCAATCTGGAGTTGTGACCCAAGGCAAGCGCCACCTCATTCCAGCGCAGGAGAGGTGAATTGAGAGGAATGTGTGCGGCCTGGGGCTGACGCTCCGGTTGGACGAGGTAGCTCACCCAGATCAGTAGCGAAGCGTAATACACCATGGGAAGAAGTTGGGCCAGGCTCGGCATCTTGCTGAGATGGGCCGTTGCCAATGCGCTAAACACCAGCAGTTGAAAGAAGGCGTCGATGCCAAAGCCAAGCGCAAAACCGAAGACTCTATTTTTCTTAGATACTCCCAAATGCTGAGATCCCATGAACAGAAAGATCAGCAGGGCGCATTCCATCACTCGAACGATTCGTTCAAAGCTATTTACCCCAACAAACAGCCAGTAGAGCTTGAGGCTGGACTGAGTCGAAGGATTGCTTACGAATACCAGCAAGCCAACAACTAAAATCGAGGCAGCAGCCCACTTGAAAACCACCTTGGCCAAATCCTGAAGGCCCAAGAACGGCTTGAAAGCGGCGCAGAAGATTTCATAGAGCACCGCAATCTTGAACATGTCCGCCATCGCTGTTCCGACCCAATAGGAAGCGTAATAAGCCCACGACCCTTGGGACGAATAGTGATAGCAGGCGAACAGGACGACCGACTTGAGCGCCTGAAAGACGAGGAATGATGCAAAGAACCTGAACTGCTGGAGCAGCTTACGCCGGTAGAGAAGGTAAACGCAGAAAAGATGCAGAACCGGACCAGTGGTCCAAAACACGATCTCTTGAAGTGGAAGGGCAGGCATAGCTCACCTAGTCGGCAGCAGCATAGCCGCTCGCCCGTCCCACTTCAAGATGAAATATTGACCGAAAGTAATCGGTACTGCTTCGTTACTAGTTAACCGCGCACATTCCCGGAGGGCAGATCGGCACGGGCTCGACACCGCTGCTCAACTGGTGCTTGGTACTCGAGGTTGCGGCAGAGGCCACAGCAGCGGCCATAACGATGGTAGCGAACAGCAGACGGAGCGACTTCTTCATGGGATTCCCCCTAAATAATGCTTAGTAACGTCGTTACCAACGTAATCCAGTAACTGGTTACTTTGGTGACTGGACGATATCAGGAGGTACCGAATTTGGAAACAACAATTTTTGTGGAAGCCTGTGGAAAAGCTGCTGGAGTTGTTGCTCAGATCGGCTCCTGACAAAGCCTGATTTCGCCGAAAAGATCAGCAGCCTAGGCTTTCTCTCTGAGTCTTGAGGAGTTCAAAACGAGGTACACTCAGGCACTCTTCTGTGCTAAAATCGTAGTGTCTTAAAAGGCGATAAATCCCTGAATAATCAACTGTTTTGCATCGCTTTTCGCGCCTAGTCCGGAGTGATTTGCAAGGTCATTCCTTTCCTTAGATTCCGAGTGGGGTCCCCATTGAGAGAAAGCGCAGCAGCCAGGACGCAAGTGGAACAAAAACTGAATATCGAGAGAGAGTCGAAGCCGAAAAAGGTCAATGGCAGCACCAACGGCGAGTACACGGCTGACAGCATTAAGGCCCTGGAGGGCTTGGAAGCGGTTCGCCTCCGCCCGGCCATGTATATCGGTTCGACCGGCGAAATGGGTTTGCATCACCTCGTATACGAAGTCGTGGATAACTCCGTAGACGAGGCACTTGCCGGCCATGCCGACCGCATTGACGTCACCATCCATATCGACAACTCGATCACCGTCATCGATAACGGACGAGGTATTCCCGTCGATGACATGGAATATCACGGAGAGAAGCTGCCGGCAGCGCAAGTGGTTCTCACGGTCCTCCACGCCGGAGGAAAATTCGATTCGTCAACCTACAAAGTATCCGGCGGATTGCACGGCGTAGGCGTGAGCTGCGTCAATGGTCTCTCGCACCAGCTTGATCTTGAGATTTGGCGCGATGGATTTGTGTGGGAGCAGAACTACGCTAAGGGCCAACCTGTCTCCAAGTTTAAGAAGACGGGCACTACGAAGAAGCGCGGAACGAAGGTCCACTTCCTGCCTGACAAAGAGATCTTCACCACGGTCGAGTACAACTATGACACTCTAGCGCAGCGTCTGCGCGAACTTGCGTTCTTGAACAAAGGCCTGACCATCACTCTCACCGATGAGCGCGCGACCGACAGCAAGACTGGAGAAGCCAAGCACGCGGAATTCAAGTACACAGGCGGCATCGCCGAGTTCGTGAAGCACCTCAATCGTGGAAAGCAGGTGCTGCACGATAAGCCAATCTACATGGAAGCCGAACGAGACGGCGTGGGCATGGAGATTGCCGTTCAGTACAACGACGGCTACTCCGAGTCGGTGTTCTCATTTGCCAACAACATCAACACCGTCGATGGCGGCACACATCTGTCCGGCTTCCGCACTTCCCTCACACGAACGATCAACTACGCCGGTCAGCAGCTCGGATTGTTCAAAGATTTGAAAGAAAATCTTTCCGGCGATGACGTGCGCGAAGGACTTGTCGCGGTCGTCAGCGTGAAATTGCCGCAGCCGCAATTCGAAGGACAGACCAAAGGCAAGCTCAACTCCGACATCGCCGGCATTGTGCAGGCGTTCGTGAACGAGCGTCTCGGCGCGTTTCTCGAGCAGAACCCAACCGTCGCGCGCCGAATCATCAACAAAGCGATAGAAGCTGCGCGCGCCCGTGAAGCCGCGCGTAAAGCACGCGATCTGACCCGCCGCAAAGGCGCGCTCGATGGCGGAGGCCTGCCCGGCAAGCTCGCCGACTGCTCCGAGCGCAGCGCGGATCGATGTGAAATCTATCTCGTCGAAGGCGAGTCCGCAGGCGGCACGGCGAAGCAGGGACGCGATCGTCGCTTCCAGGCGATTCTTCCGCTGAAGGGCAAGATTCTTAATGTCGAGAAGGCGCGTTACGACAAGATGCTCGGGCA
>DATEKE010000103.1:0-10905 GCA_035277605.1 Terriglobales bacterium | reverse complement strand
AAGCAATCGCAACGATGAGAACAACGATTCCAAGCGTGCTCATGTGATGATGTCGATGAAAAGCGCGGCGTCCTTTGTGTATTTTGAAGCTGTGCTGGTGCGGAGTAGCTGAATTGGCCGCTGGCGACGCCATGAGGGGTTTGATGCCGAGCAGAGTAGGGAAGTCTTCTTCTCCAGAGACACGCAAAACCCAGGGACAGAGGAAAATGTTTTCGAATTTTCGACTTTCAAGTTTTCGGGGAAGCTGCATGCCTGCATTCATAATGGCTTGCGCCACATTGCTGGAGCCTGAAACCAAAATTTGAAACCATCTTTGAGATTTCTCGGGTTCACTGTGACTGCATGGTGAAATCCAGCTTTTTTTCGCTAAACTGTCGAGCAGAACACGTGGGAGATGCTGCCTGATGCGAGTAGCCGTTTTACGCGAAACGCTGCCGGGAGAAGCCCGTGTAGCCCTTGTACCCGAGTCGGTGAAGAAACTGGCTGCGGCCAAGAACGAAGTGTGGATCGAGGCCGGAGCGGGAGAAGCTGCCGGGATTAACGATCACGACTACGAAGCTGCCGGCGCCAAGGTAACGAGCGACCGCACGCAGTTGCTTCCGGCTGCTGACGTGCTGGTGTGTGTGCAGCGTCCGAGTCCTTCATATATGGCGGCGATGCGACCAGGATCGGTCGTGCTGGGATTTCTTCGTCCGCTCGACGAACCTGCGGCACTCGAGCCGGCGGTCGGATTGAAGCTCACTACGTTCGCGGTTGAGCTGATCCCGCGCATCACGCGTGCGCAGGCGATGGATGCGCTTTCCTCGATGGCCACTGTGCTTGGCTACAAAGCAGTTCTGCTCGCGGCCACCCAACTCCCGCGCATGTTTCCCATGTTGATGACGGCAGCAGGCACGATCGTACCGGCAAAAGTTCTCGTTCTCGGCGCTGGTGTTGCCGGGCTGCAAGCGATCGCGACCGCAAAGCGCCTGGGAGCAATAGTTGAAGCCTACGACGTGCGCGCTGCTGCGGGCGAGCAGGTGAAATCGCTCGGCGGTACTTTTCTCGAGGTTGATCTCGGAGGAATCGCCACGGAAGATGCCGGCGGCTACGCGAAGGAGCTGACTCCCGAAGCGCTCCAGCGCGGACGCGATCTGATTGCGAAGCATGCGCGCAATGCCGACGTAATCATCACCACGGCGGCCGTTCCCGGTAAACGCGCTCCGCTCATGATGAACGACGAGGCTGTGCTGGCAATGAAGCGCGGCTCCGTGATCGTCGATCTCGCCGCACCAACCGGAGGCAACGTCAGCTTGAGCAGGCCGGATGAGACCGTCGTCACGCACAACGGAGTCACGATTCTTGCCCCACTGAACTTGGCGGCGACGGTTCCCTTCCACGCCAGCCAGCTCTTCTCGCGCAACATGACTTCGTTTCTGCAACTGCTAGGTAAAGACGGACAGCTAAATATCAACCTGAGCGATGACGTGATTGGACCTTCGTGCGTGACGCACCAGGGCAAGGTAGTTAATTCGCGCGTTGCTTCTTTGTCAGGTCAACTGGTGGGCAAATAACAGAACCGACGGCGGTAGCCGGTGGGGCAGGCGCGAAGTTTGCGGCTGCGCCTTCATACACGGCGCCAGGATCTTGCGTCTTCTCGCAGAGGTCGTCCATCGCTCTCCGAATGAATATTTCAACATAGATTCCCATTATGGAACGCTCACGCTCCGCTGCGAATCTGCGCCAGATGAAAGACGATCGTTCCCCAGAAAGCGCGCAGACGCATCTGCACGGCCATGCGCTTTTGATCGTCGGAGTACCAGATCCAGACTTTGCCTTTTCCCTTCTGTGGACCGTTGAGGGCTTCTGCGCTTACGCGAATTGTGTTGTATGAGCCGGAAGGAGTCTTTACTTTCTCTCGGCCTTCGACGGTCACTTCGATGTCCGCAGCTTTGCCTCCATCGCTGCTGGGAAACCTGAATGTTGTCCCTTGCTGCAGCGGTTGTGAACCCACGTAAAGCGCGGCTGAAACCGTGTTGGTGACGCACGGGGGAATATCGTTTTCTTCGTGCTTCTGATTCTTCGCGCGAATATTGCGCTCGTCGAGAACGGCCTTAAGCGCGTGATAGTCGTAGCGCACGCTAGTCTCGACGCGGCGAAAGCCTTCTTCGGTATGTTTGATAAGTTGAAGCGCGCAGTTGGATTGAGGATTGAAGAAGGTTTCCAGCTTGTCGTGGACGTGATACAGAAGTGCAACCGCGCCGGTTGAATCGGCTGTCACCACGACGTGACGCTCTCCATTCACGGTGTCGAAGTGAACTACTGTGGTTCCGGCGGTCAGCAGACGCCAATCGACTCCGTAGGTGAATGTTTGCCCTTCGGGATAACGATAGTCCGCAATGGGCGGATTTACTTTCGAGTCAGCGATCGGAGCGGGGTCGGGAGCTGCGCTGCTCTGCGACGGCTTAACAGATTGCGGCGCCTGCCAGGCCATCGCGAGAACTGAGACCAGGAAAAGAATTGCGGTGACGAATTGAAGCGAGCCGCGCCGCAGGAGCGCCTCGAGACCAGACTGGGATTTCCCTCTCAGGCGTTTCTCACCATCAGCATTTTCACAGCGATGGCCAGCATCATCAGTGCGGCTCCTATCAGAGCATTGTACTCGCGGTGTTTCAGATAGAGCTCTCGCGAAAACTGCAATGTAACGCTCTCTCCCGACCAGCGCGGCAGAATGCGCGGGACGCGCCGGGCATAGAGTTCAAAATCGGGAAATGTCTCCCGCAGAAAAGCTTCTTCGCCGCGGATCACAGGCACATAGACAGCGACAAAGAACACCAACAGCACGATCCAAACCCACCACGAGCGCGCAGCGATGGCAAATCCAACCGCAATCAGAATCGACCCGAGGTAGAGAGGATTGCGCGTGTAGCTATATGGACCTGACATCGCCAAAGCCTGGTTTTTTCGAAGCTGACCCGAGGCAACTGCACGCACCGCGAGTCCGATGGCAACGACAACACAGCCGATCACAATCGTGACAACGTTCGGACGCGCCAGCCACAGGTACATCAGGGCAAAGGCAAAACCGAGCGGCACACGAATGCGGCGGGCAACGCGCTGCCATCCACCTTGTGAGCTCATGCCGTGATTCCCAGCAGGCTCAGCGCCGCCTGCGTCACCTGCTCGACGGTGATGTTCAACAAACCGGCCTCCGGCTCACGATGTCGCGTGTGGTCGCGCTTGCTCTCCGGACTGCGCAGCACCTCGTATCTTCCACCATAAGGCCCATTGCGAGCCGGATCCGTAGGACCAAAAATGGCTACGACCGGAACTCCCAATGCCGACGCCAGATGCACTGGACCGGTGTCTCCACCCACACAGAGCGCTGCTCTTCGTGTGAGAGCGATCAATTGTGGAAGGGAACACTCCACCACGCAAGCAATAGATTGATGATCGCGGCATACGGCTTTTGCCAACTCCAGTTCCCCAGGACCGGCATTCACGAGCGACTGAACACCATGTTTCCCCAGCACACGCACGACAGCCGAGTAACGTTCAGCAGGCCAGCACTTGGCGCCCCAGCCGGCGCTCGGATTGATGAGCGCGAATTGAGGCGACCCGTTGGAAAGCAGCTGATCGGCCCATGCCTCCGCTGCGGAGGAAGTCGGAAACGGCGGCAGCTCGGGATCGATAGTTCTGCCCACGGCTGCCGAGACCGTCTCGGCTGCCTGATCGACAACGTGCCTGGCGGGTGTGTGAGCCTTCACGTTGTAGAACCATCGCGCCGGAAGCTCACGCGGCTCGGCCGCTCCCGCAATCACCTTCGCGCCCGTCGCGCGGGCCAGCAGAGCGGAGCGGATTGCTCCCTGCAAGTCGATGACGTGATCGTATTCAATGGTTCTGAGAGAGGATCGCAGCGCCTGCAGCTCGCCGATCGTTGCAGAAGAAAACGGCGATTTTCGCCAGCGCCGCATGTGGACTCGATGCACGACGTTGGCCAGCGGCTGCTCCGGCGAGAGCACGGGAGGATGTGCGTCTGCTAAGGTCAGCAGCGGCGCCCAACGCTCTTCGATGGCCCAGTCGATTTCCAGATCGGGAAACGCGCGGCGCAGACCCGCCACCGCCGGCATGGCATGAATGATGTCGCCCATGGCGCTCAGGCGAACAATCAGGACTCTCATTCGCAAAGAGCCGCAACGAAGAAGTGCACCGGGCATTGTCTCACGACAGGGATTGAGAGTCCGCCGCCATGATCGGGGAAATTGCGCCTAGACCTTGCGTCCGGTCCTGCGATCGTCGGCGATCACGCCGTCGCGGATGTAGATCACGCGATGAGCATATTCGGAGATGTCGTGCTCGTGGGTGACGAGCACAATCGTGTTTCCCTGCGAGTGAAGCTGATCAAACAGCGCCATGATCTCGTTTCCAGTTTGGGAATCGAGGTTTCCGGTAGGTTCATCGGCGAGGATGATCGAAGGATCGTTTACCAGCGCGCGTGCGATGGCGACTCTTTGGCGCTGACCGCCGGAGAGCTCGTTGGGCTTGTGCATCATGCGCGACTCGAGATCGACTTTGGCGAGAGCTTCCTTCGCGCGGCGAATGCGCTCTTCCGAAGGCGTTCCGTTGTAGATCAGCGGCAGCTCGACATTGTGCAGCGCTGTGGCGCGGGCCAGCAAATTGAAGGTCTGGAAGACGAAGCCGATTTCCTTATTCCTGATTCGGGCAAGCTCGTCGTCGTCGAGTTCGCTGACGAGGTGTCCGTTCAGCCAGTAATTGCCTTTGCTGGGACTATCGAGGCAGCCGATCAGGTTCATTAGCGTCGATTTCCCGGAACCGGAAGGACCCATGATGGCGACGTATTCGTTGCGCTTGATATCGATGTTGACGCCGCGCAAGGCATGGACCTGCTGTTCGGAACCCATGTCGTAGGTCTTCCACAGGTCCTCGACCTTGATGATGGTAGAGGTCGCAGGCCGAGTGCTAATCGGTTCCATCGTCGTCAGTTCTGCCATTTGCGTCGCCATTCCGGTCTCC
This sequence comes from Terriglobales bacterium, assembly GCA_035277605.1. GTDB lineage: Bacteria > Acidobacteriota > Terriglobia > Terriglobales > Acidobacteriaceae > Gp1-AA112. Next base: position 5,892 of record DATEKE010000103.1, on the reverse strand, counting down.
TGCATATCAGTTACGGGGAGACCAAAAATCTGGTTCCCCAATATTGGACGAAAACACCCCTATCACGCTATAGACGTTTCAAATTGGGGACAGTTACTAGAAACATCCTCTGAGAACTTGCGCTGCGCGAGGGATGACAATTCCTAAATAGACACCATCCTGTCTGCAAACGACACAATAGTTGCCTACGAGTTGTCATCCTTCTTTGCGACCGTGTTATCGACTTTGACCTTGGCGCCAACTTTCAGCGTGCGCAGGATCTTGTAGCTGCCGGTCACGATCTCCTGACCGTCGCTGAGTCCCTTCGTGACTTCAACATCCGTCGCGCCCTGGATTCCCGTTTCCACCGGCTTGAAATCGACCTTTTTCGTGCTCTTATCGACCACGAACACGCCCTGAACTTCCTTCTTGCTCTTGGCGTCCGGAGCCGCCGACGGCGTGGCTTGCGTTGGAGCTTTCTTCTTGGTCAGAGCTGCCCGCTGCGCATCCAATTCGCCCTGCGTGCGGACCGTCAATGCCTGAATCGGGATTGCCATCACGTTGTTCTTGCTCGCCGTCGTAATCTTCGCGGTGGTCGAGAAGCCCGGACGCAGGTTCGCCGGTGGTTTGTCGAGTGTGACTACCACCTTGAAGTCCTTAGCTTCCTGCGTGCCTGCGGTGGTCTGCGACGTTGCAACCCCCGAGGAGCGGACGAGCGCCTGGTCGCCGATTTCGGTTATGTGGCCTTTGAATGTCTCGTCGGGCATTGCGTCGATGGTCACGTCGGCCGGCTGGCCTAATTTGACGTTAACAATGTCAGTCTCGTCGACCCGCACTTCGGCGGTGACGACCGACATATCGGCCAAGGTCATCAACGTGCTGCCTGGTGAATTCTGAATTCCGATCACGACCGTCTCGCCTTCGCGTACAGGAAGGTTCGTCACTATTCCATCGAACGGAGCAACGTACTCGGTCTTGCCAAGAATATCTGTGAGCTTGTGGAGCGTGGCCGTCGCCTGAGTGACGCGTCCGGAGCTGGAAGCTTTCTGTGCCTTCATTTGAGCGAGCTTGGCTTCGGACTCTTTTAGAGTTGCTACGGAAACGTCGTAGGCAGCCTTCTTGGCGTCGAAGTCAGACTTCGCGATGAGCTGGCTTTGATAGAGCTGCTTGGCGCGGTTGTAATCGAGCGTCTTCTGCTCGAGATCGGCCTTGTCGCGAGCGATATCGGCGACACCGGTTTCGATGGCAGCGTTGGAGGCGTCCAAATCCATCTGCGCCGTCTCGATGCTGGCGCGCTGCGCGTTCACGTCGGCCGCGCTCTGCACGTTCTCAAGCTGAGCCAGCTTTTGGCCCTTCTTAACCGTGTCGCCTTCCCTCACGTAGAGTTTGGTGATCTTGCCGAAGCCTTGCGCCCCGATGTTGACGTAGGTCTTGGCCTTGATCTCGCCCGAGCCGGTCACCACGCTGGAGAGGTCCTCGTGCGTAACTTTGGAGGTGGTCACGCTGGGGACATTGCTCTGGCTGCTGCGCACACTCAGAGCCACCAGGCCTGCCAGCACCAGCACAGCGACGATGGCAATGACGATCTTCTTAGTGTTGCTGCGAGGCTTGCGCTCTGGAGCAGGGCTGTAGGTTGAGCCGACCGTGGAGTGGGTATCGGTTACAGGCAGGTCAATGGTGCGGGTTTCGGCCATGCATCCTCCAGGCAGTGTTACGCCAACTCGGAACTAAAAGTTTCTTATACCCGTCCGACCTCGACGCGTCCAAAAAACACGGACCTGCGGCCGCCCTCGGCCGGGTTTTCGTTGTGGCGCCAACGAACACCGATTTTCGAAGGCTTCGCCGACAGCCAAAAACCCGCGCGGGGGCGCGCGTCGGTCCCAGAAGGGATCCTTCGGCTGAAACAGGCGAGAGGGAACTCAACTTGCCGGGAATCCTCATTATAGCGTGAGTTATGGCAGAATTTCGACGAAAACTTGCGTCCAGAGACCCCTTGCATTTCGTACCAATTAACGCAACTTTGCTTGCTCCGGCCCAGAGAAGTGCCTAAAATAATGGTGCTCATCGTGTGTTCCTCAGGAGTAGTCCGTACCATGTCTTCCTCACTTCTTCGTCGCTTCACGTCTACTGTTCTCTTTTCAGTCCTGATAATGGTTCCAGTCCTGATGAAGGCGCAAACTTCAGCCGATGTGTCCACCGACAAATCGTCGGCCACACCAAAGACTGACGCCAAAGCCGGCTCGCAGGATCCCAACTCTGCCGATGTGGATAAGCGCAATCGGCCATTGACCGATAAAGAGAAGAAAGAGCGCGAAAAGGCGTTCAAGAAGGAAGTTGGTGCAGTCTACAAGAAGTGGCTAGACGAAGACGTTCGCTACATCATCACCGATGAGGAGCGCGCCGCGTTCAAGCAGCTATCGAATGACGAAGAGCGCGACAACTTCATCGAAGCCTTCTGGGCGCGCCGCGATCCCACGCCTGACACGGTCGAAAACGAATTCAAAGAAGAGCACTACGCGCGCATCGCGTACGCGAACGAGCACTTCGCAGCAGGCATTCCGGGATGGAAGACCGATCGCGGGCGCATTTACATCATGTACGGCAAGCCGGATGAGATCGATTCGCATCCGAGCGGCGGAAGTTATGAGCGTCCGATGGAAGAGGGCGGCGGCGAGACTTCGACCTATCCGTTCGAGGATTGGCGGTATCGCTATCTGGAAGGCGTCGGACAGGAAGTGATCATCGAGTTCGTCGATACGTGCATGTGCGGCGACTACCACATGACCATCGACCGCTCGGAGAAAGATGCTCTCAAGTACGTTCCCGGAGCGGGACTCACGCTGTATGAGCAGATGGGACTCGCCAACAAAGCCGATCGCTTCACCGGAGGCCTGGAGCAGTTGGGAGCTGGTCCGTTCAATCAGGACCTTCAGAGCAAGCAGTTCGATCGTCTCGAACAGTTCGCGAAGTTGAATCGCCCGCCCACCATTAAGTTCAAAGATCTGGATGAGGTCGTCACCTCAAAGATTCGCTACAACCTGCTCCCGTTCGATGTGCGCGCCGATTTTGTGCGCGTGACCAGCGACACCGTGCTGGTTCCGATCATGCTGCAGGTGAAGAAGAAAAACGTCACCTATGTAAATAAGGACGGAATTGAGCGGGGTACGCTGAATATTTACGGTCGCGTCACTACGCTCACTGGCCGCATCGCACAGACGTTTGAAGAAACCATTCAGGACGATCAACCACCAGAGCTTCTTCCCAAAGTGCTGGAGAGCTCCGACGTTTACTCGAAAGCCCTTCCGCTGCGCCCAGGCCGCTATCGCTTCGACATCGTCGTGAAAGACGTGAACGGCGATCGCATGGGAACATGGTCGCGCGGTGTGATTGTTCCCGACATGAGCGACGACAAGGGTCTGACTTCGTCAACGCTGATCCTTGCCGACGTAATGGAGAAGGTCCCGTCGAAGCAGGTAGGCACGGGAATGTTCGTATTGGGCTCCACCAAGGTTCGTCCGCGCATGGATGGCGCCGATGGTACTCCGGCGAAGTTCAAGCGGGATCAAAAGCTCAATTTCTGGATGCAGGTCTATAATCTCGGGATCAACGATCAGAATAAGAAGTCGTCGGCGCAGTTTGAGTACGACATCGTCAATACGACGACCAATAAGCCTGTGCTGCACGCCGTAGAAACAACCGATCAGATCGGCAACACCGGAGATCAGGTGACACTCGAGAAGAGCATGTCCCTGGCGAGTCTCGAACCGGGATCGTACGAGCTGACGGTAAAAGTGAACGACAATATCTCCAAGCAGTCGATTGCCCCCACTGCAAAGTTCCTCGTCCAGTAGGAACTCGAAGTCCGGGGCTGCCGGACGGCAATCGGCAGAGAGGTTCTCATCGCGTCTGTTTGAACGCTGGAGAACCTCGATCAGGGGTGGAAGAATGGCAAACCGGCTCCCGTGGTTGGTTGTGCTGTTAGGCGCAGCGCTACCGGTGTGCGCTGCCGGTCCGGGCTCCATCTCCGGCACAGTGAAGAGTGCCGAAGGAATTCCTCAAATGGGAGCGCTGGTCGAAATCTTCGCCGCGGGTGCTCTGCAGCCTGCAATTGCCTTCACTACTCAGGCCGGAACGTATCAGGCTGCGAATCTGACGCCGGGCAATTATCGCGTGAAAGTCACAGCCGCCTCATTTCTTCCTTCTCTGGTTGAAAACGTGATTGTCCGGTCCGGCGGTCGCGCGGTGATCAATGTCACCCTCAGTACGCTTGCGGAAGCAATTCGCCTGATTCCGCCGCGCCAAACTTCACCGCTCGATCAGGACGACTGGAAATGGATTCTGCGCTCCGCGGCTCAGCGTCCGATATTGCGCTTTGACGATCAGCAGGGATTCGTTCTCGCCAGCTCAGCTACTGAAACCCGCGATGCGCACGCGGTTACCGGCCGTGTGGCGTTCGTAGCCGGCTCGCAGGCCGATGGCTTCGGAAGCGCTCCTGATTACGGCACCAGCTTCAACGTGCAGCAGCCTCTGTTCGCGTCGGATAGCATCTCGTTCACTGGCCGCGTAGGCGACGGCAACGGCCAGCCCGCAGGCGTGATCCGCACAACCTACAAGCACAAGTTCGCAAACGGCGACACGCCCACGGTTGCCGTCACCCTGCGCCGTACGGCGCCTTCAGGCACCTCAATTACAAATGCGCTGAACTCGGTTGCTTTCACTTTCTCCAACACGACGAGAGTCGCCGATCTAATCGACCTCAGCTACGGCAGCGAGGTGCAGGACGTTCAGTTCATCCGCCATATCAGCGGTGTGCGTCCGTTTGCTACCGCCGGGCTGCACATCGGCAAAGACACGCTGGTTGAATATCGCTACGCGACCGCCGAGCCATCCAGCCCGTTCGATCGTGCGCTCGACAATGGCGACGGCTCGGCCGTGCCCGTCCCCAGAATTTCCGTAGTGGCTTTTGCTCCCGCTCTGGAGCGCGACCGCCACCAGGAAGTAGCTGTCTCGCGCAAACACGGCGACACCAAGTTCCAGGCAGCCGTCTTCTTCGACCGCGTTTCTAACATCGCCCTAACCGGCTCCGGCGATGTTTCCTCGATTGCGTCAGACGTAATTCCGGATGTCTCCTCAGACACCTTCACCTTAAACGGAGGCAATGTCGAGACGCACGGCGTCCGCGTAGTTGCCGAGCACACTTTCTCTCCCGAGCTGACCGCCCTGCTCGACTATGCCTACGGCGGCGCCATCACAGCTCCCGAAGCCGCTGCGAACGGCTCCTGGGATGATCTTCGCCATGAGCTCCGCGCGGAGGACGCTCACGCGGTCACAGCGAAGCTGAACGGGGCGGTTCCCGAAACAGGAACACGCTGGTCGGCCTCGTATAAGTGGACAAGTACCAACGCCGTAACTCCCGTCGATCTCTTTAACGCTTCGCCCGGCCAAGCCGATCCCTACTTCAGCATCGTCATTCGCCAGCCGCTCCCCGGAGGCGCCTTCTTCCCCGGCCATATCGAAGCGCTGCTCGACGTACGTAATCTGCTTGCCCAGGGCTATCGCCCGTTCCTAAGCCCCGATGGACGCACGCTGTATCTGGTGCAATCGGCCCGAGCGCTGCGCGGCGGGCTGGCCTTCACTTTCTAAACAGAACCGCCGCCGGTAGGCGGTGGGCCGGAGATGGCCGAATGGCCAGCTCCGGTCAGAACGACACTACACCCAAGCTGGAGTAACGCAGCCGCAAAACAAGCGGCTGCCCCACCGGCTACCGCCGGCGGTTCCGTTCCAACAAAACCGGCACCAGCATCCAACCCAAAGCTGAGTAGCTGAATCCCAAGCTGCTGAATCCAGAGCTGCACGTTGGCTTTGGGTTTACAAGTCCAGGTTTTGGGAAATCGGCTCATGTTTCGGCCCTCA
>DATEKE010000102.1:0-13304 GCA_035277605.1 Terriglobales bacterium | reverse complement strand
CGAAAGAATGCGCCTTCAGAAATGGCAGTTAGCGAGGACTACATCGAAGAGATCGTTAAAGCGTACGAGCATTTCTTTTTTCATTACACCGCGTCAGACCTGCTGGTTGTGAATACGAACGACATCGACTTCGTGGAGCGCGATCAGGACCTGCAGGAGCTTCTGCGGCGGCTCTCCGAGCCAATTCGCGGAACACAGTATTTCCTGCCTCTTGGTTCTGAAGCTGCCAGCGCTTAGGCACTGAGGGTCCGCCGCAATTCCATCTGTCGGGCTTGTGAATTATGAGAGCCATCGCAAAACGCCGGAATGTAAAAGAGCCGCCATAATGGCGGCTCTCTGTTTCGAATCCGATCCTTTAGACGACTGTTCGCCGTCCGGTGATCAGGTTGACAATCAACACGATCACGGCTGCGACCAGAAGCAGATGGATCAAACCTCCTGCCACGTGGAAGCTGAATCCCAAAAGCCAGAGAATCAGCAGAATGGCAAAAATTGTCCAGAGCATAGTTGCCCCCTCCCTTTTAAGTCCTCGCCCGATAAGATGGGGAGACTCTGAATCGTGTTGCTAAAGCAGTAAATAGTTTGTGAGAGGAGCTTCTCGGGATGGAAGGCAACCTGAGAATCGGGTGATCTGGCGATCGGGTCATCGGGTGAAGTAAGACCTAAACGCGACGCGGATTTCGCGGAATCCAAAAAATCAAGTGAATCTAAGAGCCGTTGTGAAACCGTTTAGCAACCCAGGGAAACGTCAGTTCCTTTTTCAGTGTGATCCGCGTCCCATCCGCGTTGGATTTTGCAGTTGCTTTGGTCTCGCCTCGCCTCGCTGATCACCCGATGACCCGATCACCCGATCAGCTTGGCTGCATCCTTCGCAAAGTACGTCAGAATGGTTCCAGCACCTGCGCGCCGAATCGAGACCAGCGATTCCATCATCACGCGTTCGCGATCGAGCCAGCCGTTTTGTGCCGCGGCCTGGATCATCGCGTACTCGCCTGAGACTTGATAAGCGGCGATAGGAAGATTAAAGCGCTCGCGCGCGGCGGAGATCACGTCGAGATAGGGCATCGCCGGCTTGACCATGATCATGTCCGCGCCCTCCTCGATGTCCGATTCAATTTCCTGGAGCGCTTCGCGCAGATTGGCGCCGTCCATTTGATAGGAGCGCCGGTCGCCGAACTGCGGAGCCGAATCCGCGGCTTCCCGGAATGGCCCATAAAATCCCGAAGCGAACTTTGCGGCATAAGACAGGATTGGAGTGTTCTGGAAGCCGGCCTTGTCGAGGGCGGAGCGAATGGCGGCGACGCGGCCATCCATCATGTCAGAAGGGGCAATGATGTCCACTCCGGCTTTTGCCTGCGAAACTGCGGTGCGCGCCAGAATTTCGAGCGTCTGGTCGTTGACGATCTCATATTCTTCCACTCGCGATGGAGCTGCTGCCGCTCCGCTGTGGCTCGATTCAGCAGCTCCGGAGGCAGTGGTCTTCTTCACGATCCCACAATGGCCATGCGACATGTATTCGCATAGGCAAACGTCGCCAATTACGAGCAGCTCCGGAATCGCCCGTTTGACGGCGCGAGTAGCGCGCTGCACGATGCCGTCGACTTCCCAGGCTCCGCTTGCTTGCTCGTCCTTGCGCTCGGGTAGGCCGAACAGGATCACGGCCGGAATCCCAAGCGAATGGGCGTCGCGCGCTTCGTCGATCAGCCGATCAATAGATAAATTGAAGACGCCCGGCATAGAGCCAATTGGCTTGCGCACGCCTTCTCCCGGACAGACAAACAAGGGATAAACGAAGGTTTCGGGAGTAAGACGTGTCTCGCGCACCATGCTGCGCAGCGCTTCATTGCGGCGGAGCCGCCGCAAGCGCGTAATGGGAAATGCCATGTCTAGATTTTAGGGGAAAACGAGCCTTTGGGTTCAGGCCCTCAAGCCTTCATACTTGGCCGGAGTGATTTATCGAGAAGCTGTTCTTACCGATGTTCCTGCGCTCGCGCGCATTCGCGCCGCCGAGTGGGAATCCGAGAAATACTGGACCGAGCGCATCGCTGGATACATGGAAGGCCGACTCCATCCGCAAAAGGCGTTAGCGCCACGAATCATCTTCGTTGCGTCACACGATAGCGAGATCATCGGACTGATCGCCGGACACCTCACTCGCCGCTTTGATTGCGAAGGAGAGCTGGAGTGGATCGACGTGATTCGAGAGCGGAGGAGACAGGGAATCGGTTGCGAAATGGTACGAATCCTGGCTAAATGGTTTACCGAGAAAGACGCCAGGAGAGTGTGCGTCGATCCCGGGAATCCATCTGCTCGACAGTTCTATGCGCGGCTGAACGCGCAAAATCTTAATCAGCATTGGATGTTCTGGCCTGATATCTCCAGTGTGCTGATGCCGAGCGCGAGGTAAAGCTCCGGTTTCGGGTGCTAAACTTTTCGACATGGCTGGCGAACGTCCGCGGACACTCCTCTGGATCCTGATCGGAGGAGGAGCGTTCTTCCTCTTCGCACTCGTGATCTTCTCCCTGCTTTACTTCAGCGTTCGCGGCAACGGCGACTTCGATGTGGGTGGCGGCGAGAAAATCGCCGTGGTCGACGTTGAAGGCGTGATCCTCCAGGCCAAGCCGTTTGTGGAACAACTCAAGCGCTACGGAGACGATTCGTCGATCAAGGCGATCATTCTCCGTATCGATTCCCCCGGCGGCGGCGCCGCGGCGTCGCAGGAGATGTATGAAGCGGTGAAACGTGTGCGCGATCAGAAGAAAAAGATGATCGTAGCCTCGATTCAGACGGTTGGAGCCAGCGGCGCTTATTACATCGCCTCGGGCGCGAGCAAGATTTATGCAAATCGCGCGAGCATCGTCGGCAGCATTGGCGTAATCGCCGAGTGGGTCAACTACGGCGATCTGCTGCGCTGGGCGAAGCTGAAGGAAGTGCTCTTCACCGCAGGAGAGCTAAAGGCGGCGGGCGATCCGGCCCGCGAGATGACGCCTGCGGAGCGCGATTATCTGCAGAGTCTCGTCAATGAAATGTACGGGCAATTCATCCACGACGTCGCAGACGGCCGCAAGCTCAAGGCGGACTACATTAAGCCGCTCGCCAGCGGACGCGTGTGGACAGGTGAACAGGCGATTGGGTTGAAGCTCATCGACAAACTTGGGGGATTCCAGGATGCAGTCGACGACACCGCTAAAGCGGTAGGCATTCGCGGCGAACCCTCGTTGGTGCATCCGGAGGAGAAGAAGCGCACGCTGCTCGATATTCTTTTCGGAGACGTAACGCAGTTACTTCCCGCACAGGCGCGGATGCTGCAGACGAATAATCCCAGCTTCTTCTATCTGTGGCGCTGAGTGCGCCTCTGGCGCTGCAATAAGCAATAGGCGATAAGCAATAGGGTCAAAGAGCCGACCTCAAGCTTACCGCCTATAAACTTCTTTACCGTTTCGCAGTGCCGCGCGCCATCTTCTTCACCTTGCGCTTCTGAGAACCGCGAGGTGTGGTGCGCTTCGCCTTCGGCGTAGCTTTCTTGCGGGCTGCGCGTTTTGCCTTCTTACGATCTTCCTTGCTGAGCGACTTTGTATTTGCCATTGAGCTCCGTGAATGAATCTTGAAATTTAGAACTTTCTTGAAATTTCGTGATTTTGCGATTTCGTGATTGTGTGATTCGCAAATCGCGAAATCACCAAATCGCGAAATTGAAAGCTCGGCCGGTTCCACGTTCGTTTTAGGGCTTCGGTTCTGAAATGAACATCCTCACGATAATGCCGCCGACGATCATCGCCAGGCCGATCCACATCAGCGTCTGACCAATCTTGTACTCGCGAAGCGTGTGCGCCGTCCGTCCCAGAATGAAACCGATGATGGCGATCGCGAGACCGCCCCAGCGCAACACATTTCTGAGCGATTGTTTGCTCACACTCGTTCAAGCTGCGCGAACTTTTCTACCAGCTTCTTCAGTCCGGCTTGCGGAAATTGTACCGTAATCTTCGCGTCGTCTCCGTCGCCCTCGCGTTTGTAGACCGTGCCCTCCCCATACTTGGGGTGACGCACGCGCTGCCCGGGACGGAATCCGCGCTTACCGGTGGCTTGGGGAAGGTCAATCTTCGGACGCGAGAACTTCTTGCCGCGCGAGGCGAAGAACTCAGCGATGTTATCGACCGATTGATAAGGAGAACTCGTGGTCGTCCGCTTAGTTGAGTAGCTCTTCTCCGGTGACAACGAGCGTCCGAAGCGCTCGCGGGCTGCAGCGCTCTGATCTTCATCTTCGTAGCTGTAATGGCGGCTCTCGCCGTACTCTGCAGCAGCCGCGCTACGACGGTTGCCGCTGGAGCTTCCGCCGATTTCTTCCATCAACTGCGGTGGAATTTCTTCGAGAAATCGTGAGGGCACGCTTCCATCCGGCATATCGTTCCCGTAGCGGCGGCGGAAACGTGCGCGGCTGAGGACGAGCGTGTCCATGGCGCGCGTCATACCCACGTAGCAGAGGCGGCGTTCTTCTTCGATCTGTTCGGGATTGAGGAACGTTCGCGAACTGGGGAACAGGCCTTCTTCCATTCCGGCGAGGAAGACCAGCGGGAATTCGAGTCCCTTGGCCGAATGCAAAGTCATCAGCGTAACTCGCGAGCCTTCTTCGTACTGATCCGTATCGCTTACCAGCGCCGCGTGGTCGAGAAACTCACCGAGAGTCTCGGCGCGATCGGCAGAATCGCGCGCCGCATTCACCAACTCCTGCAGGTTCTCAATTCGGGAAAACGATTCCGGGGTAGCTTCTTCCTCAAGAACCTTTACATATCCAGTGCGATCGATGAGGAACTTGATAACCTCGGGCAACGTAGCAGCCCCGCCGGGCGCGCGAAAGCCTTCGACGGCTGCCGACTCGCTCGCGTCGGCTTGCTGCGTCTCAGCGTTGCTTTCAGAGTTGGCGGCTGCACTCTCTCGATCACCGCCGTCGAGCGGGCTGAAAGGTACAGGACCATCGCCATCTGCGAAGAGCTCGTGCTGCTCATTCGATCCAAAATCGAAGCTGGTCCCGTCCTCGCCAGCCTCCTTTCCTGCAAACGCGTCATCGTCTGGCGTGGAAGCCTTTGGTTCTTGCCGACTGCCGAGTGCCGACTGCCGAGTGCCGGTTTCTTGCTCCAGCTTCTCGACAAACGTCCCTCCCAACATGGCGCGAGCATCACCGATGATCTGCTTGAATTCGCTTAACGCAGTTATAGCGCGTGCAGGCAGCAGTTTCTGCTCGATCGCCTGTTCCATTGCGCTCCACGTGCTCACACCTGTTTCGAGCGAGACCCGTTCGAGCACTTCGAGCGTGCTCTTGCCGATGCCTCGGGTTGGTGTATTTACAACGCGGAGGAATGCGATGGAGTCATCTGGATTCTGGATGAGCTTCAGGTACGAGATCATGTCTTTGATCTCGGCCCGCTCGTAGAACGAAAATCCTCCGACTACGTTGTACTTCAGTCCGTAGCGCCGCAGCGCTTCCTCGAACAATCGCGATTGCGAGTTGGTGCGATACAGAACTGCCGCGCGCCGCGGATCCTCGCCTTCATCGGGCTCGCGCAGATAGCGCGAGATGTAGTCGGCGGCGAAGAGCGCTTCGTTCTCGCCGTCGGGAGCTTCGTAGTAGTAGATGGGCGTGCCGCCCTGGCGATCCGTCCAGAGGCGCTTGCCTTTGCGCTGCTTGTTGTTCGCAACCACAGCCGACGCGCCTTCCAGGATGTTCTGCGTCGAGCGATAGTTCTGTTCGAGGCGGATGATTTTGACTTCGGGAAAATCCTGCTCGAATTCGAGGATGTTGCGGATGTCAGCGCCGCGCCACGAATAGATTGACTGGTCTTCATCGCCGACAACGCAGACGTTGTGGTGCTCGCCCGCCAGCAGCTTCATCAGTTCGTATTGCGGACGGTTTGTGTCCTGGTACTCGTCGATCAGCAGATATTGATAACGCTGGTTGTAGCGATGGCGCACCTCGGCCGAGCTCTTGAGCAGGCGTACGGCTTCGAGCAGCAGATCGTCGAAGTCGAGAGCATTCGCCTTGCGCAGCTCCTTGCGATAGATCTCGTACACGTGCGCAATCCGTTCCGTATTGGGATCGGCGGATTTGAGGTAGACCTCCTGGGGATTGAGCATGTGGTTCTTCGCCCAGGAGATTCGGCCTAAGACATTTCGCGGAGTGAGCTGCTTATCGTCAATGCCGAGGCGTCGGATTGCGGCCTTGACGAGCGACTGCTGGTCGGCTTCGTCGTAGATGGCGAAATCCTTGGTCAGGCCCTGGCCATTGACGCGCAGCGCCTCGATATCCCGCCGCAGCAAGCGGACACAGAAGGAATGGAAAGTCGAAATCCGGGGCTGGGCGACCGAGACATGCCCGATGAGGCGATTCACGCGCTCGCCCATCTCGGCCGCAGCCTTATTGGTGAAGGTCACGGCGAGGATGGAATCGGGAGCAACTCCAAGTTCTTCAATAAGATGCGCGATCCGGTGGGTGATCACGCGAGTCTTGCCGGAACCGGCGCCGGCCAGGATCAGGACGGGTCCATCGACCTGCTCGACGGCTTCTCTTTGTTGCGGATTGAGTTTACTGAGGTCCAACTCTCACCAGTTTACCGGAGACGATTCATCCCACGAGAGCCGCGATTTATGCGGGTTTCCGCCACAGCAGCCTCGGTTCGGTACCCAGGAACGCACGGATGCACACCAAGGTAATGGGAATCCCCTAAGTCATGGTTCCCGCAATACCTAGTCCGGCGCACAATACGCCCATGCAGATCAAAATGAAGGTGAACGGACGTGAACTCGGCGCCGGAAGCCTCGACCTGCTGGTTCTCGATCAGGTCAAGCGCAAGATGCAGGAGAAGGTTGCGGGGCTGGTTTGCTCAGAGCACCTACAGCCGGCGATCTTGCAGGTGAGCGGCGAATCGCTATCTGCGCTCAAGGTGCAGATTCAGGCTTGCTGCGATCCCATGCGTCACCGCGTCGCCAAGGCGCTTGCCTAGATCAGTTTGGTGAGTTTCTTGTCGGCGAGGTGCTTTACGACTTTGCCCACGTCCTGCGAATGCTCGCGCGTGGTGACGAGGATGGCATCTTCGGTCTCAACCACCACGATGTTCTTCACGCCCACTGCGGCGACAAACTTCTTCGGCGCGTAGACGTAATTTCCTTCCGCATTGAGAACGTAGTGGTCTTCGGAGTCGATCACGTTCGCCCCAGCGCCGTTCTTACCTTGAGCAAGCTGGTGCTCGAAGAGCGCGGCCCACGAACCGAGATCGTTCCAGCCAAAATCTGCGCGCAGGCAGTAGAGGTTCGATGAGTGCTCGCCTTTTGCCGACCGCGGTTCGAGCACCGCGTAATCGATGCTGATGTTCTCGCACTTGTCGTACAAATGCTCGAAGATCGATGGAAACTTCGACGTGCCCCATGCTGCGGCGATCTCTTCCAGATATGGCGCTGTTTCGGAAAGATGGTCGCGCATGGCATTGACCAGCGTCTTCGCCGACCAAACGAACATGCCGCTGTTCCAGTAATAATTGCCCTCTGCCAGAAATTCTTCCGCGCGCTGCTGATTTGGCTTCTCGGTAAAGCGGCGAACGCGAAAAAGATCGTCGCCCAGCTTCTCGCCGGCTTCGATGTATCCGTATCCCGTTTCGGGGCGATTGGGCTTGATGCCCATCACCACCATGTTGTCGCCGGCTTCAGCTAATTCGATGGCTTCCGAGACCACTTTGCGAAAAATCTTCTCGTCTTTGATGACATGATCGGCGGGGAACATCCCGATTACGGCATCAGGATCCTGGCGGTCCAGCAGGAATGCCGCCAGCCCGATCGCCGGCGCTGTGTTGCGCGCCACTGGCTCGGAAACAATCTGCTTGCGAGGAACTTTCTTGAGCTGTCCGCTGATCACCTCGAAGACGTGCGTATTGGTGATGACCCAGAAATTGCCTTCGTCGGCCAGCGGCAGCAGGCGCGCGACTGTCTGCTGAATCATCGATTGGTCGCCATCGAGGTTCAGGACCTGCTTGGCCATTTTGCGGCGGCTGCGCGGCCAGAATCGCGTGCCGCTGCCGCCGGCGAGAATTACGGGATAGAAATGGGTGTTTTTGGAGCTCATGGGCAAGCTTTCATTATCAGGCAAAAACTACGACAGAGCAGGCGTTGGTCATCGCCTGCTAAGCGCCACGCAGCAGAAAACAGCGACATTAGCAGGGCGCAATTCAAAATCGCTGCGAAAAATGCCGAATTCTGCCCAAAATTCGCGAAATTCTCGTTAGACCAGGGAACCTTGCAGGGATTCTAGGGAAAATGGTCTCAAAGGTCGTGTTCACATCAACTTATGAGGTCTTCGCAAAATACCAGCTGCATCGATCAGGGAAGGCTCAGGGAATTTTGGCCTGTTGAAAATTAGGAAAAGGCCAACTTACGTTTGGCAAGTCTCTACTGCGGCGAACTTCCCTGCAGAGGAATATCGAAGTAAAACAGCTCCTGACCCTCTCCATTGCGCAAGCCGGTGAACAGGATATGCGAGCCGATGAGCGGCTGCTGGACGCCGCTTACGTCGAAGAATAGAAATCCTGATTGCGTATTGTGCGGCTCGACCGCTTTCGCCTTGAAGATCAGGTAATCGACTTCTTCGTCGGTGTTCTTGGGCAGGCGCTTTGGTTTCGAGCGCGGAATTGGTACCGGCAGCGGAATCCTCGAAGTCGCCGAATCGTGAGGCTCGGCTGAATTCGCGATTGCCCGCTCTACGTCTTCCTTGGTTAGAGGCTCGCCCTTGGCTTTGCGTGCCGTGGTGAATTGGATCTTCGCGTCCGCCAGCGAGATCGGCTGATCGGTGTCGTTGCTGATTACCAGGCGCACAGGCAGGATGCGGTGCTCATAGAACTTCACATGAAACACCGAATCCTTCTCCGGACCATAAGGATCGATGGCTATAGTTACGCCTTCGTCCTTGTGGGTTTCATGTTGGGAAAACTTGGCGGCGTGGCCTGCCGGCGGAATGTCCGGAGGCTTGTAATCGAAGGCGTTGGCCGCGACAAAGCAAACCAGCAGCAATCCTGCAGCCCAGACTCGTCGTCGCGGCCCAATACTCATCATCTACACCGATGCAAAGAAGCCTTTGATGCGCTGCGCCGCTTCTTTCAGGATTGCGCTGCTGGTCGCGTATGAAAGGCGGATGTGCTCGCGGGTGCCAAAGGCTTCGCCGGGAACCGTCAGTACGTGCGCCTCCTGTAACAGCCGGTTCGCCACGTCGATGCTCGATTTCAGCCCACCACGTCCGAGATACGCCGAGACGTTCGGATAAACGTAGAACGCTCCCTCAGGCCTGGCGCAAGTGACGCCTGGAATCTGCTTGAGATCGGCAAGAACCTGATCGCGCAGGCGGACATAATCGGCGCGAAATTCGGCGATGCAGTCCTGTGGACCTTCGAGCGCGGTAATCGCCGCCTTCTGCACAATCGAGACCGGACTCGAGGTCGATTGGCTCTGCAGCTTGTTGATCTGATCGACGATCGGCTTCGGACCAAGGGCGTAGCCGGAGCGCCAGCCGGTCATCGCATAGGTCTTCGACAGCGAGCCGATAATGACGAGATGCTCGCGAGCCTCAGTAATCGAGCCAGCCGAGTAAAGGTCACCGGTGAAATTCAGATAGACGTAACACTCGTCAGAGATCACGTAGATGCCACGGCGATGGGCCATGAGCACCACGTCACGGAAGTCGTCGCGATGCATGACTGCGCCGGACGGATTGCACGGAGTGTTCAGGATGATAGCTTTCGTGCGTGAGGTAATCGCGCGCTCCACCATGTCGGCCGTGATGCGGAAATCCTGCTCTTCGTCAGCATGGACATACACGCATTTGCCGCCGGCGTACTCGACGATGTCTTTGAACGAGACCCAATATGGAACCGGGATGATGACTTCGTCGCCGTGATCCACCAGCACCTGGATGGCATTGAATAGCGCCTGCTTGCCGCCGGTGGATGCACAGGCCTCGTCGAACTTGTAGTCGGAACGGAAGTCCGTTGCATGGCGCTTGACAATCGCCTTACGCAGCTCGGGAATGCCGCCCACAGCGGTGTACTTCGTGAAGTTCTGTTGAATCGCCGTGATCCCTGCGTCTTTGATGTGTTGCGGCGTATTGAAGTGCGGCTCACCCATGCCGAGATCGCTCACATCAATGCCCTTGGCGCGCAGCTTGGCGCCTTCCGCGGTCATCGCCATGGTGGCTGATACTTCAATGCGGTTAAGCCGCGCGGAAAATGGACTGCTGACTGCCGTGCTGGTCGCCATCGTTTTCTCCTGAGTTATCGCTTGGCAGCCGAAGCTGCCGGGCCGAACTTCTTTTGCAGACGCTGTTCTACATTCGACGGAACAAGTTCGCGTACCGATCCGCCCAATCGGAACACTTCCTTCACCAGCCGCGAGCTCAGATAAGAGTACGCCTCGGCGGGCATCATGAAGATCGTTTCCACAGAGGCATTGAGCTTGCGGTTCATCAATGCCATCTGGAGCTCATATTCATAGTCGCTGATTGCGCGGATTCCACGCAATACGGCGTTCGCCTCTTGCTTCACGACGTAATCCACAAGCAGGCCGGAGAAGGTATCGACCTTAACATTCGGCCAGCGCGATGTAGCTTCAATGAGCATTTCGCGGCGTTCAGCCACATCGAACAGCGGCTCCTTCTCCGAGTTCTTCAGGATCGCGACTACCAGTTCATGAAAGATCTTGCTGCCTCGCTCGATGAGGTCGAGATGGCCATTGGTGAGCGGGTCAAATGATCCCGGATAGATTGCTTTGATTTGCTTCATTGCAGGCCGGAAGGCTTATAGGCGATTGTAACTGCAGTTTTCACCACGGAGCCACGGAGAACACGGAGGAGTCCTTCTGTCATTCCGAACCGCCGGTTTTGCGGTGAGGAATCCCTGCTACCGTAAATGTCGTCGGCTCATCCGAACTTGGTCTGTCTGACTCCACTCGCATTTCTGTACAGCCGACCTGACAAAGGAATGTAGTCCGTAGGGATTCCTCCGCCAAAAGCAGGCGTTCGGAATGACAAATTCAGCGACTCCGTGTACTGCGTGCCTCCGTGGTGAATAGGAATTTACATCCCACAATGCCATTCCCACGGACAAGTGTGCAAACCTTTGCACCATTGATTTTTCCTGGTTGCGCGAGCGCAAATTTGCGTCGTAAGAAAATCAGCGACTTACAGCGAGAAAAGTTTGGTTCGGCAATTGCTATATAGGACAGCCGAGAGGTCGTGAAGGCATTTGGGGGAGTGCTCAACGGTCTCGATGGAAATCTTGGGCCCGAAGAAGTGGGACCATAGAGATGAACGCCAGGGTGAACCAGCTCTGGCGTTTTCCATTTTAGGGCATCCTTCGACCGAGGATTACAGCTCTCTGCCATGCGCCAGCACCAGCAATCGCGTCCAGAATGTCGCGGGGGCCTTCACGCAAAAGGACCCCTTCAGGACTACGACAGTCCCAGCCCCGCCGTTATGACTTCATTGAAAAAAAGCGAGCAGCCTTATTGCACTTTCTTGAGCTCCGCCAGGATTTCGTCGGCAGTCCTTATGTCTGGCACCGAGCTACTTACTTTCCGATAGACCTCGCGGCCATTGCTGTCGATGACCAAAGTGGCCCGTAGCGCGATGTCCTCGCCGCTGTGGCCTTTGGGATGAAGCAGTCCGTACTCGCGAATGATTTTGGCGTCAGGATCGCTGAGCACGATTACGTTCTGATGCGCGACGTCGTCCCAAACTTTGCGCGTGTGGTCCATATCATCCACGCTGATGGCGACGACACGCGCATTCTGCGCGTCAAAATCTGATTTCCGCTGCGCGAACTCGCGCAGTTGCTTCATGCAGAACGGTCACCAGTAGCCACGGTAGAAGAAGAGAACTGCTTTGTGTCCACGGAGAGAGGAGAGCGTGAAATCCTGTCCGCGAGCATCTTTCAGAGTGAAATCCTGAGCTGTTTGATTGCTGGCACTCACGATCTGCGCCTTGGGATAGTGATACAACGCGAACGCTACCAGGCCAGCCAGAACCAGGACGACAATCCCGATTCCAAGCAGAATTTTCTTGAGCATTGTTCCTGGATTCTGTGCCACCTCGCGCCAAATGTCCAGATGGAAGTGGCACAACCGTCCCAGCCTGCGAAGCTGCGTATAATTTTTTGTTCGGGAAGAGAGGAATCATGGGCGCAGACAACGGAGGCATAACGACACAAATGACGAATGGCTACGAGGTTCCAAAGCCGCGGTCCGAATGGCTGTGCCGCCGCTGCGACGGGGCGGCGAAAAGCGGCGATCTGAACTTTTCGCAAATGCACTATGCGCGGCTCGGGATCATCACGGAGGAGATGGAATACATCGCCCTGAAAGAGAAGCTCTCTCCCGAATTGGTACGCAACGAAGTGGCTGCCGGGCGAATGATCATTCCCGCGAACATCAATCACCCCGAATTGGAGCCTATGGCGATCGGGGTGGCGTCATGCTGCAAGATCAATGCAAATATCGGAAACTCTGCTGTGACCTCGAATGTCGACGAAGAGCTTAAGAAGCTGCACACGGCTGTACATTTTGGCGCCGACACAGTGATGGATTTAAGCACCGGAGGCGACATTCCTGAAATTCGGGAAGCAATCCTGCGTCATTCTCCCGTTCCCATCGGTACCGTTCCGATTTACGAGGCGATCAGCCGCGTCAAACGTATTGAAGACCTCACACCGGAGATTTACCTCGAAGTCGTAGAGGAGCAGGCCGCGCAAGGCGTCGATTACATGACCGTGCACGCCGGCGTGCTGATTCAGTATCTGCCCCTGGTTTCAAAACGGATTACGGGCATCGTGAGCCGAGGTGGCGCGATCCTGGCGCAGTGGATGGCGCACCATCACAAGCAGAACTTCCTTTACGAGCGCTTCGAGGACATTACCAAGATCATGGCGAAGTACGACGTCGCCTACTCCCTGGGCGATGGACTGCGCCCAGGGTGCATCGCCGATGCCAGCGATGAGGCACAGTTCGCCGAGCTTGCCACGTTAGGCGAGCTTACGAAAAAAGCATGGCAGCACGATGTGCAGGTGATGATCGAAGGCCCGGGTCATGTGCCGATGGACAAGATCAAGGAACAGGTCGATAAGGAAGTCGAACTTTGCTACGGCGCTCCGTTCTATACGCTCGGTCCGCTAGTGACTGATATCGCTCCCGGCTACGATCACATCACTAGCGCAATCGGCGCGGCGATGATTGGGTGGCATGGAGCTTCCATGCTCTGCTACGTTACGCCGAAGGAGCATCTC
>DATEKE010000101.1:0-21531 GCA_035277605.1 Terriglobales bacterium | reverse complement strand
AACAGGTGCGCAAAGCGAGTCTCAGCAATTCCGGCTCGTCGAATACGGCAACCACAGTTACCCGATGAATCGTCGTAACGCGCTCCTGGCACAGCGCGTGTCTCCCGTTACCGAGCACAAGTGTGAATCCGCCGCAGATGCAAGCTTTCGCTTGCTTTTCGCGGGGTGAGCTGTGATAGCACGGAATCTGTGGGTCGCGCGGCGGAGAGGGGAAATCTCAGAGCTGGCGGACGCAATGAACAGCCGAGGCGAACCGGAAGCCAGTGGTCCTCCGTTCGGGGCTTCGGCTCAAACCCGGCAACGCGGAAGACGGTTTTGCAGGCACGTGGATGATTGTTTTTTACGCTGAAAATCCGAGCTGGCTTTTGTGTTTGCTGAGCAGATTGCCGCCAAACCAGCTGCGGTCAGTGGCATCCGGTGATTGACGGAAATACGCTGTTCTTACGCTGCTTTACGCTGTTAGTTTTGTGAAATTTGCGAAAAATGGGCAGAAACCAGCAAACTCTGAAAACGTACGCTGTTCTTTAGGCTGTTCTCAGCGAAAACTTCTTAGGACGCCTCTCCTCGCCGGGCTCACCGATCCGAACTCCGAATTCTGTTTCCTACACATTGGTAACCTGCCAGGCTGCTGATTCCATTGAATTTCAACAGACGCTGCTGTAAGTTGCGGGTCGGGACTCCTCTTTTTGAGTAGAAGACCGCTCGAAACCCGCGAATTATCAGTCACTTGCATCAGGCTGGAAGCGCCGCCCAGGTCGGCGCATTCGTCCGTCAACGCAAACGTATGGTGCCTACGGTAGAGAAGATCGGACGTTACGAAATCGTGAGTGAGTTGGGCCGCGGCGCGATGGGACTCGTCTATCGCGCAGTGGACCCCAACATCGGCCGCACGGTCGCGCTCAAGACCATGCGCGTCGATGTGCATGGCATGGAGCACGAAGAGATGCTCCGCCGCTTCAAGAATGAAGCACGCGCCGCCGGTCTGATGAATCACCCGAATATCGTCACCATCTACGACGCCGGCGAAGTCGATGGCCTCTTCTATATCGCGATGGAGTACCTGGAAGGCGAAACGGTCCAGTCGCTGATGATGGAAAAACGCGTTCTGCCGGCTGAGCAGATCGTCGAAATCGGCGTGCAGGTATGCGCCGGGCTCGAGTACGCGCACCAGATGAAGGTCATCCATCGCGACATCAAGCCGGCGAACATCATGATCACGCGCCAGAACGTGGCCAAGATCATGGATTTTGGCATCTCCAAGGCCGCGGGCACGATGACGAATACCAGCCAGGTGCTGGGCACGCCAAATTACATGGCACCTGAGCAAGTGAAAGGGCTCGATCTCGACGGCCGTGCCGATCTCTTCAGCTTCGGCGTGGTGCTGTACGAGATGGCGACGGGCGAGCGCCCGTTTGCCGGCCAGAACGTGACAACGATCATTTACAAGATCGTCAACGAGAGTCCGGTTGCTCCGAGCGATAAGGAAGCGAGCGTCCATCCAGGCCTGAGTGCCGTGATTGCGCGCTGCCTGTCAAAGGACCCGATCGAACGCTATACGAGTGCCGCTGATCTGGCGCGCGATCTTGCGAACTACCGCTCGATTGGGACCGACGGGGAAGATACTTCCGTCATTCCCAATTCGGTGCGGGCGCAGGCGACTCAGCCTGTCGGTCCGCCCACAGGAACCTGGAAATCAAGCGTTTCCTCCAACGGCAATGGATCAGGACCGGCGAGTTCCGGAACGCTGCGACAACAAACGATCAAGCAAACCACGGGAGTAATGAGGCGCGCCGGCGTGCGTCCAAGTCGCCTTCGCGACAAAAATGTGCTGGCCCTCACCGCGTTTGCAGTCGCGGTTGTTGTGGTTATGGCAGGTTTATACCGCGTGAAGCACCGCGCTCCTGCTACACAGCTACCGGCGATGGTTGCGCAATTGAATGTGCCCGAACCGGTAACGCCGGCTGCGGCGGCTATTCAGTCCGCAAAAAGAACTCCCGAACCTGCTGCCGAGGCGGCAAAGACAGGAATTCAGGAACCACCAAAAGTGGCGGCGAGCACTTCAGAGACCGCTCGAAAGAGCGACGCACAGGCCGATCAACCGCGCTCGGAAGAAACTGTGGCGGAGAAGCCCAAGTCGCAAAACGGGAAGCGGGAAGTCAGATTTCGTTCTAATCCTGAAGGGGCGTTCATCCAGATTGACGGCAAGTCCAGTGAAGCGTGGGTAACTCCGTTCACGACTTCGGACATCGCTCCAGGCTCGCACGAAGTAGTCTTCACGAAAGTGGGCTACTCGCCAGAGGCGCGTACATTTGAAATCGGACCGAAGAGTTCTTCTTATAAGGTCAACCTGGCGCCAGTCACCACAGCCATCGCGATCACCAGCGATCCGACTGGTGCAGAGATCGAGGTCGATGGTCACGATACGACCCGCATGACACCAGCGCAGATTCCTGTCGCCGAAGGCGAGCACAACATTCTGGTCCGGTTGGATGGCTTCCGCAGCGCGGAACTCAACGCCGACGTAAAGAAAGGCCAGATCTATCAGTTTCACCCGATGCTGAATCCGGCAGGTGCGCCGCAGGCGGGTAGTGCATCAAGGCTGTCGAAGCTTTTCGGCGGAGGCTTTCGCGCCAAAGGCGTGATTGATTTCGTTAGTAGCCCCCCGGGTGCGCGAATCTTCATCCATGGGCGCGCCGCGCAAATTGCCACTCCGGCGCACGACGCATTTGCGCCGGGAGATTATTCGATCGAACTGCGTGAGCAGGGATACAAGCCCGTGAAGCAGATCGTCCACGTTGAGCCAGGAAAGATCAGCAAGATCGAAGCGTTGCTCGAACCGCAGCAATAATCTATGAGCCGCATTATCATCTCAGGCCCGGATGGCAAGCGCGGCGTCCTCGAATTAACCAAGCCTCTGGTCAGCATTGGCCGCGGATCCGCCAACGATCTCGTGCTGCAGGACAGCAGCGTGAGCCGCTTTCATGCTGTCATCAAAGTTCACAATGGGAAAGCCTTCATTGCCGACCGTGACAGCACCAACGGAATCATTGTCGGCGGGCAGCGCGTCGATGAATGGCAACTGCAAGACAGCGACGTCGCCAAACTCGGATGTTACGAGCTGCGCTATGAGGAAGTACGCGATTCCGGAATTCTGATAAAAAGCGCCGATCTGCTCTCCACGCTGAATAAAGTCCTGCGCCGCAGCCGGGCTGAAGACATCGCCACCCAGGTTGCCGGGCAGGTGTCGTCAGAGCTGACGCACCAGATCGAACGTTTGGAGCGTGAAAACCAACTGCTCAGCATGGTGTACGACGCTGGGATCGCGCTCAGCTCCAGGCTGGCACTGGACGAAATCTCCGAGCAGGTGATGAATCTGGCGTTTCGCATTGAAGGCGTGGAGCGCGGTTTCATGATGCTCTTCGATGAAGACGGCGAAGTCGCTCGCCAAAGCGACGTTCGCTACCGCCAGCCCATTACAAATGGAGGGAGGCAACCGCACATCATTCTGAGCCGTGCCATTCTGGAACGCATCCGCCAGGAACAGAAACCTATTCTGGTAACCGATGCCGATACCGACGAGCGCTTTACCGGCAGCGAGAGCATGAGAATTGCGGGCCTGCGCTCGGCCATGTGCGCTCCTCTGCTGGGCAGAGGAAAGTTGTTCGGAATTCTCTACGTCGATAACCTCGCTCGTCCCCATGCATTCACACAGGATGAGTGGAACGTGTTCGCATTATTAGCAACGCAAGCGGGAGCGGCCCTCGACACCCTCACCGCGCATGAACAAATTGCGCAGCAAGTTACCCAGCGGGCCGCATTAGAACGATTTCTGGCGCCCGAAGTGGTAGAGATGGTCGCCAAAAATCCGGAGGACGTGCGCCTTGGCGGCGTGAATCAGAAAGTCAGCGTGTTGTTTGCCGACATCCGCGACTTCACCACTTTGAGCGAGAAGATGAGGCCGGAAAAAGTAGTCGAAATTCTGAATCACTATTTCACGCACTTCACCGAAATCATCTTCGATCACGGCGGCACGCTGGATAAATTTCTGGGTGATGGTGTAATGGCGGTCTTCGGCGCACCCGTCAGCAAAGGCAACGACGCGGAAAACTCAGTACGTGCCGCACAGGCGATTCAGCGGCTTGTTGCGGAATTGAACCGCGATGCAGCTGCACGGGAGTGGCCCGAGATTCGCGTCGGAGTCGGCGTCAATACGGGAATTGTGACTGCTGGGAATATCGGCTCGCCGAAGCGCATTGACTATACGGTCATCGGCGATACCGTGAACACGGCTTCGCGACTGATGTCGAGCGCATCCTCGGGAAAGATCATCATTTCTCAACACACCGCCGCGGAACTCTCGCCCGAAAAGTTCCCGCTGCGCGCGCTGGAACCGTTGCGGCTTAAGGGAAAAACAAAACCGGTACGTTGCTTTAGCGTCGAGTGGCGCAGGGCGAAAGGTGCTAAGCGCTGACCCGGGCTGCGGTATCCACCCCTTCTGCATTCATCTATTTACAAAAGCTCTTTCCCGATCTGCATTTCTGCGGCATAATCCGCCGACCCCCACAGGAGAGGATCTATGGCAAAACGTATTCTGCTGACCGCCGTACTTGGCGGACTGGCGATGTTTCTCTGGTCTTCGATCGCTCACATGGCTCTTGGACTCGGTTCGCTCGGAGTTCAGGACATTCCCAATGAACAGGCGATGATCGGAGTAATGAAGAGCAACCTGGCGCAATCCGGCTTCTACTTCTTTCCCGGATTGGGACTCGCTCCCGGAGCATCTCGCGCGGAACGGAATGCCGCGATGAACGTCTATCAGCAGATGGTCGCGAATGGCCCTAGCGGCATTCTTATATACCGCCCAAGCGGACAAAAGGCGATCAGCGCCGGTCAACTTCTCACGGAATTCGGCACCAATGTCGTCCAAGCTCTGCTCGCGGCAATACTGCTCGCGTTCGCGGGACTCCGGGCTTACGGAGCACGCGTTGGCTTCGTAGGCCTCGCCGGCGTGATGGCGGGAATTACGACCAACATTTCCTATTGGACGTGGTATGGATTTCCGGGCAGCTACACCGCCGGTTACGCGTTCACGGAGATCATGGGATACGTGTGCATCGGCCTGGTTGCCGCGGCGATCGTGAAGAACTCGAAGCCAGTGGCCCTCAGTGCTCGCGCGGCTTAGGAGGTGACTTGCGATGTTCGCGTGCGCCGAGTTATTGCCGCTGCGGATGAGGACGTGTCTGGTCTGCGGCCGCCGGCGGCACTGCGCTGCCTTGCTTGAGGTTCTCCGGCGCAGGAGGCTTCACTGGGACGCTGCGTTTGTTAGTGGTCTGCGTGCCACCATCTGCAGGAGTTCTCTCGTGCGACGTTTCCTGCTCCGACATCGAAGCGTTCTTCTCGGGCGCCGCAGAGTAGTTGCAGGCTACCGAAAGGCTGAGCGCAAAGGCCAGAGTGCTGGCAGTACAAAATCTGGTCACGTCCTTCACTTGCATACCGAGTGAGATGGAGGCTGCTCGGGTTTGAGTGGCCTGAGTGCCGAACCTGGAGGCGGACGCCCACGCCCGGTTTACGATTTCATCAGTTACGATCTCTGGTGGTTCGAGAACGGTCGGGGGGAGAGCAAGTATTGGAGACGCAATCGAGCGATTGCGTCTCCGCAGAGGATTACTGGTTTACCTGCAGCAACATCTGCGTGCCGCTATCAAGCTTCACGTCTTTTCCAGTCGAGGTGATGACAGATCCGCTGGCGCTGTTCGAGGCTGCGCTGCTAAGCGATAGCCCACGCAAGCCGATCACACCTTGACTCTGCGACGTGAGTTGCCCTCCAGCTCCACGCGTCGCGCCATTAACGGTTCCGTTTGCATTCGCTCCTACGTTGGCTGCGGTATTGCCTACTCCATTCACCGCGCCTCCGGCCGTGCTTCCCACCGCGCTGGTAGCTCCGCCAACCGCATTCCCTGCGCCTCCAAGAAGTCCACCCCCGCCGCGAGGAGCTGACGCCGACATATCACTGCCGAGTGAAGAACTACCCGAAGCTCCGAAGTTGTCGTCGCCCATTGATGCTGACGCGTTATTTGCGGACGCGGCCAGTGCACGGATGCTGGCGTCCAGCGGAATCTGTTGTCCGTTCTTCAGCACTGCCTGGTCGAATGCGATCCCCAGCGTCGATTCCGAGTCGCCTTTGGCCTTTGCTTTCGCGTCTGTGACATGGCCGATCAAGCGAGAACCGCGGGGGATCACTACTCCCGCATTGGAACGAACATCCTGTGTGGTCTTGGCTGTGACCTGGTCTCCGGACTTCGCTTTGCGCGCGTCGATGGATTTGCTCAAGGTAGCGGGAATCGTTGTGCCCGCCGCGAGCGATCCCGCACTATTCGCATTTACCGAAGAACCATTTACAAACGCTGAGGTGTTGTTGTTGCCGTTCGCGTTCGCATTTGAGCTGCCGCGCCGCGCATTGGCACTCGAATCGAGCGATGTGCCGGAGTTTACGTTGGCATTGGTTTGTCCCGCCTGCACGCTGGTGTTGCTGCTCGTCGACCCTGCGGCCTGCGCGCTGGTCTGAGCCGACCCGCCGAGACTCAGCAGACCGATGGTCGCTACTGCAATCAGAAACTGCTTCATATTTATTTCTCCTTAACTCCCGAATTGGAACTAAGTTCCCAGGGAATCCCAGTTTGATTCGCTGTCGCTCGCAGCCTGCTTACTTGGCTGCTCGTTCAGCAGTGCTGTGCGAATCCGCATTGATCATCTGCATGGACGTGACCGAGTACTCGCGTTCTTTACCGTCCAGTTCGGGCACGGCCAGGAGCAGCTTGTCTTTCTTGATGCGGAACTCGGCGCGCTCTCCGACTGGAAGCAGAACAGGATGCTTGTCATCCCGCGGACGAATGCGGTACATCACTCTGTCGGTTTTGAGCACGTACTCCTGGCAAAGCATCTCGCGCGACTTCTTGTGCGCGCCATTGGTACCAAGAATTTCTCCGGCAACGCTCTTGCCGCTATTTTCATCGATGCCGCATGGCACCGCGTCCATATTGGTGATGGTCCCGGCCTGATGGAACACAGGCTCATCTTTGGCGAATGCAAATGAACCCAGAATGAGCAAAATGCCAATTGCGAAAAGTGGCTTCATGGCGCCTCCTCGTGAACGGGAGAGGAGTTGCAGACACCGTGCCACATTCAGAGTAGATGCTAAATTCAGAGTAGCAGGTTGTATTTTCAGCAACTTACGCCCGGTAACACACAGCAGGTCATGTTCGTGCGTTACGGGAAATTCCTACCTGCACCGGAAGAAATGCAAGTGTTACTACTGTCATCGGCGAGCCCAATCAAAATGGTTGCCTGATGTCCAGATCGGGCCATCAGGTGATCCGGTCATCCGCCGAAGTGAAGGACCAAAACCTGACGCGGATTGCGCGGACGGGACGCGGATTAATGCGGAATTTTGAGAAACATTTTCCTTCCCATCCGTAGACGGACGTAGCTTCCGCGTGAATCCGCGAGCGAAGCATCCGCGCAATCCGCGTCGTGTTTTGGCCTTTGACGTTGCTTTCACTTCACGCGATGACCCGATGGCCAGATCACCCGATATAATTCGCTCGCCCATGATTACCCGTCGCCAATTTTCAAAGCTCGCCGGACTCTCGAGTGCAGCGGCTCTCGTTCCTGGAATTGCACAAGCTCAAGAACCGAAGTCAGGGACTCTGCCTAGTTCCATTGCGGAACTTAAATCGCGCAAGAGCGAAGCCACACCGATTACGGTGGAAGAACGCCGTGAGCGGCTCGAACGCGCGCGCCAACTGATGCGCGATAACGAGCTTGATGCGATCTTCATGATTGGCGGTACGTCGCTTTTGTACTTCACAAACATTCGCTGGTGGAACAGCGAACGGCTGTTTGCGGCCATCATTCCCGCAAAAGGCGAGCCGTTTTATGTTTGTCCGGCGTTCGAGGAAGACCGCGCTCGCGAGCAGATCGCGAACGGCCCCGGCGGCAACAATGCCGACGTGCGCACCTGGCAGGAAGATGAAGACCCATATCGGCTCGTCGCGGTGGGGCTGAAGGATCGCGCCATCGGCAACGGACGATTGGGAATTGAGGAGCGAACGACCTTCGTATTCAGCGACGGTGTTGCTAAAGCTGCGCCGCAGGTGACGATCAGCAGCGCAACTCCGGTAACTGCAGGCTGCCGCATGATCAAGACTTCCCATGAGATCGAGTTGATGCGACTGGCGAACCAGGTCACGCTGCAGGCGTACGAAGCTGTGTACAAAGCCCTTCAGCCCGGCATGACACAGTACGATTTCGCCAATCTGATCTCTGAGGCTTACGGCAAGCTGGGATTCCGCGGAGATGCCAGCGTGAACGTCGGCGAGTGGTCTGCGCTTCCGCACGGCTCAGCAAAGCCGCAGGTCATTCGCGAAGGAACAATCGTGCTGATCGACGATGGATGCACGGTTGAGGGATATCAGTCCGACATAAGCCGCACGTTCGTTTTGGGAAAGGCAACCGACAAAATGCGAGCCGTCTTTGACATTGTCCACCGCGCCCAGAGCGCAGCGCTGAAGCAGGCGCGACCAGGAGTTGAAGCGCAGTCGGTGGATGCCGCAGCCAGGAAAGTGATTATCGATGCGGGCTACGGGCCAGGATACAAGCACTTCACACATCGCCTCGGCCATGGCATCGGCATGGACGGCCACGAATGGCCGTACCTCGTTCATGGAGACACGCTGAAGCTGCGTCGCGGAATGACATTCAGCGACGAGCCGGGAATCTACATCCGCGGAGAGTTCGGGGTGCGCCTCGAAGATGACATGCACATCACCGAAGACGGCGCTGAGCTGTTCACGCCGCAGAGCCCGTCGTTGGAGGATCCGTTTGGAAAGTGAGCAGGAATCGGGTGATCGGGCCATCGGGTGATCTGAAAAGGCGGCCTCGACACTCATCATTCGGCCGTGGAGACTAGTTGCGCTCCTTTGAAAGGAAACAAAAACGCCTGCTGGCCGGACGCCGACAGCCAATTGCCGAAAGTCTTTGTCAGATCACCCGATGACCCGATCACCCGATTTTCTTACTGCGCCGCTTTCTGCGTTAGCTCCGCGTCGATCTGGATCTTGATCTCTTCGCCGACCATGGCCGCAGGTGTTTTGGCGCCCACGCCAAAATCTTTGCGGTTGATGGAAGTGGTGGCCGAGAGCCCACGCCGCTGATTCGGCCCCATCTTGATTGGAGAAGACGGTCCATCCACGTCCAAAGTGACTTCTTTCGTCACACCTTTGATGGTCAGATCGCCGACGATTTTCAACTTATTGTCGCCATTCTTCGTGACGCTCTTGGACTTGAACGTCATGGTCGGAAACTGTGCGGCATCGAAGTAGTTGGGACTGCGAAGATCGTTGTCGCGGCTGTCCGTGCCGGTGTTGATCGAGGCGATGTCCATGGTGGCATTCACACTCGATTTCGTGATGTCGCTGTCATCGATGTTGGCCGTGCCGCTTACTTTCGTGAACCGTCCGTGGACATTGCTGATGCCCATATGGCGCACGGTGAAGCCTACCGTGGTGTGTGCCGGGTCAATTTGCCACTCCGAGCCTTGTGCCCAGGCGGCAGTTGCAAACAGAACAGCGGCTAAAAACGGAAATACACGACGTCTCATGAAGTCTCCTGAAATGGGTTGTGAAATAGGTGCTTAGTCAGAGATGCCGGACATTGTACGTTGAGGTACAAAATTTCGCGCAAGATCCCTAACCGGTTGGAGGGGGACGGGCAGAAAGTGCCTGGAAATCGCTAATCGAGGTCCTTGTCTTTGATCCAGCGGCGCATCTGGCGTTCGCTGGCTTTCACTTCGATCAGGGAGACCTCACCGCGTTCCGCCGTCGCAATAAACATGTGGAGACCTTTGCCCTGAGGGCGGAGATAAATCCAAGTCTGCTCTCCGCCATGGTTCGAAATAGATTTCACGAACGGAGTCCATTCCGAGCCCAACGCAGTCGACACTGCGCTTTCGAGTTGCAGGGGCGTGCAGTTTGAGAGTCGTTCATCCTCGAAGATTGCCAGCTTTGCACCAGGCATCTGGAAACCGGTGGCTACCTTGCCAACAAACATGGCAAATCCCAGCATCGGGATATGAGTTCGGCGTACACCCAATTGCGCTTCGACCGCACGCGCAACGCGATCTATCTCCGACGCATGAGACACGACCGGCGCGGCGAGACAGAGGATAAGGAGAACTACCGCCATACGCTTCATCGTGTGCCTGCCTTCGGCTTAGATTTTGGCTGCGTTTCGACCCGGGGCACGCCAAAATCGCCACCGATCTTGTCTAGATCGCTAGGATCGAGTGGCCCGTCGATGTGCACGATCGTGAGCTCTTTTGGATCGGCGGCTATTACTACCAGGCCTGCGATCTGATCGCTGGAATCCGTTTTGAAGTAAATCTCCGCGTTCTCTCCTTCGCGCTTGCTGTGTACGTTCACAACTTTTTCCCATATTGGAGACTTCAGTTGCGAACGTAACAATTGCACGTCGGCCTCGGAGTATTGGCCTGGTGAATCGAACTCGAAGCTGCGCACGTAAATTCCCTTGAGCTTCTTCACGATGTTGCGCGCTTCTTCGTCGCCTTCATCATTCATGAACTTCGCCGCCAGCTGCAGCGTACGGCCATTCAGCGTGACTTCTGTCGTCTCACTTGCCTTCGCGGCCAGCTTGTCGAGATCGACAGGCATTTTTATTTCCTGCGCAAATGCAATCTTGCCCGCGAGCAGAATGAAAATTGCGATGCGTTTCATAACGTGTTCTCCGTCTTCAGGCGTTCGCCTTCCACTGCCTTTACCTTTGCCTTCGCCATGCGCAGCTTGCTTCCGGTAATTCGCAATGCCAGCATCACCTGCTGCTTGGCTGCCAGCGCTTCTTTCTCCTGCTGCCGCAGTTCATACGTTCGGAACCAGAAGCCAAATACCAGAAGCACAGCGAGTGCGGGAATTGCCGCCCAGCGAAGCTTCGGCCCCAAATTCCAGAAATCGATCTTCCGGAGCGATTCGCGGCCGGCTTCTTGATGAGTTTGCGCCATCACGCGATCGGCAAATCCGGCCGGAGGATCGCACCGGCGCATCGCGCTTCGCAGTTGTTTTTCCAAATCGTTCATCGAACTGTTTCTCCCATCAGACGCTGCGCTTTGCCCCGTAATAGCGCGAGTGTCCTGCGCAACCTGCTTTTTACTGTGGCAATCGGGATCGCCAGCATCTCCGCGATCTCGCGTGGCTCCATCTCTTCCTCGTAACGCAGAACCACAATCATTCGTGCTTCATGCGGAAGCGATGCCACCATCTTCCGCAACGCCGCTGCGAGCAAAGGATCGGAATCTGCTGAAGTAGCTGCCGGCTCTGGAATGTCGTCGAGCGCAACCGCGTGTCGTCGATAGGCGGATCGCGCATAATCAAGCGAGCGATGCGTGATCACCTTGCGCAACCAGAACCTCACGTGATCTGCAGATTCCAGTCGCGGCAGCTCGTGATAGAGCTTCAGGAATACATCCTGCGCCAGCTCCTCCGCGGTAGCGGCATCGCGCAGAAAGCGATAGGCAATGCTGAACACCATCGCCTGGTGCTCCCGAATCAGATCAGCAAACGCCGCTGCGCTAAGCTTCACCCGGCAACCTTCCGGCCTTGATTACGTCCTCATAAAGACATACGACGGAACCGTACCAACCGAACGCATTTTATTTCGCACGTTCAACCATGTTCTTCAACCATGGCCTTACAGGCTGTCATCCTGAGTCCGCCCTCAGCGGACGAAGGACCTCCCGCGATGTTTGGGATGTGAATGTCGCCTGTAGGGCTCTTCCACGAAACTGCACCGTTTATGGGCCGAAGAGCCAGACGAGCGCATTTATGTCGGAAGCATTTCGGGAGATCCTTCGTCCGCCTAAGGCGGACTGAAGGTGACAGAACTGAAGGGCAAATCACAAAATAGAAATGCATCTCCGGGTACTCGATGTACAGTCACGTCCAACGCATCTCACTCACTTCTCATCCAAATAACGGAGCTGCTGCTCAATTTTTCGCGAAATCATAACCATATCTATGGACTCTCTGTCTCTTCGTTTCGTATCGATTCTTCTTCTTTCATTACTGGCGATCAGTGGATGCGCCGGTTCAAAGCGCACCGACATCTCCCGTACTCTGCGCTCCGAGGTCTCCTCGCCGGAGGGAAGCCCCCAGGTCATTGCCGCCTATCAGCCCTGGTTCGGACGCAGCGGTCACATTGATGTCGGCTACAACTCGCAGGACGCCACCGTGCTCGCCAATCAGGTTGAGCACGCGAAGGACTTGAACATCAAAGCCTTCATCGTGAACTGGTACGGCCCTTCTCACGATTTTGAGGACCGCAGCTACGCCGCACTGCAAAAGGTCTCCGCCGAGCACGATTTCAAGACGGCGATTCTGTACGACGAGAGCGTCGATGATCCCAGCCGTGCTACGGACCAGGCGATCTCCGATCTGCAGTACGCCTATGAGCACTACATAGGTCCGCACGCTACCGTCCCGCGCGATGCTTACCTGACATTCGATGGCCGTCCCATGGTATTTATATTTCCCAAATCGGGAGACACGGACTGGAAGCGTGTGAAGCAAGCGGTCGGCGGATGGGAGGAGCCGCCGGTGTTGCTCTACGAAGATGATGACGCCAAAAACTGGGGCGCATTCGACGGATACTATGCCTGGGTGTCGCCGGGTAAAAAAGGCTGGTCCCGCGACGGCAGCAACTGGGGCCGCACCTATCTCGAGAACTTCTACAAGCGAATGACCGATGAGCCGGACAAAATCGCCGTCGGCGCGGCGTGGCCAGGCTTCGATGACTCCAAGGCAGAATGGGGCTCCGGGCGCAAAATGGACGCCCGCTGCGGCAAGACGCTGGAAGATTCACTCAATCTTTACCGCAGGTATTTTCCGGCGGATCGTCCGCTGCCGTTCCTGATGATCGTTACCTGGAACGACTATGAAGAAGGAACCGCCATCGAGCGCGGTATAGGAAATTGCGCCGGCAAGAAGCCCGACAAAGCACTCGCCATGCGCTAAATGTGAGAAAACTGCTTTTTCCCGCGGACTTCGGAAAGCGGGGGTATTGATTCAATCCCGTACCAAAGGCTCACTGCAGCCGAGCGCTGGTTCCGAATTTCCTCCTTGCGTCACTCTGGAAGGACCCTGCTCTCCCCCCCACAAGTAATGGCCTCCAACCTCTCCCGGTCAGCAAAATACATTCAAGCGCGTTTCGCCCCGTATGCAGCAAAGTGCTTACCACTTTTGGGTAGTCAAGGCGATATGCACAGCTGCCGATAAAGGAAGCAGGCAGGTGGGTTTCCGAGCCAAAGGCCCTGTACCCTCATGAGCTTGGCGGCCGGAACGGCAATTTGCAATGCGAAATCAGTCTCACGGCATCGATGGCGCTGACTGGCGAGTTGTGCTCGCTATGGTCCTCATCACCACCTGCACGTCCTCGCTACTGGCTGAAGACTCGAATAGCTGGGTTACGAAAGTACGTGCCCAACTCGCGAAAAACAACTTTGCCGCGGCCGCACGCGTTGTGGACGAGCGACTGCATGCAGCGCCTGACGATCTCGAGGCCCAGGGCTGGCGCGCGCGCATTCTTGCGTGGAGCGGAAAGTGGCCCGAAGCCGAGATGCAGTATCGCGACGTATTGCGCAAAGCTCCCAATGATGTCGATATCCTGCTCGGCCTTTCCGACGTCCTGTTTTGGGAAGGCAAACTGGGCGAAGCGGCTTCGCTGGTGGAACAGGCCCAGGAGCTGCAGCCTGGCAACTTCGAAATCGCAATCCGAAGATCAAAGCTTGATACCGCGATTCGCGAGCAACGCGCCTCGTCGTTCCCGGCTGAGGCCAACGCAGTCGTGATCGTGTCGGCCGGCAAGCAGCCCACAGGCGAATCCCATGGCACCGATGTCCCTCGCTATTCAGCGTCAATTAGCAGCGAGACGGACTTGTTTAACTACACCTCTCCAATTCAAGCGCAAGGCGCGAGCTTCGGCGTGAATTGGAATCCGCGCTGGAGATTGACCTTTAGCGGCGTCTCTTATCGACGCCTCGGCCAGGCAGCGGCAGAGCTAGCAATCGGGGTTGGCTATCGCATCAGCAAGAATGACTCGCTTTCATTCTCGTTTGGACAGGGACCCCATCAACAGATCGGTCCATTGCGGCAGATGTCCCTCGATTACGATCGCGGGCTTAAGTTGCATCTCGGTTGGGTAAGAGGCCTCGAAGTCACAGCCCACTCTGCAAGTGTATGGTTCGATGGATCGCAAGTAACCGTGCTCGGCGGAACTGCCATCGCGTATCTCCCGCGCGATTGGATGTGGATCTTCACCGGCAATCAGGCGCGCACGGACTTTTTTGGTACAGGGACTAGTTGGAGCCCGGCGGCATCCACGAGACTCTCGTTTCCAACATCGCATCGCCTGCGTTTAGACGCCGGATATGGCGTCGGAGCGGAGAATTACTCAAACATCGACCAGATTGGACGCATCTCCGCGCGCACCTACTCGGGCGCAGTGCACTTCCGTATGAATCCCTCGCAGGAGTTCTCGACGTTCATCGCGTATCAGCAGCGCTCGCACGGACAAACTCAGACCAGCATTGGCGGCGGCTATGGATTCCATTTCTAGCCTTCTCGCTCAATTCGCGCTCAGGGCGGCATTGATATCGGTCGAGTTTGTCGCAGGACTTCTGTTGTTCATTTTGCTCCGCCGTTTGTATCGCGGCCGCTTCTTCGCCAAGCTCGATCAGACCTCCTTGGATATGCGGTATCACTGGAATGACATAGTCACGTTCCGAATCCCCCCTCGTAAGTGGCGGCTGAATAAATTCAAGCGCGCAGTCGTCGAAGGTATTTTGCTCGATCGCATGGATGTCGCGAATGACGAAGACCGAGGCGTCTACTCGGAGTTCATTCGCCGCTCCGGCTTGATGGAAAAACGCGTGTGGCAGGCGAAAAAAGGCAGTCGGCATCGCCGCAAGCAGGCCCTGCTGGCTCTTGGTCGAACACGACTACCGGAATTTCTTCCTGTTCTGGAGGAAGCGATTTCCCAAAATGATCCTTACATCCAGGAATCTGCAGCGCGGGCGCTGGGACAGAGCGAACAACCTGAAGCTGCATTGATTCTGTTGCGTGCGTTGACCGCCGGCAAGCTACGAGTCTCTGACCTCACACTCAAGGATTCCTTGCTGCGCACCTCACGTTCCGATCCGAAAATGCTGTGCCGGCACTTCGATGGCGCGTCTACGCGACTGTTGATCGCGCGCATTCTCTCGGAAGTCGCCGATGAAGGCGTTGCCGATGATCTTGCGACGCTCGCCAAGGATGCCGATCCGGAAATTCGCGCCTGCGCAGCGCGCGGATTGGGCCGCACTGAGCCGCTGTTCGGAAGCACCGTACTCTCTGAAATGGCGGGGGACGCTGTCTGGTTCGTGCGCCTGCGCGCGGTCGTATCAATGAGCAGGCTGAAGCATCCGGCGAGCATGGGAGCGCTGCTCACCGCGGTCTGTGATTCAAACCGGGCGGTCCGCCAGCGGGCGGCCGAGGCACTCGGGCAGCTTCCTCGCGAACTGTATCCGGTCATTCTCGACCGTGTGGCCGCGACTCGCGACAAGTACGCACTACACGCCTTCGTTTCCGAACTTGAGCGTATCGGCGAGTGCTCCGGCTTGATGCTGCAATTGAGCGACAAACAGGCGCTCATATCGGACGGCGGGAAGAACCTGCTGCAGGCTGTCGAAGAAGCTCGCCGACAGATCGCGGAGAACGCTTTCAAAACGGAACCTGCATCGGAAAAGCCGGCAGCGGCGGCTCCGCCATTCCCCGAATCACTACCCGCAGAGAGCACAGCAAGCACGACGGAGAAGACCTTTGCGAGTCCATCCATAGCTAAGACAGCGGTCGGTCATGCCTAAAATCCTTGGCGATCTCAGTTATTTCTTTTTCTTCTACTATCTGCTCTCGAATATCGTTTACCTCGTTCTTCTCATCGCAGCGCTTGTCTCGACCAACCGTCATCGCGAACGCCTCACCAACCGTGGATTGAATCTGGTAAACAGCTCACCATTTACCCCGCCGATCTCAATCATCTGCCCAGCGCGCAATGAGGCTGGCAGCATCGTCGCCAGCGTTCGCGCACTTCTAGACCTCGACTATCCCGACCTCGAAGTCATCGTGGTCAACGATGGCTCTACCGATTCGACATTGCAGATATTGAAAGATCACTTCGAACTTCGTGCGATACAGATGCTGTATTTCCAGCAGTGCAAGAGCGGGCCGGTGCGTAGCATCTATGCTAGTGGCACGGAACGGCGGCTGTTAGTCATCGACAAAGAAAATCGCAAGAGCAAAGCCGACGCGGTGAATTGCGGCATCAACGCCGCTACGGGGCAATACACCTGCGTCATCGACGCTGACTCGCTCATTGAACGTGACGCCCTGCTGCGCATTATGTCCGGGCTGCGCTCGCAAGGCGATGCATCGGTGGTAGCCATCGGCGGCATTGTGCGTGTGCTCAACGGGTGCGTTATCGAAAATGGCCGCATTCGCGATGTGCAGCTCCCAAACACGCCAATCGAGGTTCTTCAGGTAATCGAATACCTTCGTGCCTTCCTCATCGGCCGCGAAGGCTGGGCTGTCTTCAAGATGCTGCCGATTATCTCCGGCGCATTCGGCGTCTTTCGCACTGATCTCATACGCAAGATTGGTGGTTTCCGCGCCAAGGCCATTGGCGAAGACCTCGATCTGGTGATCCGCTTGCACCGATATCTGCTGGATCAGAACTCCGAGTACGCGATCATGTTCGTACCTGATCCCACGTGTTGGACCGAGGTGCCCAACGACATGCGTTCGCTGGCGCGCCAGCGCGCGCGATGGCAAAAAGGTCTGCTGGATGTTCTGTGGCCCAATCGCGACATGCTCTTTCGTTCTCGCTATGGCCGTCTAGGCTCGTTCATGCTTCCTTATCTTTGGGCATTCGAATTGGTCGAACCATTGGTTGAAGCCCTCGGGTATTTCTGCATTGTCGCCGCCTGGCTCACTGGAGGGCTGAACCTTGTGAACTTCCTGCAAGTGATTTTCTACGGCTACGCATTCGCGACGATGATATCCGTTGGTGCCGTGCTGCTCGAAGAGATGACCTATCGCCGCTACAATCGGTGGACCAATGTCGCGCGTCTGATCCTGTTCTGCTTCGTCGAGCATTTCCCATATCGGCAACTCAACATGATCTGGCGTATCCAGGGAATGTGGCAGTACATCAAGGGCGACATGGAATGGCGGGAACTCAAACGGACCGGCCTTTCCGCCGCTGTCGCCGCTTCAAAATAAGTACATCGTGAAATCCGGCTTCCAGTGCGCGGGCTGCGGTGAGTGGAACGAAACCTTCGTCGATCCCGGCAATGGATCAAAACAGAGCTACGTAGAGGATTGCCAAATCTGCTGTAAGCCCAACCTGCTCAGGATCGAGTGGTATCCGGACGCGCAGGAATTCATGATCGCGGCAGAGTTGGAATAGCTCCTTTGTGGATAACGGCAGACTCAGAACGGAACCGCCAGTGGGCCGGGATGGCCGAATGGCCAGCTCTGGACAGGCACCCACATCGCCTGCAACTCTCAAAGCCGGCAGCCGCAATGATGCGGCTATTCCATGGCTTAACAGCGGTGGTTCTGTTGCAGGCTACGAGTCCCACAGACGCGCTCTCATTGAAATGCTCTAGACTGAGAATGCATCACCAATATGCGGATTCTCACTCGCTACGTCCTCTGGGAGGTCTTCTCCCACGGCGTGATCGGCGCTGCGCTGTTCACGTTTGTAATTTTCATGCGGGATGTGAGTCGGATTCTCGAGTTAGTCGTTCGCAATAGCGCGCCGATTCCCAGTGTTGCCGAGATTTTCTTCCTAACCGTTCCGACGGCTCTGACTTTCACGCTACCGATGGGAGTCCTCGTCGGAATCCTCATCGGCCTGTCGCGAATGGCCGCCGATAGCGAAGTAACCGCTCTCCGCGCCAGCGGCATTGGCGCGTGGCGTTTTGTCGGCATCATCAGCATCTTTGCTGCAGGTGCGTTGGCTATTGCTCTACTGAACAACGTCGTCGTCGCTCCGCGCTCGGCGGCAGCGCTTGCCGATTTACAGAATTCGCTCAAGAGCTCGCAAATTTCTTTCGAGATTCAGCCGCGCGTTTTTTACGAAGACCTGAAAGGCTACGTGCTGTATGTGCAGGACGTAGAACCTGCATCAGGCGCGGCGATCTGGAAGAACGTCTTCCTGGCGGACATCGCAAATCCTTCGGCTCCGAAGATCACTCTTGCCCAGCGCGCAACCGTTGTTACAGAAAACGACACTCTGCGCATGCACCTCGAGAACGGCAGCCAGCAGGAAACCGATCCCAACAACCCAAACCAGTACACCATTTCGACGTTCGATCAGACGGATATTCCCATCGCTTTGCCGCCAGCTGTTCCGCCACCGTCTCGCGATCTCGTGCCTGCAGCCGAGCTCACAACCAGCGAAATCTTGTACCGAGCTGAGCACAGCGATCGGGCGAAGTCGCGCTGGTATTGGATCGAATTTCACCGAAGATTTGCCTTGGCAGCTTCCTGCCTGGTGCTGATGTTGGTAGGAATTCCGCTGGGCTTGTCATCGAAAAAAGGCGGGAAGTCGACGGGATTCATTCTGACCATCCTGCTGGTTTTTCTCTACTATTTTGCGCTGAGCGCCGGGATTGCTTTCGCCCGCCAAGGGAAGGTTTCTCCGCCCCTGGGTGTGTGGGGTGCAGATATTGCGTTCGCGGTCGCAGGTCTCCTTTTGCTGTTTCGCGTGCAGCGCTCCAGCCTCGACGTAATTTCATTTCGAGCTCTCTGGAAGGATTTCGTTCAGAAGTTCTGGCGTGGCGGCCCGAAGGCGCAGACGGCTGAGAGCACGTCACTGCTGAGAAAGGGAGGTTCACGCTTCCCACTCATCCTCGATGATTACGTTCTGCGGCAGTTCCTGGAATACTTAGGGTTGATCCTGGCGACCTTCATCGTACTCACGTTGGTCTTTAGCTTCTTCGAACTGCTCGGCGACATCGTGCGCAATCGCATCGCACTGATTACCGTTGGCGAATATCTCGTTAACGTGATCCCCTCGATGCTCTACCTGATGACACCGCTCAGCGTCCTCATTGCCGTGCTCGTGACCTTTGGACTGCTGCAGAAGTCCAACGAGCTGACGGCGATGAAGGCCACAGGCATCAGCCTGTATCGGTTGGTCGTTCCCGTACTCGTGCTGGCTGGAATGCTGTCGATTGCGCTTTTTCTGTTTGATCAGTTCTATCTGCCGCACGCGAACAAGCGTCAGGACGCCTTGCGGAATGAAATCAAGGGCAAACCTGCGCAAACTTACTTGAATCCGCAGCACAAGTGGATCTTCGGCCAGCATCACGAAATCTACTATTACGAATTTTTTGACAGCGAGCGCAATCAGTTCGCGAATTTATCTGTCTTTGATCTCGATCCCAAAGCCTTCGCACTTACTGAACGAACTTTCGCCAGCCGCGTCTTCTGGAACGATTCGCTGCGCAAATGGATCTTCGAGCGCGGCTGGGTGCGTACGCTCGCGCCAACGAATGTCCGAGACTTTCGAACCTTCGACGTGACTACCTTCTCCGACATCGACGAGCCCCCGAGCTACTTTAAGAAGGAAGTAAAGCAGTACTCGGAGATGAACTTCGACGAGCTGAAGTCGTACATCCGCGAACTGGAACAAGGCGGCTTCGAAGTGGTGCGGCTGAAGGTGCAGCTCTATAAAAAGCTGTCGTTCCCGCTGATCACGCTGGTGATGTCTATCCTCGCTATTCCGTT
Source organism: Terriglobales bacterium (assembly GCA_035277605.1). GTDB lineage: Bacteria > Acidobacteriota > Terriglobia > Terriglobales > Acidobacteriaceae > Gp1-AA112. Next base: position 1,636 of record DATEKE010000101.1, on the reverse strand, counting down.
TGCACTTTCGGCTGGACGGCAAGGCGCGTTGCGAGGCGTCGCCACCGCAATCGGCATCGCGGTCGTGTATTGGATTACGAGTGGATTGTTCGAAGCCATGGGCAACGTGAACCAATTACCTGCATCGCTCGCCGCCTGGTCCCCAGATGTGATCTTCGCGCTCGCCGGTGGCTACTTTATGCTGAGGGTGCCGACGTAAGATGGAATGGCGACCCGAGTTAACACGAAGGTCACGAAGGTTTAGTAAGGTCACGGAGAATCGATAGCTTTGTGACCTTCGCGCAACCTCTGTGACCTCCGTGTTAACCCCGGTCCTTAGATGTCGATGTTCAAAAGGCTCGATCCTCTCAAGCCGTATCTGTATCGCTACCGCGTCAAGTTTTTCTGGGGCGGACTCGCGCTGCTGCTCAACAACGCGATCTGGATTCTTTTTCCGCAGGTCATTGGACGAGCAATCAACGATCTCAATGTCGGCGTCACACAACACAAGATCGTTACTTACTCGCTGGCTCTAATTGGTATTGCTCTCAGCAAAGGCATCTTCCAATTCCTGATGCGCTGGGTCCTGATCGGAATTTCGCGCGAGATTGAGTTCGATCTGCGCAACGATCTCTTCAAGCATCTCGAATCGCTATCGTATTCGTATTACCAGCGCACTCGCGTCGGCGACATCATGGCGCGCGCAACCAACGATCTGAACGCCGTGCGTATGCTGCTTGGCCCGGCGATCATGTACACGGCAAACACGATCGTCTTCACGGCGGGCGCGCTGGCATTCATGTTGAAGATCAGTCCGCGGCTCACGATGTTTGCGTTTCTTCCGCTTCCGGCAGCGAGCATTCTGGTTCAGTACTTCGGCCGGCGAATCCACGAGCGCTTTGAAAGGATTCAAGCGACCTTCTCCGATATTTCAGCACGAGCGCAGGAGAATTTCTCTGGCGCCCGGCTCGTGCGTGCGTACGTTCAGGAAGAGGCTGAGATCGAGCTCTTCGAAAACGCGAACCAGGAATACATCTCGCGCAGCCTCAAACTCGTTCGCCTTATCGGAATGCTCTGGCCGACTTTGGAAACCTTGCTCGGCCTGGCGATCATTCTGGTTCTCTGGCTTGGTGGACGCGAAGTGCTCCTGGGCCGCATGAACGTTGGCGAGTTTGTTGCCTACAACACCTATATGGTCCAGCTCACCTGGCCAGTAATTGCCTTGGGCTGGGTGATCAACATCTTTCAGCGTGGTACGGCCTCGCTGGGACGGATCAATGAAATCTCTTCGGAAAAACCCACGGTCACCGATGCCGGTGTTGCTCCCGATTTGAAACATACGACTGCGATTCGCGGCGATCTCGAATTCCGCAATCTGAGTTTTTCCTATCCAACCGGTGGAAAAGTTCTCAAAAATGTCAACCTGCACATTCCCGCAGGCACGAGTCTCGCCATCGTCGGTCCAACGGGATCGGGAAAGAGCACGCTCGTGAGCCTGATTCCGCGAATCTACAATGCGCCGCAAGGTACGCTACTGCTCGACGGTCGCGAGATCGCCGAGTTGCCGCTGGAGATGCTGCGCAGGAACATCGGCTTCGTGCCGCAAGAAACATTCCTGTTCAGCACGAGTATTCGCGAGAACATCGCCTTTGGCGTG
>DATEKE010000100.1:0-16688 GCA_035277605.1 Terriglobales bacterium | reverse complement strand
TCACGCGGAGAGCGAAGGTTCCGCAGCGTGAAAAGCTTTCTTCTTCGCAATCAGAAACCAAAGCGGCACGGCCACTCCGACGAGACTGGGAATCAGCATGAATGTCGGGAAATGCATCGGAGTCGGCAGTTGAGTGAAGTGAAACTTCGACATGACCGTCGCCAGACGCGCATCTCTGCCGGGAAGAGCGAAGAAGACGAAACCATTCACAACACCAAAGCCCAGCAAACTAATCGCAAGTAAGCGCGCCATACGATTGAGTCGAAGCAGCCCGTAGCCGATGTAGGTGTAAAGCGCTCCCAGGGCGAAATACCACACGGCCGCCGTCCATCCGCTTACGGTCCAGAGGAAGAACGTTACCGGCATCCTCAGCGGCGACAGCAACACGGTGATCACTCCGGTGATCAGCAGCCACCAGCCAATGATGGAAATGCTCAGCGGACGTCCGCTACTCTCCCTGGTCACCACTCCGGCGAAGGCCTCGCGTGTCGCGCGCCGGCTGAAATAGTACAGCCACAAGATGCCAAGCGCGCCAAGCACGCCATAGAACATCGCTATTCCAGTGCGCACCGCGTCGTAGTTCGGCGGGGCTGCCGGCGGAGGCGGGATCAGCAAAATCGCCGGAGCCGCAACCACTCCGGTAAGCGCCAGCAACACGGCGAACACGAGAATGGAAATGCGTCCCCAGTTTTGCATTCGGAGCAATCCAATTGCGGTGGTGGTCCCCCAAGCGCCGAGAAAGCCGAAGATTCCCAATCCCAGGCCCATTCCCAATTTGGCTTCTGGACCGATCGGGCCGCGTGCTGGAGAGAGAACCAGCACCAGAAGAGCCACAACAAAGAGGCCCGCCATTAGCAGCGATCCCAGCAGCGCAAAAATCGCGCTCGCAGTCACACCGAAAGGCTTCTTCATGAGGTATCTCCGGAACAGAGGGAACCTTGGTGCCGCCATTCTAGCGTCAGTCCGCGAAGTGTCCGAGTGCTGAATGTGGCTGGGAAGTACCGGAGTAACCGCCGGCCAATAGCCGAATCCCATTAACCCGCTACCGCGACCGTTTCGACCCGCGCACGGTTTTGACCATCTTTTGACATGCCCCTGACAAATCGGTGTGCTTCTGCCTGCAATGCTTCAGGGCGGCAGCGAGGCGCGCCTGCCGACGAATTCATCTCGCGATCCATCGCCGCAACAGCGTCCGCGATAGCCACTTCTGCCCCAATAGGAGGAATCGATGTACTTGCTCCGCACCCGCACCATGCGTTTCGCACTTGCGCTGTTCGCCGTTACGCTCTTCGCACCGTTGCTTTTGGCTGACGACGGAGCGCACTACCAGCAGACCAATCTCGTGTCTGACATTTCCGGTCTCGCAGCTCACACCGACACTGACTTGGCGAACCCGTTCGGCCTGACGCGCGGTCCTGCGACACCATGGTGGGTCAGTGACGAGGCCACTGGGCGCTCCACGCTTTACAGCGCCGACGGTACCAAGCAGGGGCTGATCGTCACAGTTCCGCCGCCGCCCGGTTCTCAGGCCGGCACAAAAAGCACTCCGACGGGCGTCATCTTTAATAGCAGCGCGAGCGACTTCATGGCCGGTTCTCCCGCCGGCGTCGCGCGCTTTATCTTTTCCACGCTCGACGGAACAATCTCCGGCTGGGTGCCGGCACTGGGGACGACCGCGGTGATCGCCGTCGACAATTCTTCGAAAGCGATCTACACGGGACTGACCTCCGCGACGTTCAACGGCGCGACATTACTGTATGCCGCGAATCACAAGACCGGCGCGATCGACGTTTTTGACTCTCACTTCCAGCCGACAACGGTTCCGGGACAATTCGTTGATGCTGCGATGCCGCCAGGACTGGTCGCATTCAATATTCAGGCGATCGGCAACAATCTGGTCGTGACCTTTGCCAACGGCGCAACACCGCCGGCATTCGGCCACGGATTGGGCGCGGTCGATATCTTTGATACTGGCGGAAATTTGCTGATGCGCCTGAAATCCTCAGAAGCCGCCTTCAACGCGCCATGGGGTGTGGCGATGGCGCCGTCCAACTTTGGGGAGCTTAGCAACCGGCTCTTAATTGGCAATCTCGGCAGCGGACGCATCGCCGCGTTTGATCCCGCGACGGGCGAGTTCGTCGGTTTTCTGCATGGCACGCGCGGCGCGCTGTCCATCGATGGGCTCTGGGGAATCGGTTTCGGCGGCGGCAATGCCACGGACGGCCCCTCGAACACTCTGTTCTTTACTGCGGGAATCGACGGTCTCAAACACGGATTGTTTGGCACCATCACGCCTCAAGTGAAAAACCACAAGGATGATGATGGCGACGACCAGAATGACGAGCAGTAAAGAATCACCACGGCGGTGACAGTGACCACGGCCGTTGCTGCGACGGTTACGGCGGCACTGAAAACGCCGGATGACAGTAGTCGCGAAGAGATCGTCTGCAAAGCTCTCTCCGTGGCTGCGGCAATAGGCGCGGCGGCTTTTCGCCGCGCCTTCGTTTGCTCACGCCTTCGATCAAAGTCTAGAGCGGTTCCAACGTTGCTGTATCCCGTCCTATTTGTGCGAGGCGCAACCAAGTCAGTACCGTTCGCGGGTAGCGAATGGGTGGATCGGTAGAGCGAAGCACCCGTCCGCTACCGCGGGACGGTACTGATGCTGGATACATCAACTATGGAACCGCTCTAAAGCTCCCGTCAGACCGGTTGGTGGCGGGTTAATTCAGTCGAAAGCCGAATGCCGAGAGCATCTTTTATCCGCGTGCCTGCGCCTGCTCCCGCAGCCTTTCATTCTCCTGCTCCAATTCTTGCATTCGCTTTTCTGCCGGGGCGAGCGCCTGTTGAATTTCCTCCGCAGTAAAACGCGGCACGATGTGCTGCGGACAATTCCAATCGAAGGCCTCGATGTGAATCACATACACGCTCTCGACTGCAGCTTTGTACTCCGGATGCCGGACTTGTTCGATCCACTTCGCCGCCGCATCGCCTTCCAGTATCTCGGCCCGGCCAAGAATCTTCAGACGCGCCTGTCGCGCGTAGTCGACAAAGATCAGCGCGACACGGCTGTCCGTTGCCAGATTGCCGCTGCTGATGTACTGCCTGTTGCCGCCGAAATTCGCAAAGGCCAGTGTCTTGTCGTCGATCGACTTGAGAAAGCCAACCGGACCTCCGCGATGCTGAATGTACGGCCATCCCGTTGAGCCAACACTGGCGATGTAGAAGCTGTCACGCTCCGCGAGGAATTCTCTTTCCACAGGACCAAGCCGATCCCGCGCCGGGCCTGACTCCTCCACCCGCGCATACTGCCGACGGCTGCCATGCTTCTCCTGCAGAGCCTTGATCGTCGGCGTAAACACCAACGAACCAAAGTTGTGCGCCATGGTCGATTCCCTTTCCGGGACTTATGAAGTGCGGGAAGAATCTCGCTGGTCCCGTGGCAATCGATAGATGCGCGAGCGCCGCCGACGGACTCAGCGAAGGCGCGTTTTGTTTTCTTTAGCCACGTGGCTCCGGAGCTTCGGAGCTTCGCAGCTTGTGTTCACAGTCAACTAGCAGCTCAGCAGCTTAGAGGCTTAGCAGCTTGCTCTTAACCCGCAGCCGATTTTCCTGGGTATCAGTTGACTTACTTTGCTATAGCGGCCTAACATCCGCCGCAATGGCGGCTGTTGCATTAGTTAGCGGAGTGCTTCTCGGGCACTACCGTGTCCTCGACCAGATTGGCGCTGGAGGCATGGGCGTGGTGTATCGAGCACACGACGAACGCCTTGGCCGTGACGTAGCGCTGAAAGTTCTCCCTGCAGGAGCGCTCGCCGACGAACCATCCCGCAAACGCTTTCGCAAGGAAGCTTTGGCCCTCTCGCGTTTGAATCATCCCAACATAGCTACCATTCACGATTTCGACAGCAATCAAGGCGTAGATTTCATCATCACTGAATACATTCCAGGCGCAACACTTGACGAAAAAATTGTTGCGAGCAGGCTGACGGAAGCTCAGATCACGCGTCTGGCGGTTCAATTGGCGCAAGGATTGGAAGCCGCCCACAAGCAAGGCATCATCCATCGCGATTTGAAGCCTGCGAACGTGCGTGTCACTTCGGAGGGTGTATTGAAGATCCTCGATTTTGGACTTGCAAGGATACTGCAGCCGGTTAACGAACAGGAGACTACCGAAAGCGCCACGGCAGTTGGTACTCTGCCTTACGCTGCTCCCGAGCAACTGTTGAGCGGACAAGTCAATGCTCGGGCAGACATTTATAGCTTTGGCGCAGTGCTGCACAAAATGGCGACCGGGCAACGACCGTTTTCCGAGTTTGAAGGAGCTGGCCTGATTGACGCCATTCTTCACACGCCTCCAATAGCACCGCGCAAGATTAACCCGGGCGTTTCCGCCGAGCTCGAGCGAATCATTCTGAAGTGCCTCGAGAAGAATCCCGATTACCGCTACCAATCCGCAGCAGATATCGGAGCGGACCTGCGCCGGCTCGAGGCGCCTTCGACGGCCTCGACGATGCCTGTTGCAGTCGGCCCACGTTGGCACAAAGGGTTCTCTGCTTTGGCGGGGCTAGGCATTGTGTCGGCTCTTTTGCTCGTTGCGCCCCATCTGCGGGATTGGTCGAAGCAATGGCTCGGGCACGCCGAAGCTCCAACCATTCGTTCGCTGGCCGTGTTGCCGCTGGCAAATCTTTCGCAAGACCCAAACCAGGATTACTTTGCCGACGGCATGACCGAAGCTTTGACGAGTGAGCTGGCACAAATCCGCTCACTGCGCGTGATCTCCCGCACGTCGGCTATGCAGTACAAAGGCGCGCGCAAGACGATGCCGCAAATCGCGAACGAATTAAAGGTCGATGCAGTGGCGGAAGGATCTGTTCAGCGCGTTGGAAACCGGGTAGCAATCAGCGTCGAGCTGATCTATGCGCCGTCCGATAGCCATCTGTGGGGGAAAACCTTTGAGCGCGAACCGCGAGACGTGCTCGGACTCGAGCGGGAGGTCGCACGTGCGATCGCCGCGGAAATTAAAGTCACCGTAGCGCCAAACGAAGCGGCGCGGCTCGCCTACGCTCCGCAAGTCGATCCTTCCGCGCATGAAGCCTACTTGAAGGGCAGGTACGCATGGCTGGAGGCGACCTCAACCCGTCGCCAGCAGGCGAAGGATTATTTCGTACAGGCCATCAAAATAGATCCCGACTACGCACCTGCTTATGCCGGCTTGGCTGATTACTATTGGGTCACCAGCGACCTGGATGCGCGCATGGCCATTCCAAAAGCGCGACAGAGCGTAATGAAAGCTCTCGAGCTCGATCCGGGATCAGCGCATGCTCACCGCTCACTCGCAGCGATTCACTTTTACGGAGACTGGGACTGGGCAGCAGCAGATGCGGAATTCCAGCGCGCTATCGAACTTAGCGCGAACGATTCCGAATCGCATCGACTTTATTCCGTGTTTCTCAGTGCGATGAAGCGACCCGACGATGCGCGCGCCGAAATTCAACGCGCGCGCGATCTTGATCCGCTGTCGGCCTCTATCTTAACGACCGCGGGTTGGGATGCATATTTTGGCCGCCGATTTGATGAGGCGGGCGATTCTTGCCGACGAGCGTTGGAACTCGATCCCACCTCCGCGAATGCGAACGAGTGCCTCGGATCGGTGTACCTGGCGCAGCGACATTACGACGAAGCCATTGCGCCTTCTCAGCGCGCTGCCTCTTTGTCTCAAGGCGATGCCATCCGCGTGGTGACGCTCGGCCGCGCATTTGCATTGGTCGGTCGACGCGCAGATGCGCAGCGAATCCTCGCTGAGCTGCAGCAACCATCCAGGTACGTTCCACCTTACTATGTGGCTAAGCTGATGCTTGCCCTCGAAGATTCCCAAGGCGCATCGGCGATGCTGGAGCGCGCGTATCGGGACCACGAGACGTATTTGCCCTTTATCAACGTAGATGAGGCGCTGGATCCGCTGCGCAACGATGCTCAGTTCCGCACGCTTCTCGCACGCCTCAAATTGCCGCAGTAGCTACCTCGGTGGAGGCAGCATCTCGGCGATATACTTCGCGAAGCAGCCTCCGTCGTGCGTCATGGCGACCACCATGTCATCTCCAGGCTTGGGTATAGGGGGTTTCCCCGCCGCGGTTACACCGTTGACCTGAAAGAGGAATATCTCGTTTGCGTAGGTCTCATTCACAAACTTCTTGGGATTCTGTTTGAAGGATTCATACTTTTCGTCTGAGAGGCGCAGAATAGCGACTTCACCGCCTCTCGGCTTTTGCTGCTGAAATAGACGCAACACTTCCACTCCTTGATCCAGCATTATGAATTTGCCGCTCCTGGATTTCGGCGGAGTCTGTGCCGGCGGTTTCGGCGCATTCTGCACCGTTTTCGGCGCAGCAGGCGCTACCTGAGCAAATAATGGTTGGCTGAACAGGGTCGCAGCTATAAACAGAAACAACAATCGTCTCATGTCAATGAGTCTCACATTGACCTCCTCGACATTCCGGGTTAGCCCGAAATGTGTTTCACAATCACCTGGGTGCCTGGGATGGAGTCAAACCATACTCTCGCTCTCAATACGAGTCAAAACAACACTGGTATGGTTCTTAATGCACGTACCAAATACGAACATGAGCTGTCTCCAGACGACAGGGCGCTCCTGAAAGCGATCTGGGTGTCGTAGCCGCCGCCAAACTGATGTGAAAAAGAAAACGCAATCAAAACCAAAACCAAAACCGACACGGAAAGCCGCTGAGACACCCGTTTTAATCGATGGAGTTCTCATCGGCTGGCCCAATATCGCGAATTACCTCGGCCAACCTGTGCCTGTCGCGCAGCGTTGGGCTAAGGATGGAATGCCTGTAGAACGAAAAGGCAGATCGATGACCGCTCGACCCGGAGAACTGAGTCGATGGCTCGGCAAAGAGTCGCGAAAAGAGGCCGTTTACATCGCACAAGCTGCTGACGACGATATGCTCAGCGAGCTCCGCCGCGCGCTGAAACAAGCACGCAATGAAAAAAAGAAATAGTAAAAGGAAACGGGCACAAGTGTTCCTCGTCGAAGCTGAAAAGATTAACCAAGCAAAGTCCGTCTCTGGCTTCTCATCGGATTCAACCATTCGCTCCCGCGAACGGTACTGAAAACCGTGCCCTCATTCATGCCGCAGAGCAGTCATAGGATTCAGGCGGGCGGCGCGGAGTGCTGGCCAGAAGCAGGCCAGTAGACCGGTGGTGATGAGAACCAAAACCACTACGGTGAACGACAGCGGATCGAAGGGCGAGACTTGCCAGACCTGGTCGCGGATCAGGCGGGCTGTGGCTGTGCTTCCCAGGAGTCCAATGCACGCTCCGGCGATCAGGAGTTTGGCGCCGTCGCCCAGGATCGTTCCCGCGACGTGGCGGAAGTTGGCTCCGAGGGCGATGCGCACTCCGATCTCATGGGTTCGCGTTGATACCAGGTGCGACATCAGTCCATACACCCCTACCACTGCCAACAGGAGGCCCAGGCCACCGAAGGTTGCGAATAGTGCCAAATTGAAACGCGGCTGCGACATGAGGTTTTCGCTCAGCGCCGCTTCCATCGTGCGCACGTCGGTTACCGGCTGATTGGGATCCAGGGAAGCGATCTGCTTCCTGACCTCCGCCACAACCGACGACGGTTCTCCCTGAGTGAGTACCATTACGCGGCTTGCGCGCCCGAGGAAAGTGAATGGGATGTAGAGCTCGGGAGTGAGCTCGCCGCCGCCTTGCCAGCCCCAATCGAGCGTGTCTCGCATCACGCCGACGATTTGGAACGAATCCTGCGATGAATTGAAAGGTGGGGTTTTGAAATCCGGGATGCGCACCAGACGGCCGAGCGGATCGCGGCCGCTGAAGTAGCGGCGCACGAAAGCCTGATTCACGAGCGCGAATGGCCGCTGCGTCTCGACATCTGCTCGGGTGAACAGGCGGCCGCTGAGCAGCGGGATGCCGGCGACGGTAGTGTAGTCGGCGTTGATCTGATGAAGCATGACCCGCCTGCGATCGGTCTTCGAGCTGCCGTCCACGTCGATGGAAGTGCGCAAATTTCCAAACGGGTGCATGGAAGTGTTGAGAGCGACCGCCTCGACTCCGTGCGCCGACTGCAAGTGTTCAAGCAGTTGCTCAAGAAACTGATCGCGTTTGGTCAGGTTGGAATATTGCTGCTCGTTCAGCGGAACGCGGAAGGTGAGCAGATGGTCGCGGCGAATTCCCAAATCGGCGCCTTCGACGGCCAGAAGGGTGCGCACCATGAGCGTGGCTCCCATCAGCAGCATGAGCGAGAGCGCAACCTCGCCAACGACCAGCGCATTGCGAATCCAGCGCTGCCGCGGATTCGACGCCGCTCCGCTGTCGCGGTCCTTGAGCGCCGAAGCCAGATTCGTGGTCCACGCCTGTAGCGCCGGAACCAGGCCGAAGAGAAGCGCGGTGAGTACCGAAACGGCACAGGCAAAGACGAGCACGGGAACGCTCATTGCGATGACGGCTTCGTCTGGTATCGTCCCGGCAGGCACGATGGCGATGATGGCTTTGAGGCCGCCATAGGCCAACAGACCGCCAAGAGCGCCGCCGAAAATTGCCAGCAGCAGGCTCTCAGTCAGAAGCTGCTGGATCAATCTCCTCCGTTTTGCACCCAGCGCGATGCGCACCGCCATCTCCCGCTGGCGCGAAGTCGCTTTGGCCAGCAGCAGATTCGAAACATTGGCGCAGGCAATGAGCAGCAGCAACGCGACTGCGCCGAGCAGAATGAAGAGTCCCTGGCGAATGTCACTAGGGAACGTCTCTTTGAACGAAAGCAGACTCACGCGAAAGTTCTCCGGGAACTGCTTCGGATCCTCGCGGCGAAGGTCGGCGATAATCGGCCGCAGATCGGCTTCGGCCTGCGCCGCGGTGACTCCCGGCTTAAGGCGCCCTAAAAGGTGGACGCCGGTTACGCCTTCAACAACCCTGTCGCGCTGGTAAACGATGGGAAGGTAAACGTCTGCTCCACGCCACATGAATGGACGCGGCATCACTCCCACCACCGTGCGCACTGCGCCGTTCAGATTCAACTCGGCGCCGAGCACGTGGGGATCGCCTCCGAACTGGCGCTGCCAGAAGCGGTAGCCGAGCACGGCGGCAGGTGGAGAATCAGGACGAAAATCGTCGGGCGTGAGCGCTCTTCCCAAAAGGGGAGGAACGCCGAGTGTGGAGAACGTGTCGCGCGTAACGTAATTGCCGCGCAGCCGCTGCGGCTCGCCTTTGCTGGTCCAGAGAATATCGCTGATGGTGGAGGCGATGGTGCTCGAAAAAATCGTGTTGCGCTCCGCGATCTCGAGAAACTGTGCCGGCGTGTAGTAGAGGCGTCCACCGTTCTGGCCAGGTTCGGAGACGCGAACGCTCATGAGCGTGTCCACGTCCTTGTAGGGAAACGGATTCAGAACCACGGCGTACACCACGCTGTACACGGCGGTGGTTGCGCCAATCCCCAAGGCAAGCGTGATGACCGCGACGGCAGTGAATCCGGGAGACTTCCTCAGCAGGTGCAGGCCGTGACGAAGATCAGCGAAGAACGAGTTCATGGAGCGTCCTCCAACTCATAGGACTCTCGACGTGTAAATCATAGATGGGGAAGCAAGGAATCGGTGCTGGGATGAAAAGCCGGGGATGAGGTCAGGATCGATTTTGACATCGTGACGCTTCAACCATAATCTCCAGTTCGCATGGGACACATCGCTCGCGCTGCCCTTCAGCCGCGCCGGTCTGCAGGGTTGGGACCGCGATTGCTTGCCGAGATCGCGGTCGCATCCATCGGCGCCACACTCCTGGTCTGTGTAGTCGTCGCCAATCAGAGCTGGCTGGACAAACACTTCGTGCCATCTTTCTTCTTGCCGCGCCACACGTACGTGGTGCTGGAAACATGCGGCCGAGTGCTTATGGCGATTGTCGGAGCGTGGCTTGTGTTTGTGGCGAGGCCGCGAGTTGGACGATTTGCAGTGCGGACACCCAGGCGCGCGCTCGAAATTCTAATTTCGATTGCCCTGGCCCTCGTAGCAAGCGACCTGCTGCTTCGCTATGTGCACCTTCGACCCGTAGAGTGGCTGTCGGCAAATCAGGAACCACGTCGCCAGGCAGATCCACATCTGGGCTGGACATGGATTCCGGCGCGTACGGGCCACAAATCCATCGGCGGACGCGTGATTGATTACGCGATCGACGCGGCCGGATATCGCGTAAGGCGTGTCGATGAATCCGTCGACCTCACGCGTCCGACGGTTCTATTTACCGGGGAGTCGGTGATGTTTGGCGAAGGGCTCACGTGGCAGGAGAGCATACCCGCGCAAGTTGGTGCAATATTGGGAATCCAGACCGCGAACCTCGCAGTACACGGCTATGGCAACGATCAGGCCTATATGCGATTGCAGACGGAGCTGCCGCGTTTTCACCAACCCGTTGCCGTCGTGTCACTATTCATGACCGATCTCTTCGGCCGGAATCTGGATCAGGATCGCCCGCATCTCGGGCCCGGTCTCGTGTGGCTGCCTCCAGAAAACCGCTCGCGCCTTGCGTCTCTTGCAAAGCTGCTTGTACCCTATCGCGCAACCAGCACTGTCGATCGCGGGGTTGCGACGACACGTGATGTGTTTCGCGCCACCAATGAACTGGCACGCGCGCATGGAGCGACGCCGCTGCTTGCCGTGCTCCAGTTTGGCCACGAAGACCAACAGGAGCAGGCCCTGCGTCGCCGGATTCTCGACGATGCAGACTTGCCTTACGTGTTCATCGAAATTGATTCATCGTGGCGCTTGCCGTGGGACAGGCATCCGAACGCGCGCGCCGCTCGCGCAATCGCGAACGCTATCGCCGCTCGGCTGCCAGCAAGAAATCAGTAGTCTTTAGCTTGCGGAGGTACTAGATGTCCAGCCGCACGGCAGGCTTCGGTTGCGGTTTTTTCCGGAGCCGCACCTTCGGATAAAAGCTTTCCAGTAATAGAAGAGAGATGGTTGCGCCCATAAATACGAAAGCAATCACTTCCAGGACGCGTCCCTGTCGGGCGAGCACATACAAAGGGGCCATGAGTGGCGCTAATACGAAAGAGCGTGGCGCTTTCATTTCGAGTCTCGCCGTGCAGTGAGTACAGATGAGATGTGCCCAGGCGTCCAGGTTAAGGAAAGATGGAGTGCGAACATCGTGGGCGCAAATAGGACACGTAGCCATCGATCGAATTCCCCCAGTATTGGGTCACTGTCTCGTGGCCGTTCTAACTTGTCAACAGAACCAAAGGACGTGGCGACACTCTGATATGCGTTCGGAATTGGAGATAACAAGCCAGGACATTACTCCAAATCCACAATGTCGATTGATTTCAGCGCAACGTCCGGCGCGGAAAGAAAGACTGGGACGAAAAGTTCACAGTGACGAAGTAGTGACATTTTCGATCGGCAGGAGCGCGTATATTGGCTGGCTGTCATGCAATCGTCACTGGCTCATTTCCGTCCTACAGGATTCGACCGGATGCTCGCGCCGATCCATCGTTGGGTTTGGCGTGATCAGGAGCGGCGTGTGCAAAAGCTACTTCGCTTCGGTCAAACCGAGACCGACGGTGGGCACGATATATTGCGCGCAGCGGAGATGACCCCTGATCCCCTGCTGCGTCGTCTCTACTTGAAGCATGCCATTGACGAGTACCGTCATGGCGAAATGTTTCGCCGGCGTGGGACAGATCTTCTGCACACACTTTCTTCCAGGTCGGAGCCGGCCTTTCAAGCTAACTGGCTCGCCCCTGGCGGACATGGTCTCGATGACCTGAATGTCGAAGATGAGTCGGACAAAGAATTACTCGCTTTTCTGCACTTATCAGAGAAAGCGGCCGCGAGCCGCTTTACTGTTTATCGCGACGTGCTGCGGAGTGATGAGCCGACCTGCGCGATCTTCGAGGAAATCCTGCATGACGAAGTGTTTCACATGAGCTACACACTTACACAATTGGCAAGGATCTCGCCTCAGCATCACAGACAACATATATGGCGAGCGCGCCTGAGCCGTCTCTGGAAAGGTTACCTGCGAATCGCCACCGCACTCGCGGGAGTCATGGGTACGCTGTTCCTGATTCTTCAATATTTCATTTTGCTGCCGCCTTTCGCATTGCTCGCCAAGCGGGCCGCACGGCGGGAGCAGCCCGGCTGGATTCCGATTTCACCGGACCGAAACGGTTCACTCAACAGACAGTACTGAAATGAAAATTCTGGGAATTTCTGCACACTACCACGACTCTGCAGCGGCCCTGGTCATCGACGGTCTGCCAGTCTGCGCCGTGCAGGAGGAGCGATTATCCCGGCGCAAGAACGATGCGGCGTTCCCGCTGCAAGCTATCGAGTGGTGCCTGGAGCACGCCTGCGTCGAGCCTGAATCGCTCGACGCCGTTGTGTTCTACGAGCGACCGATGCTGAAGTTTGATCGTGTTCTCACCTGCGCGCTGCGCGCGTTCCCACGTTCATGGCGCGCGTTTCCAGCCGCGATGAAGAATTCGCTGGGAGAAAAAGTCTGGGTGCGCGGAATCATTTCATCGCACTTGGGCGTGCCTGGACAGAAGATCCTGTTTACTGAGCATCACCAGGCGCACGCCGCCGCGGCTTTTCTCGCCGCGCCAACACACCATGCCGCGATCTTGACGACAGACGGAGTTGGCGAATGGGCGACGCTCACGAACGGAGAAGGGAAGCGCTTCGAAAACGGAAAGACAAACATTACTCTGCATCGCGAAGTCAGGTTCCCACATTCGCTCGGGATGCTCTACTCAACCTTCACTGCCTACTTAGGATTTCCGGTAAACGAAGGCGAGTACAAACTGATGGGCCTCGCCGGCTATGGCCGCCCAACGATGATCGATAAGGTAAGAAAGTTAATTCAGCGCACGGATGATGGCGCTTTCCAACTCGATCTCAACTATTTCGATTTTCATACCACGGCTAAGTCATCTTATTCCTCACGGTTCGTTGAACTCTTCGGACCACCGCGAAATTCGTACGATCCCATCGACCTTGAGACCTCCGATGGCCAGCGCTTTGCCGATTGCGCGGCCAGTGTGCAGCGAGTCCTCGAGGACACGCTGGTTGATATAGCTCGCGCGTTGCACCAGGCAACGGGGCTTCCCGATCTTTGTCTGGGCGGCGGAGTAGCGTTGAATGGCGTTGCCAATGCCCGACTCCTCGCCGAATCGGGGTTCGAGCGCGTCTTCGTTCCGCCAGCTCCGGGGGACGCGGGGTGCGCATTGGGAGCGGCGCTCTATGCGGATCGCATCCATTTTGGGAATCCTGATCGCGAAGTACCCGATCATCCATTTTTGGGACCATCGATTGACGACAAAGAGCTTGCGCGGCTTGCAGGAGAAGACGGACATGCTTTCGATGACTGCGACGACAACGCGCTCATCGAGCAGACCGCAGACGATCTTGCTGCTGATCGGATCGTCGGCTGGATAGATGGAGCACTGGAGTTTGGACCACGAGCACTCGGCCATCGCAGCATTCTCGCCGCACCCCACTCTGCGGCGATGCGCGATCGTATTAACCGAGAGATCAAGTATCGGGAAGAATTTCGTCCGTTCGCTCCGGTAGTGCCGATTGAAGTCGCCGATCATTATTTCGAATTGCCACCCGGCGGAAAGCGCCTGGCACGATTCATGTCTGGAGTGTTTCGCGTGCGACCAGAGTGGCGCTCGCGACTGGAAGCAGTCACACATGTCGATGGCACAGCACGGCTTCAGGCTCTGGAACGCGCGATGGCTCCGCGATTATATGACTTGCTTCTGGCGTACGAGAGGCGTAGTGGAATTCCGGTGCTTCTCAATACCTCGTTCAACCTGGCTGGAGATCCCATTGTCGCGCGCGTGGTCGAAGGGTACTCAACGTTCCTGCGATCCGGAATTGATGTGCTGGTCGCCGGGAGTACGCGATTGGTGAAACGCGAAGCGCTACCCACCAAAACAAAGGAGGCAGTCGCGTGATCAAGAAACGTGGCAGAATCCGGCGAGGATTCATTGTTCTCGGCAGTACCGCCAGTTCCACCAGGCAATTGGTCCAGGGACTGTGGCGCGGTGGCTCCGACAAGCGCTGGCTCACCCCGCTGGCCATTTTCTTGTGCGTGAGCGGGATTATCCTTACGCTTGCCGTGACAGTAGAGGCATTAGCTCCGTTTATTTATTCGATCTGGTAAGCGGTGCAAGAGTTTCTGGAGCTACTTGCGTGTCCGCTTTGTCGCGGCGACCTCGCAGCAGACTGGGTATGTCGAAGCTGCTCCAAACCTTACGAGGCTCCGAACGGTATCCCCAATTTGCGTGTCGCAGGCGATGAACGCGTCGATGTCGTCCGACGATTCTATGACGAGACTCCGTTTCCCGGCTATCCCGCTCGCGACAGTCTTACCTGGCTGAATGCGCGCGCCGAGCGGAGCGATTTTGCGCGGGTTCTAAATCAGGCAATTCCACTCGACGCGAGAATACTGGATCTAGGCTGTGGCACTGGTCAGATGAGCCTCTACCTTGCCCGCGCGCATCGCCTCGTAATCGGAGCGGACCTCACGCGCAAGTCTCTGGAGCTCGGCGCTGCAGCAGCGCGGCGCTTTCAGCTATCTCGCGTGCTATTTGTCGAGACCGATCTGCACTGCCCTGGCCTTCGGGAAGCCTCGTTCGACGTGGTGTACTCAGCGGGCGTGCTGCATCACACCCCTGACCCTCGCGCGTCATTCGTACGCATGGCTCAGCTTGTACGTCCCGGCGGAATGATCGTGCTTGGCCTCTACAACGCATTCGCACGTATCCCACTTCGGATCCGCCGCCTCGTTGCGCGATTGACCCGGTATCGACTAATTCCATTCGATCCCGTGCTCAGTGATCGCCGGAATGAACCATCGCGACGAATGGCGTGGATACGCGATCAATATCGGCATCCCGAGGAACACCGCCATACTCTGGCCGAAGTGCAGAACTGGTTCCGCGAGAACGGCATTGAGTATGTGCGTGCCTATCCCAGTGCGCTGATTGGAGATGACGCCGACGACCTTTTTGCGTTCGCGCACGACAACTGGAGGCCGGAAGCCTGGCTCGCACAACTTTCCTGGATCCGCACTTTGGCACACGAAGGTGGTTTGTTCGTCACGGTTGGAAGACGCAAGTAGGTT
The DNA here is from genome assembly GCA_035277605.1 of Terriglobales bacterium. GTDB lineage: Bacteria > Acidobacteriota > Terriglobia > Terriglobales > Acidobacteriaceae > Gp1-AA112. The sequence goes on along the minus strand of DATEKE010000100.1, from coordinate 1,523 downwards.
GGTCCCGAGTCGACTTCCTCTTACACCTGCCGAAACCGACGGCACAGCTCAGATCGGAAATGACACAATCAGGTGAGAGTGGGAGCATAATGTTTGCGAAGATCCTTCGTCATGGGATCTCCTTCACTCCGCGAGCGAGCAAGCAATGCGCGGATTCTTGAAAGAAGTTAGATCGGCAGGCGATACACCAGCCGTGCACTTTAGGAACAATCGAGGAGGTCAGATGAAGAAGTTTTTTGTATTTGTTGCCCTGTTCGCCATGAGCCTGTTGACTTTTGCGGCGAACGACAAGACGGACACCAAGAATGCCAAATTGGAAACGGTGACCGGAGTGGTAAGCGATGCCAAGTGCGGTGCGGCCAATCACGACGCAGATTGCGTCAAGAAATGCGAAGAAGCCGGAGAGCCGCTGGTCATCGTCAATGACAAAGACAAGAGTGTGATGTCGGTTAAGAATCCCGAAGTGCTGAAAGGACACGAAGGACATCACGTGAGATTGAAGGCGCACGTGTATCCCGACAATTCACTGCACATCATGAATGTTGCGATGATGAAAAACCAACCTAAAGCAACCGGTGCGGGTGGAGAAATGCACCAGTAAGCCTGGGTTGCTTTTAAACGAAAGGGCGGCCTCAGGGCCGCCTTTTGCATGTTCGCCTCGCCTATCTTACGGTTTGTCACTGTGACGGTCCCAGTCTTTCTTGCACTTAGCTCAGGAAGCTTAACGGCTCAAGAGCTTAGTAGCTTCTTCTGATACGCTGCTTTGCGCATGACCGCAGCCGATTTTCGACGCATTGCCCTCAGCCTCGAAGGTGTCGAAGAGTACGATCACGCAGGATCGCCGGCTTTCCGCGTAGGCGGCAGAAAATTCGCCTCACTGGCTTCGCACGCACAAGGCTATGGAAACCTGATGCTCACGCTGGAGCAGCAGGCGGCCTTCGTTGAAGAGGCGCCCGAGATTTTCCTTCCCATTCCGGGAGGATGGGGAAGGATGGGACATACCCACATTCGACTGGCATCCGCGAGCGCAGACGTATTGACCGGCGCGCTGCAAGCCGCCTGGAGATTGCGGGTGGAGAAGAACGCAAAATCGAAAAGAAAAAGCAGTCCGTCACGCCGGCGGACGAGAAGACACTAGACTCGCCTGCATCGCGCAGTTGCCAGGCAACCAATGAATCGTTTGAGCCAGCGCCTCCATGATGACGGTCGGACTCCCCGTCCCCGTGCAGTCGATGTGAAGGCGCAATCCACCGATATCGACAAGTCTGCCGCGAGGAGGATAGCGGTGGTTTTCCCATTGCGCCGTAGCGAACTGAAGTAAGGCGCCGGCAGCGACAAGCAGTGCCGCTGATGAGATCAGCCACGTGAAGAGTTCATGGCCACGATCAGAGGTCCCTGCTCCGCGGGATTGGACACACCGCTAGTTGGCTTAGGAAGAGGACATTTCAGGCCGGCCTCACGTTAACCGCCTGCGGGCCTTTTTGTCCACGCTCAGAGTCGAATTCGACCGCCTGGCCTTCTTT
>DATEKE010000099.1:0-2911 GCA_035277605.1 Terriglobales bacterium | reverse complement strand
CATGGAGGACAAGTTCGCTTGCCTGGCATCCATCCCCTGTGGCTTCCGCCTTTGGCCAACAAGTACTACCGCGGGTACTACCGAGTGCGGGACCGTCAGCTCTACACCAATCGCGGCATCGGAACCGTGCCGCTGCCGTTCCGGTTCTGCGCGCCACCGGAAGTCACGCTGGTGACGTTGAGGTCTGCGTGATGACGGCTGAGCATCGCGTAAAACACATTGGCATCGTCGCGTGCAGCGCCGAAGGCGCTGCGCTTTGCTATCGCACGATTGCGCAAGCCTCGGAACAGTTCCTTGGAACGTATGACCATCCCAAGGTCACGCTGCATTCGATTCCAATGGCTGCCTGGATGCCGGCGTTTAATTCCGGCGATTATCGCGGAGTCGGCAAGCTCATGCTCGAATCCGCGAGAGTAGTCGCGAATGCAGGAGCTGATTTCGCGATCTGTCCGGATAATTCCTGCCATCTTTCCTGGGCTTTTTTCATTCAGGAATCGCCGATTCCGTGGCTTCACATCGGCGAAGTTGTGGCCGATGAAGCGCAGCGAAATGGCTGGAAGAGAGCTGGGTTGCTGGGAACACGATTCACGATGACTGGTCCCATGTACCGCGATGCCTTTCGCGCACGCGGAATGGAAGTGCTGACGCCTTGTGCGGAAGATCAGAAGATTGTGGACGAGGTGATCTGGGATGAGCTTGTCCATGGGAATTTTCCTGAGAGATCGCGGATTCGTTACAACGAAGTGATTGCGCGTATCAAGGAACGAGCCTGCGATTGTGCCATTCTTGGCTGCACCGAAATTCCCCTTTTGGTCCGATCAGACGATTGCCCCTTGCCTACGCTCGATTCCACACGTTTATTGGCGATCGCAGCCGTCCGACATGCGATCGGTGCTGCGTCACGGCACAACGCATAGATCGAGGCTTTGCTTCTTAATCATCGCCGCCGATCAGACTGCCTGAGGGCGAAGGTATCTCCTGATCCTTGTACTGAAGTTGATAAAGCTTCCAGTAAATCCCGCGCTGCGCCAAGAGCTGCTGGTGAGTGCCAATTTCACGCAGATGAGCTTTATGCATGACGATAATCTTGTCCGCGCGCTGAACAGTCGAGAGCCGGTGGGCGATGATGATGGAGGTACGTCCTGCGACCATGGTCGTGAGCGCTTCACGAACGCGCAGCTCCGTGTCGGTATCGACGCTCGAGGTGGCTTCGTCGAGAATGAGAATACGCGGCTGATGCGCCAGAGCGCGCGCGAACGAGATCAGTTGCTTCTGTCCGGTCGAGAGTGTGCTGCCGCGCTCGCGCACGGGCTCGTTGAAGCCGGCCGGGAGAGTGCGGATGAAGTTGCCGATATTTACGTCATCGGCCGCGGTTTCAGTCATCTTGTCGCTGACCCATTTTGAACCTAAGCGAATGTTGTCGCCGATGGTTCCGGAGAAGAGAAATGGGTCCTGCAGAACCACTCCGTAGCGGCGGCGCAGGTCGGCGAGATCCATGTCGCGGATATCGACTCCATCGAGTCGAATCGATCCTCTCTGAATGTCGTAGAAGCGCAGCAGCAGGGAAATAATCGTAGTTTTTCCTGCGCCGGTGTGACCTACGATTGCAACCGTCTCTCCGGGCTCGATTGTGAACGACACATCGCGAAGCACCCAGTCGAGCTCTCCTTCATGAGCTAAGTGCGCGTCTGCAAATCCATTGCCCCCGGGCTTCTTCGATTTGATTCGCTGATACGCGAACCAAACATTCCGGAACTCGATTCGCCCTGGACCGTTGACATGCCTCGGCGCAGCGGGAGTCGCGACCTCAACGGGAGTATCGATGAGCTTAAAAATGCGCTCGCTTGAAGCCATCGCCGATTGCAGGATGTTGTATTTCTCGCTGAGGTCCTGAATGGGCCGGAAGAATCTCTGCGCATATTGGATGAAAGCGACCAGTGTGCCGAGCAGGCCGGCATTGATCAGCGCCTGGCGCCCGCCGAACCAGATCACACTGGCGATGGCAATCGCGGATAGAATTTCGATCGTCGGGTAATAGATCGCATGCGCGAGGATGGCGTCTTTGTATGCATCCATGTGCTGCGCATTCACTTCTTCGAAGTTCTTGTATGCGCGCTTCTCGCGATTAAAAAGCTGCAGGACGACGATCCCGCTCACGTGCTCTTGAAGATAAGCATTGATGCGAGCGATGGCGACGCGAATGCGTCGATAAGATTCGCGCACGCTGCGCCGGAAGATCATCGTCGCCCAGAAGATCAGTGGGAGGACGGCAAAGGTGATCAGCGCCAGCCACCACTTCATCCACAACATGAAGCCCACGATGCCGGCAAGCACAAAGACATCCTCAAATATCGAGACCACGCCGGAAGTGAACATCTCGTTCACGGCGTCGACGTCGGTAGTCACGCGTGTAACCAACCGCCCGACCGGATTGCGGTCGAAGAAAGCGACGTGCAGGCGCTGCAGGTGAGCAAATATCTGGCTGCGCAGGTCGAACATTGCCTTCTGGCCGACCCATTGCATGTAGTACGTCTGCAGGAACTCCATGCAGAAACTGATGGCGAGCAGGGAAACGTAGAGCGCAGCGATCTGTCCAATGCCTACGAGTGGACGCGAACTGAGCCAGGAATCGAGGAAGGGATGACGCGCTCCGGCCCGCGCGCTAGCCAGGTACTTATCGATAGCAACTTTGGTGAGATAAGGACCGAGAACGTCCGCTCCCGCCTTCACCAGAATGGCCACAATCGCGAGGAGCGTCTGCCATTTATAAGGCGCCAGGTAAGCGAGTAGCCGCTTCATCAAGCGGCTGTCATATGCTTTTCCTAGTACCTCTTCTTCCTGATGAGCTTCGGGCATGAGGAGCTGATTTCATTTTAGATGGAGGACCAATGAGAAGGTCGCACTAGCTTGG
>DATEKE010000098.1:0-2784 GCA_035277605.1 Terriglobales bacterium | reverse complement strand
GCATTCGGAGGCGCAACAATCTGGAATTGACTGGCTTTTGCGAACTCCTGGCCTGGCGTTCCATCCTTATTAATGATGCGTTCAGAGAGAAGATTTAATACCTTCTCATTTTTGTTCGTTGGCTCGTAGGTGGCGAAAAGGTGGTCGAAGCTGCGATTCTCGCCAACGATGATAATTACGTGCTTGATCGGACTGGCGGTGGGGATTCTGTCGACTGCCCGATCCGAATCCGTCTGTGCCTGGGCAGAAGGCCCAAAGCCAGAAATCGACAGGGCAAAGATAGACGCGCAAGAAATGGCTTTTGATCGCCATTTTCCGATGTCACTACGACGCATACTTCCTCCTAGGTTGAAAATCAACCAAGCGAAGCCTAGCGGCGCACAATGAAACGTTGATTGCGAGAAGATAAGAATTGAATGAAAGTATTTCTTGCCCGGCGCCGTCTAACACCCTTCCCGCAAATCGAGCATGGCAGCACGGACGAGACTGGCTTGTGCTCTTGCTGTTGGAAGCGAGAAGGCCGAAGAACAGCTTTTAACTTGTCATTAACAAAGAAGCTATACGCTTCACTGTAGAGGCTCCGCAAGCGAATGAAGCATTCGGTTTTAGTGGTAGAAGACGATAACGACATTGCGCGGCTGTTGCAGCACCACCTGGAGGCCGCGAAGTTGAGCGTGCGAACCTTCGGGAGTGTGACAGGAGTAATTGAAGCGGCCGAAGACAAAGTACCGTCTTTATTTCTGCTCGACATCATGATCCCTGGCGGCAGTGGACTCGACCTCTGCCGCCAAATTCGACAAAACCGTCTGCTAGCCTCTACTCCGGTAATGTTCCTCACAGCACGCGGCAGCGAGTCAGACCGCGTGACTGGTCTGGACATTGGGGGCGATGATTACATCACGAAGCCATTCAGTCCTCGCGAGTTGGTCGCGCGAGTGAAGGCTGTATTGCGCAGGTTCGAACGCCCGCTGCATCCCGCCAAAATCTCTGCCGGCGATATCGAAATCGATAGTGGCGCCATGACTGTAGCGGTGCGCGGCGCCTCGATTGAAACCACCGCGACTGAGTTTCGGTTGCTCGAATATCTCGCGCGTCATTCCGGTAAGGTATTCACGCGCGATCAACTACTCGATGCCGTTTGGCGTGACCGCCAATACGTAACCGAGCGCTCGATTGATGTTTATGTACGAAGGCTGCGGGAAAAAATCGAGCAGCAGCCGGACGATCCGCTGTACCTTCGCACGGTCCGGGGCGCCGGGTATCGCTTTGAGACTCCGAAGTGAAGACGCGTATCTTCGCAAAACTGGTCTTGTGGTCTGCGCTCGTCATCGCAGTAGCAACGGTGACAGTGGATTTTGCGGTGCGGCGCTCCTGGGAATCGTCTCTGCGCCGCCAGATTTCAACTGCACTGACTCAAAAGGTCAGAATGTTCGCGCATCACGTTCAGAACGTTGACAAGCGTGATCTGCAAAGCGACGTTCTCACCGAGGCGCATGCGGCTGACGCTCGTGCAACTGTCATTGATCAAAGTGGAAAGGTTCTGGCCGATTCCGAAGCCCACCCCGAGGAGATGGAGAACCATGCAACACGTCCAGAATTTGTTGCGGCCCTGCATGGAGAGATCGGCTCAAACACTCGCCGCAGCCACACACTCGGTATCGAGTTCCTTTACGTCGCCGCTCCCGTCAGTGGCGGCGCCGTCAGGCTCGCTTATCCGCTAGCGGATATTAGGCAGGCTTTAGCAGAAGTTCGTCGAACTTTGCTCGAGGGTTCTGCGAGTGCGCTTGCGATATCGGTCATTCTCGCGGCGTTAATAGCGCATTTGCTGGCGCGCCGATTGCAACGGATGATGCAGTTTGCCGAGAGCATCGCTGCAGGCCAGTTGACGACGCAAATCTCAGATCCCAGTTTCGATGAAATCGGCCAGCTTGCGGCTGCGCTCGACAGAACCGCGCGACGTCTTCAGCAGATGTTCGAAGCCGCGGAGAACAGCCGAAGAGAATTGGAGACGCTACTCAACAGCATTGGCGATGCCGTGATTGCGGTTTCCAAAGATGGAAGGGTCTTGTGGGTCAATCGAGCTTTGGGCCAACTGTTACCACATTTGCGCGTGCGCGATTCGTTGATTGAGACGATTCGTGATCCTGACGTGCAATCTTGCGTTAAGCGAGTCCGCACCACGGGTCAGGCTTCAAACGCGACTGCAAGGACCGTCAGTCCTGGCCACGTGTTTCAATGCACTGCGGCACCCCTGCCCCACGGGGGCGTCGTCGTCGTGTTGCATGATCTTACCGATGTTGAGCGCGTTGAGCGTACCCGGCGCGACTTCATCGCAAATGTTTCTCATGAGCTGCGAACGCCGCTCACTTCAATTGAAGGATTCACGGAGACCCTGCTCGAATCGAGCGCCGCGAAGCAGGCAGAGACGCGTGAGTTCCTGGAGACTATTCGGCGCAACACCGCGCGCATGACACGCCTCACCGAAGACTTGCTGAAGCTGGCCAGAGTCGAATCTGGCGAGTGGAAGCTCGACAAAACGGAAGTTTCTGCCAATTCGCTGCTTAAGCAAGCCGTGGCAAATTTCAAGAGCATCGCCCCTGGACGTGAACTGAAGATCGAAAAATCCAGCGACGAAGAAGTGCTTGCTGATTCCGAAGCAATTCAGCAGGTCTTTGCCAACCTCATCGAGAATGCAGCCAAGTATTCGCCGGCAGGCGCGCCCATTGTCCTGGGCGCGCAACCGTCCCACGATGGGCTCGAATTTTTCGTGCGGGATACAGGTCC
>DATEKE010000097.1:0-4675 GCA_035277605.1 Terriglobales bacterium | reverse complement strand
CGCTGATAGGCGCGCTGCAGAGTGGGAACGTCGACTCCCTGCGCATCGACCTTCGAGCGCTCGACATCGGCTTCGGAGGCACGCAGGTTGGCTTCAGCGGCCGTCAGTTGCGCTTCGTCGCCACGCACCTGCGCCTGCAGCTCTTCTTTATCCAGCTCCGCGAGCACCTGGCCGGCTTTCACGCGATCGCCGGCATCGACCATCTCCTTCTTCACGATACCGCTCGCCTTGGATTTCACTTCGACTTTCGTGATGGGCTGGATTTTGCCAGTGGCGACAACACTTTGCGCCAGATCGCCCTGCTCGATGCTGGCGATCTTGGTGGGATCGATCTTGGTGCTGCTGCTCGTCGCCTTAGTCGCAACGATCGCCACCATCAGCACCACAAACACTGTGGAGCCGATCCACCAAATGCGCCGCTTCTTCTTATTCTTATGATTGCCGTTCGCCACTCAAATCCTCCGAATGTCTCCTGCTGCCGCCAACCGCCTCGGGTGTGCTAAGAGCTTCATACGCCGGCAACCCGCCAAAGGTTCCCAAACTTCCGCAGCTTTCCAGCCTGTCCCATAACAGCAGAAAACGCAATGCACCTTAGACCTGAAAAACAGGTAAAAGTAAGCGGAGGTTGCCGTGTTTACAGCCTGCGCATCTAAGAAACAACTCACAAATGGCTACCAAACTGACTGTTGATCTTAAGTTGAAAATCGTCTATTCGACGTATTACGGCGATATGACTACTACTGACCTGGTGCAGCACATCGCCGCGATCCGTAAACATCCCGATTTCAATCCGGATTTCGACGAATTGATTGATGCCAGTGGAGTTCGATCGTTCGATGTTCCCTCTGACGACGTGCGCGAACTGGCCTCTCGCGAGAGTCCATTTCATCCGCATGCCAAACGGGTTCTGGTTGCCCCGCAGGATCTGGTATTTGGACTTGGCCGAATGTTTCAGACGTTCGGCAACGAGCAGCGTCCGCACTTCGTTGTCGTCCGTACGCTGGACGAGGCGTACCGAAGACTCGGCCGCGAACGCCTGCCCAAAGCGCAGTAAGGGAACTGGCGCCGGGTAGGCGGAGTCCTCAGCAATCACCGCTGTTTGCGACTGCTGGGGTGCTACGCGGTAGGCAGCCGCTTTGTGCTGTGATTGCGCTTCACGAGTTCCTGGAAGATCATCGTCTCGCTGGGACCTGGCCATTCGGCCATCTCCGACCCACCGCCTACAGGCGGGCGGTTCTGCTGCCGTGGCCTGCTAGACTAACCACCAATGGCGACCCTGGTGCTCCTTCGCATTCTGGTTGTCGTGCTGCTGGTGGCCCTGAATGCGTTTTTTGTGGCAGCCGAGTTTGCGATCGTCAGCGTTCGTGACACGCGCATCCAGCAACTGATCGACGCCCGGCGCACTGGCGCGCGCACCGTCCAGCGCCTGCAGCAGCACCTGGACGACTTTCTGCCCGCCGTCCAATTCGGAGTCACCCTCGCCAGCCTGGCGCTCGGCTGGATCGGTGAGCCTGCCATCGCGCAACTAATCCTGCGTCCCATTGAAGGACTGCCGCATGCAATGGTGTACGCACACAGTGCGGCCGTCGTAATCGCGTTCGTGCTGATCACATACTTTCATGTGATCCTCGGCGAACTGGTGCCAAAATCGCTGGCTCTGCAGCGTGTGGAACGTGTCGCACTCTCCGTGGCCGGGCCGATGGATGCGTTCATCACCATCTCGCGCCCGTTGCTGCACCTTATGACCAACTCCGCCAATGCCGTTTTGAAACTCTTTGGCTCGCGATTGATGCGCGAGGGCGGCATGCATTCGCCGGAAGAACTGAAGTTGATTCTCACCTCAAGCCGGCGCCTGGGGCTGCTTCCCCCGTTTCAGGAAGAGATCATGCATCGCACGCTCGATCTCGAAAATATTACCGTGCGGGAGATTTTAGTTCCGCGGCAGAACATGTTCTCGCTTCCAGCGGACATGACTCTGGAAGACGCGATGGCGCGCGTGGTGGAAGATCAGCATTCGCGCATTCCCGTCTATGATCCTAAATTGGGAAAAGAACACATTGTAGGGGTCCTGTACTCGAAGGATCTCGCACGTTTCATGCATCTGCGCATGACCACGCGAGCGCGCGGACTGACCACAGAAATGACTCTGCGAGTGCGCCATGTGATGCGCGACGTACTCGTGGTTCCCGAAACCAAGCCGGTGCTTGATTTACTCGACGAATTTCGCCAGCGTAAGCGGCATTTGGCCATCGTCGTCGATGAATACGGTTCCACTGTCGGGCTGGTTACGGTCGAAGATGCGCTGGAGCAGATCGTCGGCGAGATCGAAGACGAGTTTGACATCGCCGTTCAACCTCGACTGCTCGAAACCGGAGAGCTGATCCTCGAAGGCGGTGCGAACATTCGCGATCTGGAATCGCACTTGCACATTCGCCTGCCGCGCGACGAGGGCTTCGAGACCCTCGGTGGATTCATCATGTGGCGGCTCGGACGGCTGCCGCGCATGGGCGATGTGCTGGAATTTGAAAGCCGACGCTACACCGTCATGCAGATGCAGGATCGTCGCGTATTGCAGGTGAAAGTAGAGGCGCTCGCTCCTGCAATCGTTGGATCTCAGGAACAACCTTCGCTGTTCCGCGAGACGTAACAGAACCGTCGCCGGTAGGCGATGGGTCGGAGTTGGCCGAATGGCCAGCTCCGAGCGATTTAGGTTATTAAGGACGTTGTGGAGCGCCGCCGCAACACATGCGGCTGCCCGCACCGACCGTCGCCGGGCGGTTCCGTTTATGCTTCGTCTCCTGACATCTCGCCTGCTCTACACCCTCCCAGTTCTCTGGCTGGTGGTTTCAGTCGTCTTCCTCATGATTCACCTTGTGCCGGGCGATCCGATCCAGGCGATGCTTGGGGAAGGTGCTGCCAGCGCGGACTTACAAGCGGCTCGCCATGCCTATGGGCTCGATCTGCCTATCGGCGAGCAGTACGTTCACTACTGGAATGGTGTGCTCCATGGGCGGCTCGGGCAGTCAATTCGATTGAATGAGGACGTTGGCCGGGTGATCTGGGAGCGCTACCCTTACACGCTGCGCCTGACAATTGCCGCGCTTATCGTCGCGCTGGTACTGTCGATTCCCGCGGGAGTGCGTTCGGCACGGCGGCGCGATCGATGGGACGATCGCGCGCTCAGCGTCATAAGCCTCTTTGGACTGTCATTCCCCAATTTTGCCCTTGGACCGATCCTCATCCTGTTTTTCGCTATCAAGCTGGGACTGCTGCCGGTTTCCGGTGCTGGGACATGGGAGCATCTTGTGCTGCCCGCCATAACCATGGGCGGAGCCATGGCCGCGATTCTTACAAGAATGGTGCGGACGGCCATGCTCGAAGAGCTCGGACAGGATTACATCCGGACAGCGCGCGCAAAAGGTTTGAGCGAACGGACAGTCGTGTACAAACACGCGCTGCGCAATGCAATGATTCCAGTGCTAACGGTTGTCGGCCTGCAATTCGGCGCGCTGCTCGCCGGCGCAATCGTTACCGAAACCATCTTCTCCTGGCCTGGCATTGGCAGGCTGACGCTTACGGCGATCAGCAACCGCGACTACTTTCTCGTGCAGGGGTGCATTCTCGCCATCGGCCTGACGTACATCGTCGTGAATCTGTTCACGGATATCTTGTATGCGGTAGTGAATCCGCGCATCCGGCAGTAGGCGGAAATATCTGAATGGGCCGACGCGCGCGCGCGAGTTTCTCTGCAGTAGCTGTAATGTTGCGGATGCCGTGTTGCGGATGCCCGGGGTTGCTCCCCCCAAACCCGACCGAGGGCGGCCGTCGGTCCTGAGCCTTTGCAGCAGCTAAGCATGCATGTATCCCAACAACGACAACACCATCGTGACCACGACAGCCACAATAAGCAGGCGCTCGTTCCAGGAGGATCTGTTCGAATCCGATTGAGAGGTGGCGAGTTTCATACGACTGCTCCTGACGAAGTACGTCGGCAGAGCATCTGATTAAACCAATCCTGAAAAGTTTCACGCAAAGTAGAATTACCTGAATAGGAGACTTACCAATGTCTTTGATCAATGGCGATAAAGCTCGCGACAACCGTCGCCACAAGAAGCTGGTGAAGATGCGCGAAAAGCGCGAGGCCCTGAAGGCAAAGCTGGCAGGCGCTCAGAAAAAGAAGTAAGAAGAGCCTCGCAAGTTTCGTCGCAAACACAAAATGCGACACGGATCGCGCGGATCCTTCGGCCACGGATTACACGGATATTGCGATTCCGTGTAATCCGTGCGCGAAGCGTCCGTGAAATCCGTATTGGTGCTCGGTTTCGGACTTGTTTACGCCCTCAGCGCGTGCAGCGGCACATGGATATCCTCCAGCTTCACCGGCGTGACCTTCGGCAGCGAGCCACGATACATCGCGACTTCATCACACGCGTGCAGCCTCGGGCACTTGAGACAGTCTTTGTAGATCTTGTCCGGCAGCACTTCTCTGCTCGCATAGTCGAATCCGAACTTCGCGAAGAAATCCGGAATGCGTGTGAACAGACATACGCAGGTGATCTTGTGATGCTCGGCTTCTTCGAGGAGCGCCTCGATCAGTTCCCGGCCTGCGCCTTTGCCTTTGTGCCGGGGCGAGACCGCGATCGAGCGGATCTCGGTGAGGTGACGGCCGTAGAAG
>DATEKE010000096.1:0-11202 GCA_035277605.1 Terriglobales bacterium | reverse complement strand
CGCGAACTCGCGCCGGCGGAGGATCAGGGCGTAGTCTTCGGCGTGATGCAGGCTGCCCCGAACTCAACTCTCGATCAGACGAAGCTGTTCGCGTCGCAGGTGTACGACGTTTACCACTCGTTCCCTGAGGCGGAGAGCATCTTCCAGATCACCGATCCGAACGGCGGCTTCGGTGGCATGGTCACGAAGCCGTGGAGCCAGCGTACCAAAACGGCACAGCAGCTTCTGTTGGAATCAACCGGACCGCTGTCGAAGATCGCAGGCATTCGCGTGATTCCGCTTACGCCCCCAGCACTGCCGGGCGGCGGAAATTTCCCGGTGGACTTCGTGATTGCCTCGTCGGCTGAGCCGCAGCAGCTTGCGCAGTTTGCGAATGAACTGGTGAAGCGCGCGTTCGCGAGTCACATGTTCATCTACGCCGACTCCGATCTGAAGTTTGATCAGCCACAGGCCGAGGTTGTCTTCGATCGCGATAAGCTGCGCTCGCAGGGCGTCGATCTGAGCCAGGCTGGTAAAGATCTGTCCACGTTGCTGGGCGGCAATTACGTGAACCGCTTCAGCATTCAGGGACAGAGCTACAAAGTGATTCCGCAGGTGAAGCGCGTCGAGCGTTTGACGCCGGATCAGTTGAACGAGATCTACGTAAAAGGGTCGAACGATCAGCTTGTTCCACTGTCAACGTTCGCGAGCATCAAGACGACGACGGAGCCGCGGCAGCTCAACAAATTCCAGCAGCTAAATGCTGTGCGAATTCAGGGCGTAATTCCGCCGCCGGTCCCGCTGGATCAGGCTCTACGCTTCCTTGAAACTGAGGCCGCGAAGATTCTTCCGCAGGGGTTCACGATCGACTATGCGGGCGAATCGCGTCAGCTTCGCGTGGAAGGCAGCAAGTTCCTGGGGACGTTTCTGCTCTCGGCGATCCTGATTTACCTAGTTCTCGCCGCGCAGTTCGAGAGCTTCCGCGATCCTTTTATCGTGCTCGCGGGTTCAGTACCGCTGGCGATCTCGGGAGCGTTGTTGTTCTCGTTCTTGGGATTCACGTCGCTGAACATCTACAGTCAGGTGGGATTGATCACGCTGGTCGGACTGGTATCGAAGAATGGCATTCTGATCGTGGAGTTTGCCAACCACCTCCAGGAGCAGGGACACGACAAGCTGGCCGCAGTGATCGAAGCTGCGACTACGCGACTGCGTCCGATTCTCATGACGACAGCGGCAACCGTTGTCGGTCACTTCCCACTGGTTCTTGCGAAAGGACCTGGCGCGGGAGCCCGCAACAGCATCGGCATCATGCTGGTGAGCGGGATGATCATCGGTACCGTGTTCACGCTGTTTGTCGTGCCTTCGATCTACATGCTGGTGGCGCGCAGACACACGGCGTTCGAACTGGAGGAAGTCGGAGCAGACACGGAGATTCCCGAATTGGCAGAAGCCGCTTCGTAACCAGGCTGCAGCAAAAATAAGGCGGGCAGATTGCCCGCCTTTTTAATTGCTTGGCATTTATAAATTCGACTATCGCAGCGCGAGCGCGTGCGACTCTTCCAATTCGTTCACCTTCGGCTTCGAGTCCCGTACCGGAGGCACATCGATATGAGCCTTGGGATCGGGACGTTTCATGTCCACTTTGCCATGAAAAAACGCGCCCAGTTCGACCGTCACGCGTCCCGCGGTGACATCGCCGGTTAGCGAACCTCCGCTGTGGACCTCCACACGGTCCGTGGCTGTGACGTTGCCTTCGAGCGTGCCGCGCACGATCACCTCTCCCGCGCGAACATGCGAAGTGACAGAGGCGTCGCGTCCAATGTTGACGCGACCTTCGCGCAGAGAGATCGGCCCTTCGACGCGCCCATCGACCTGAATAGGCTCATCGCCGCTGAGTTCGCCCTTAATCACAATCGACTTGCCGATGTAGGTGCTACCGTCCTTATACGGCTGAACGCTTGGCGCCGTGCTGCGAGAAGCAGAGGCATTGGGCGATTCCTGCGGGGAGGGCTGGGGCGAATTGCTGTTCGGACGCGACGGGCTCCACATCGGAAGACTCTCCTGTGAATGAGGACTGTCCTCTTGTTGTACCCGCAGGAGCATGTGCTTGGGTAGGTATCGTTAGGGCATGGCCCTGCTGCGCATCCCTGAGCCAATCACGCTTGTTGTGCGCACGATGGCTGTCACAGACAGCCATCCGCCACCGAGGACGGTACTGATTTTTCGTTCCAGTCTAGAAGAGTTTCTTCAGCCCTTTCTTCTTTTTCTTCTTACTGGAAGAGCTGTTTTCGTCGTTTGAAGAGTTAGTCGCAGATGAATTTCCTGCGCTTGCGTTTGAGCCAGTTCCATTTTGAATCTCGTTCACTTGAGCTGGTGCGGGCAGCGGCGATTGCGAGCCTCCGGCCCCGTTTGCTGGAGCTGAGCTTGCATCTGCGGAGCTTGCCGGCGTCTGTGACTGCGTGGACGTTGTGGACCCAGTCGACATCGTGGACGCAGCTGCGTTTGCGCCTGCCGTGCCCATGTTCGGAGTTAGTTCCCCGATACTGGGATCATTGCCGGCTGGGCTGTTGGCAGCAGGGGTAGTCGACGGAGCACTCGACGCAGGAACAGCTGATGCTGTAGCACTGGTGGCTGGCTCAGTTGTTGCCGGCGCACTCTGCTGGGGAGCGCTGGTCGTTGACCCGTCCGAGCGCGGGAGCGGGTCACTGGTCTTCTGATCGGGTGTGACCTTTTCGATACTAACGTTGCTGCCGCCGCCCTGATTTACTCCCAAGGCGGAGCTTGTGGCGCTACGAATGATCTGAGGTGCACTCGTGGGATCGGGATCAACGAGAGTTGGTTCGCCAACTTTTGGAGCAAGCTTCACGTCCTCCGGCGCCTTGTGGAAGTTAGACATGACGTGACTGAATCGTCCTATTTCCGAACGACTTGCTTCCTCCGCCTTGAACTCGGCAATGGCTTGAGGCGTAGGCGTTGGGACCGGCTTGCCAAGCTCCTTCAGCCGAGAACGCGCGTCATCCGCTTTATCGCTGAGCGGGTAGCGTTCGATGATGCGCGCATATTCTTTAGCTGCCTCATTCTGATAGTCGTGGATCATGCGAACTTTAGTCGCTTCAGACAGTTTGCTGTTCCTGATCAGATTGCCCTCGTCCTCATAGGCATGACCAAGCATCATGAGGGCATCGTCAGCGTTGCTGTAGAGGGGATAAGTGTCGGTGAGCGTCTTCAGGCGGGCGATGGCTGCAGGGTATGACTCACGCAGAAAATAGAAGTAGCCGATCTGGTACTGGCGTTCGGCGAGCACTTCCTGCACTTCGCGCAACCGCTGCTTCGCCTGCGGCACTAGCTTGCTGTCAGGGAACTGCTGGATCAACTGACGGTACTCGTCTTCCGCGCGCATGGCATGCGTATAGTCGCGGTCAGGCTTCTCCATCTGCTTGTAGTGCATATTGGCGATCTTGAGCTGCGCCTCGGCTGCCTCGGGCAGATTAGGAAAGAACGTTATGAAGTCTTTGTACTCGACCTCGGCCTGCTGATACGCAGCGGTTGTCCCTTCTGCATACCAGGAATCGCCGACTGCCAGCTTGGCGCGGGCAATAAATTCCGAATCGGGATAGGTGTTGATGAGCGTCTGCAGCGTAATGCGCGCAACGTCGTACTTGCCGTGCTTCATCGCATCCATGGCACGGTCGAAGAGGACTTTGTCCGGCTGCTTGGAGTCAACGTTGGCAATCGGGTTATTGACTTTGTTGTGATGACAACCGGCGGCCATCACGGCCATTCCGAGGGCAAGTGCGATTTTGATACTGCGATGAATCATAGAAATCCTTAGCTGCGAAATCCTGCAGCGGCGTAGCTTAAGTCCTGATCACTCCTGCCAGTCTCGATTCGGGAATTGCTTCGTTTGCAGCCTTGAGCAAATTCCGCGCATTCGCCGTAGTATCGTGACCATCGAATACTGCGCTGCCGGCGACCAGCAGCTCTGCTCCTGCACGGACTACGTCAGCAACCGTGTCGTGAGCGACTCCGCCATCGACCTCGATGCGGAAGTTGAGTCCGCGTTCCTCGCGCATTCTGGCCAGTTTCGCGATCTTGTGCAGCGCACCCGGAATAAACTTTTGTCCCCCAAATCCTGGATTCACTGACATGACCAATACCAGGTTCACCATGTCCAGCACTTCAGTAAGCGTCTCGACGGGAGTGGCTGGATTGATGACGACGCCCGGTTGACAGCCATGCTCCCTAATTAGCGTAAGCGTGCGGTTCAGGTGAACGCATGCTTCCTGATGGACGGAAATCCAGTTTGCGCCAGCGACGGCAAAGTCCGGAATGAATTGATCCGGATTCTCGATCATCAGATGGACGTCGAAGATCACATCGGTAACCGGACGCAGCCATCTCACGATCGGCGGCCCGATTGTGAGGTTAGGAACAAAATGCCCGTCCATTACATCGAGATGGACGATCGTAGCTCCACCCTTGATCGCAGCCAGAACATTGTCCGCCAGATGTGCGAAATCCGCCGAGAGAATCGAGGGTGCGAGTTCGATCAAAATAGAAGGCTTCCGAATGTCAGGAGACGCTCACAATTTTAGCAATTATGGCGTGTATTCGCGCTCAAATTCGGGCCGAATAGCAGAGTCATCAGACGTGCTAAGAGCGAAACCTTAGACAATCGCTTTGGCTCATTTGTCTCGCTTAGGAGCGCGCATTGTGCGCCGCTTTGCCGGTTTCGTGCTTACTTGATCGTGCGGACACGAGTGCGCCTCTTCCATCAGTTGAAGCAGGTTCGGCCGCGGGGAGGCCCCAATGAATGTCTGGCATTCGATGCAGAAGGAGTCGGTAATCTCCGGGTTGCTCCGGTTCGGCGTGCGCAAGAATTGGGAGCCGTGTGCCATACGGTACACCGAAGATGGACTTCAACCCTGCATTGCTTCCCCAAGAGTAGAACGGAAGATGCAGATTGGGCAATTAAGGATTCGCAAATCGCGATTGCGCGCCCCCCACGTTGGTTGGATTTGCTCAGTCCGCGTCGTCAGATAGGGTAGAGGAGTTTGTATAGAGGAATGGTTCTATCCGGAGTTGCGGCTTCGGGATCGGTTGTTCCTTTATAAACGGGGAACAACCGATGCACACGAAGAAAATTGCGAAGTTCGTACTGCTGCTCGACAGCGACTCGAGTGCAATCCGCCATTCGGCAATGGAACTAGCAGGTACTGATGGATGCCTCCTCCTCGCGCGTACTGCGGCAGCTGCCGTGGAATTTGCGAAACAATACAAGCCAGCTTATCTTGTGCTGCCGAAAACACGCGAAGCGGCTGAGGAGAATTCGCTGCAGGATTTGTTGCTGGAATTCAGCCCTGAGACAGAAATCGTTGTCCTGTCGGACGAGGAATACGTTCGAGTGATGGGACAGGACGTGTAATTACAGGGACGAATGCACAGATTACAGCAACGCTTTGCGATGACACTCGTTACTTTTCCGGACCTCTCCAGCGTCTTACCATAAGCACATGATCGCCTGGGAATCTCTCTAGACCAGTCCGGATCTAGCGTCCCTTCACCGTCTTTGTCTTTCCCGACGTGTGTAACTTGAACACGTCGTCAGGAATCTTCGAATTCAATTTGATGTTCGCGTAATGTGCAAGGCGGTAATCGCCAGAAGGTTCAAAGGCCTGCTGCTTCAGCGAGACTGAGCGCGTCGCATCCACCCAGATGATGACGTGATCGAACATGTTCTTGACTTTCGCCGATTTTGGCGTCAGGTCCAGTTTGGCAGTTCGGACTCCATCCACATCTTCGTTACCTTCGAAATTGATGATGTATTGGTCCTGCAAATCGTGCCCTCTCCCGCCGAATCCCAATTTGAGAAAGCTCTCGACTTCAGCACGATTCTTACCCGCATCGTACTCATTCACCTGCTGAATTTTCGGCTGATAAATTCGGATCTTACCGTCGGTAAAGACCATGTATTTCTGGTCTGGGGACTGAATGTCTGCCGCCCACTGCGTTTCGCCTTTGCTGTTCCGGCGAAAATAAACGACCCCCTTCTGAGTGTCAGTCTCATTGACTACTTTCTGGAATTGATCCCAGGTGAAGTCTGCCTGCGCGCTGCGGAACTGCGCAGCAGCGGCATCCATCTGCGCCAGCACACCTTCGAGTGTTGACGCAGTCTGTCCCGAACCCGAACTCTTACTCTGCGCATTTACGATAGGGCAAAGCAGCAGCAATACTGCGCAGCAGATTCCCAGTCCTGCGCACGTCCGTGACTCTGAGTCCCCGTGGTAAACGAAAAGGTTCATACGATTGAGCTAACGATGGCCCCACACACGATAACCCGTCAATTTGCCCGAAGTATCGCGCAACTCGGTATATCGAGAAATTTCGATACTTCCCGCTACCGGCTGAAGCACGCGGCGTAGAGCAGAACTCATGTCCGGATCATCCGCGGAAACGGCGGTCGCATTGATGTCATAGATAAAACTATCGGGACCATCCTGCCTTACGACAATTTCGTTGGGATGCAGCGAACGATTAGTTGGGCTGTCCTTGAATGCACTGCGCGGGGTAAGGAAGATGAATGCAAGAATAAGCGTGACCATCACGTCGTAATGAAGTCCGCCGCGCGGATGCGTCCAGAGTACGTAACTTTTCAGCGTTTGTCCGACGGTCAAGGAGTGCGCCTCCTGGAAAACAGTACTTAGTGTAGAACCCGATGCAGCAGGCTGCAATAAAGCAGCATCTCACGTTGAAGACCGAATGGGACACTCCTCCAGTTCGTTCTACTCTGGATTTGGCGGGGGCGTTCGGCGACATTTCCCGTGCTAAACTAAGGCTCTTAACTCGCGGTCCGCATTGCCCTTTGTGAAACCGCGAGCCTTCGTCTTAGCCGAAAATCAAAGCATCTTCGCTACTCGTCCTCTGTTCCTCTGGCCGTGGAAAGGTAGGATCGTCCTTGTGAAGCGCAATTCCAACCTCGGGAAAATCTTTGTTGCGATCTTTTGCGGTCTCGTCGTGGGGGCCATTGCCGCCGCGATCCATTGGATGATTCTGCCGCACGAGCAATCCCTGCTTATCCACGTAATGCTCGGGGACCTGGTGGCTGCGCTCACATCGATGATCGTCTGCCTGGCTATTCAATTGCGTCAGGAAGAAGTCCATTTCGCCAGTGCTATGTCACGCGCGGCTATCGTCTCGGAACTCAATCACCACGTGCGCAACGCAGTTTTCCCACTCTGCCTGGCTGTACAGAAATCCGGCGACAAAGATGCTTCACAACTCGCGAACGAAGCGGTCGAGAGAATTAACGTGGCGCTCAAGGAAGCGACCGCCGACGCGATCTCCGGCCGCGCCAGCTACGCCGATGACATTCATCCCAAAAACGGAAGCTTACTCGTACACTGATGTTTCGTATTCTTATCGTCGATGATGAGCCCTCAATCCTCGGACTGCTGAAGTCTGTTTTGGAACTCGCGTCTTTCGAACCGCAAACCGCTCGCTCGGCGGCGGAAGCCAAGTTATTGTTGTCGCAGCAGACATTCGACATGGTTCTCACAGATATGCGCATGGAAACCACGACCGCTGGGTTTGATGTGGTGCGCGCTGCTCGTCAGCTTGATCCCAAGCCGGCAATCGCTATCCTCACAGCTTTTCCAATGTCGCCGACGGAATGGCGTCCTTCAGGCGCTGATGCGCTGATGGTGAAAGGCGCCGACATTATGAGCCTTCCAGACAAGTTGCTGAGTCTGATTAAAGCGAAGCTGCGATCCCAACACCCGCCCGTTGTTATGGCAGCACAGCGTCTTTAAGAGTCCTTCGGCCGCTTCTTTACGACAGCTGATCCGCAGAAAACTGGACGGATCCCGTTTCGGGAATCTCGGCAGGAGCTTCCTGCTCCGCGGTGGCTTTGGCTTTCTTTGACTTTTTCGGCTCTGGCGGAGGCGGTTCGTGGGCAGGATCGTAGAAGAGGATGCGTCCACAGCTGTCGCAGGTCATGACTTCTTGTCCTGCCTTAATCTCGTTCCATTTCTGCGGACGCAGCAGAACAAAACATGCGGTGCAGCGCTGTTCGCGCGCCTCGGCTATAGCCGTCTTACGAGCTTTAAGGACGCGATCATAGAGATCCAGCAAGTCCTCGGTAACTCCCGAGCGAAGACCGCTACGTTCTGCTCGGAGCTCTTTCAATCGCGCTTCGTCTTTTGCAGTGATGGCATGGGCTTCTTCTTTTTCTTTCTCGACCTGAACCGACCGCGTTTTCAGCTCAGCTTCCGAGGCTTTCACCTGCCGATCAAACAGCTCGGCGCCTTCCATGATTTCGAGAATCTTGTCTTCAGCTTTGCGAATCTCCTGCTCGGCGAACTGGATCTCATGCATCAGCGCTTTGTACTGTTCGTTTGTCTTTACATCGAGCGACTGATCGCGGAACTTGCCGATCTTTTGCTGATGAGACTGTATGTCCGATTCCAGGCTGCGGCGCTTCTGCTCCTGCGACTTGATCGCTGCCTTAGCTTGTTCAACTTTGCCTTTTGCGTCTGAGAGCTGGTGTTCGATCTCCGCCACGCGCTTGGGCAGCGCTGCTACTTCGGCGGAAAGACGGCCGATCTCCCGATCGACCTCTTCGAGTTTGATTAATCCTTGAAGGTCTGCATGCATGAATATCTTGATTCTATCAGGCCAGAGCGGGCAGCTGAACAACGCAAACAGAACCGGCGGCGGTAGCCGGTGGGTCGGAGCTGGCGAATAGCCAGCTCCGAGAGCTACGATGCCGCGCGCACTATGGAGAAACGCAGCCGCAACCCACGCGGCTGCCCCGCCCCGCCTACCGGCGGCGGTTCTGTTGCCTGGCGTTTCGCGTGCTTAGAACAACTTGTAGCGAAGATAGATCAATCCCGCTGCAGCGGTGCCCCCGGTCGCCGCTCCCAGCCAGAAATTCTGCCAGCGTGTATTCACGGTCCGCATGATTCGTCGATCATTGGAGATAAGCAGGATGAAAATCAAGGTAGGAATCAGCATCGTTCCTGCCAGAACCATCGACCAGTAGAGCGCTTTGACAGGATTGATCCGCAGGTAATTTGCGCTCGCGGCAACGAACACTGCCGCCGAGATCAGCATGTAAAAACGCTTGGCCTCCCACGGCTTTTCGCTTAGTCCCGATTTCCAGCCAACTGCCTGCGCCAGATCGAAGCACATCGACGCCGTCAGCACAGGGAGGGCGACCATCCCAGAACCGATGATGCCGATCGCGAACATAATCGGTCCCCAGTCGCCGACCGCAGGGCGCAGGGCCTCGGCAGCCTGACGAGTCGTCATCTCCGGAGCATTGTTGAAATGCAGCACCGCGCTGGCGGCAATCATGATCGAGCACGCAAGCACAAATGTGACCGCTGTCGAGAGCACCGAGTCCGCCCCATGATGCTCGTGCTCGGGATCGCTGCGCGAACTCGTCTGCCAGATGATGATGTACGGGGTAAGAAACGATCCGAAGAGCGCAACGATGTTTTCCGCGTACTCAGATGTAGCTTGCATGCGTGGCAGAAAGACATCGTGAAGAAGGGTTCCAATACTGGAATGCGTCAGGACCGCCGCAGCTACATAGAGATAGAGTGGAAGAGACAAGATCACCAGCGCGCGGGTGATTTTCTGGTAATCCTGAAACACCAGGATGTACCAGACAAAGAACGCGGTCGCCGCGATAAAGAACATTCGCGAGAGGCCGGTGAGAATCGAGAACGCGTCCGATACGGCCATGATGTCGGCTATCACCACAGCCAAATTCGTAACGATAGTCAGCACCGCGCCGGTGATCGCGTACTTGCGACCGTAGTGATCGCGGACGAGATCGAGTAGCCCCTGTCCGGTCTGCACGCCGATCCGGCTAGTAACCGAAAAAATCGCCAGTAGAAATGGAACAATCAGGAAGACGACCCAAAACAGCGAATGCGCGAAAGCTGCGCCCGCTATGGTTGCGGTCACAACGGCGGACGGATCTAGATTCGCCGAGCCCGTGACGATTCCTGGCCCCAGGCGCCAAACGTTCCAACTTCTTGTCGGGCGAGATTCTCCTTCAGTCGCCGGGAATCTCACTACTTTACCGCGATCGCCGGGAGAGCCTTTTCTGGGCGGAGCATTAGGGAATTTTGGGAAGTTCACGCCGTAGGTCTCTCTCGATTTTGCGTTCATGCCAGAGCCGCAGTGGGCGACTGTAGGTAATCACACCAAACGCGGCAATTGCCGCCAGAAGCAGCGTATTGCTGGCCCATAGCAGGAAGCGGGCGATCTTGGTATGCGCGATCTGCTGCAGGATGGCGGCATTGGCGGGCGTAAGTAACAAAGCTGCAGCCAGAAGCATCAGGCCGACCCCCGCCAGCAGATTGGTCACGTTCTTCGCCCAGCGTCCACGCGCGTGGTAGTCGGCGAACAGACGGAAGCCATAGGTCGTGAGCGCAGCTATGAGCAGGAAATTCACGATCACTGCGATGGCGGCGCGCAGGTGCATCTCTGCTTCGTAAGACGCAAAGCAGCTGGCGCGGGTTGGAATCCAGAGTACCTGGATTTGTCCACTGTTCGTGGGGCTCCCTGCCAGTCCTATAATTTGCTCAAATACCCGTGCCTGGCAACGATCAGCACCGCTCGCGTCGCAAGAGCCTCATCATTGGCCTCGGAATCGCGATTTTCTTGCTGTTCCTCGTTCTGATCTCGCAGCAGACGTTTAACCTCACTTTCCTCCATCCCGGCAGCGTGCAGCAGACGCTGGTACTCACTGCTCTCTCGGCGCTCGTCTTTCTTCTTTTTGTGGCGCTTACATTCGTTTTGCTGCGCAACCTGCTGAAATTGCTGGCGGAGAGGCGAGGCGGAGTTCTCGGTTCTAAGTTCCGCACCAAGATGGTTTTCGGAGCGCTGCTGATGTCGTTCACTCCGGCTCTCTTTATGTTCTTGTTTACGTACCTGCTCACCAATCGATCAATCGATCGCTGGTTCTCATCGCCAGTACAGAATCTGAGTGAAAGTTCGGAGCAGGTGGCGGGGCTTCTCGTCCAGTACGCTGAAACGAACGCGCATGCCGAAGCGCAGACGCTCGCCGGTAACCGCAAAATCCAGACTGCGTTCGACTCAGGAGATTTCTCCGCGGCAACGGCGGCGCTTCGCGAGGAGGAACCTGCTCTGCAGGGAGGGTTTTCCATCCTTCTGCGCGATCATGCTCCTACAGCTTCGATCAACCTT
>DATEKE010000095.1:0-3146 GCA_035277605.1 Terriglobales bacterium | reverse complement strand
TCGAACAGCGCGCGCATGAAATTTACATGAAGCGCGGCGGCGGCGACGGGCATGACGTCGATGATTGGCTCATGGCCGAGCAGCAACTAGAGATCGAGGAGTCGTTTCAACGCCTTGGATAAGCTCAAATCCCGGCCCCGACGGCCCTGCACGTTTCGTAGAGACAAAGAATGTTACCGAGCGCCTTGCATAGAGCCAGCGACGAGAGTGCGCTCGTGGCCCAGGACGATGCTATTCCGCAGAAAACCCGCACGCATTGAAAGACGCAATGCGTGCGGCTCATCGTGGCTGCGATCCGGTGTGGACGAAGCACTGTTGGCTTCGCTTGGTTGGGTGCGCCGCCCGCCTTTCTGGACCATTACAAGCGCGAAAACCTTATTATTTCCTGTAGATTTCCCGTGTCCGCGAGCTTGAGGGCTCTCAGGTAGGCGTTGCGCGCAGATCCCGCGGCGGCAATTTCCGTGCGTCCCCAAGTAAATTCCGGGCGACCTAGTTTTACTGCCAGGACATCTGCAATGAGACGCGCGTGCCGACCGTTTCCGTTTGGAAAGGGATGGATTACGGTAAGCTGATGGTGAAAGCGAATTGCGATTTCATCTGTGTGGTAGGTCTGGTTAGCAATCCAATAGCTCACGTCACCTAGCAAAGTGCCTAATCGTTCTCTGATTTCGTGTACGAGGATTCCGATATTCTTTTCGGTGTGCCGATACTGGCCAGCCCACCGCCATGTCTGATCAAACATCCTTCGATGAAGTTCGCGTACGTAGCCGTCGGCGGCGGGTTCCGCTTTCCTAAGTTGTCCTGGATTTAGCGCCCAAGCACGCGCTCTAAGAATATTTTCTCGCTCCCATTCGTTTAACTCCTGCTGCGTCGACAAACTCGGAATGAGGGATTCCTGCTCTTCGGGGCTAAGCGGAGTGTTAGATGGGTCTGATCGAGCGTCCATTTAACTATGCTTGAGAATGCGCTTCGTCTCTTCCTCGATCTTCTCGTTCACGCCACCGGCGGCCTGTCCTTCCAAGGCCATGCTGTGCTCCACGGCGCGAACTCGCTGCGCGGCTTCTTTGCGTGCGGGTTCCTCAGCCAACTCGCGAATAGAGCCTGACTTCGGAACGATGGCATAAACCAGATCGCATCCCATTGCTTCGGCCACCTTTCTGAGGCTGCGTAACGATATACGGTCTTCAGCCTCAGACTTTTCAAAAGACAAGACGTGCGATCGCGAAATCCCAAGAGTCCGACCTACCTGCTCTAGGCTGAGGCCCAAAGCTTGGCGAACCGCTCTCAACCATCCGCGCTGAGGACGGACCTCACGCTTTGCCGTCTCGAAGGCCGCAAGAGTGCGTTCGAGCTGAGTGAGCCGTAATTGTCGGAACTCAGGTTTCATGTCGCTTTGTGCGTTCATATTAGAACATTATAGTTGATTTGTACATCCATGGTTAAACTCATGAACACTAGTTTCCAATTATAACTAGACATAGGCCCGTGTAGGTTCAATTAAAATTCAACGCCAACCGTGCAAGGAGACTGCATGATCGGTGGCGTGTTAGCGGGAGATCTGATTGGTGTGGGCCGACTCGTCGTGGCTGCAATCCGGTGTGGACGAGGGACTGTTCGCTTCGATTGAGTGCCCCGCCTGCCGGCCCGGAAATTTCTTTGTAACCTTTCGGGGGTTGGACCGTAACCTGTGTGGCAATCAGAATGACGGACATCGAGAGCCTCTATAAACGCTATGCCGGCGATGTCCGCCGATTTGCGCTGTATTTGTGCGGCGATGCGGGGATGGCGGATGAGATCACCTCGGACACGTTTGTGCGCGCGTGGATGGCGGCTGACCGCATTCGCCAGCCAACGGTGAAAAGCTATCTTTTTACCATCGCGCGAAACATATACACGGATTTGTTGCGACGGGCCGCGCGCCACAGCGAGCTTGACGAAAATATGCCCGATGCACGCGTCAGCGCGCAGACGCAAATGGAGGAAAGCGCGGAGGTGCGCGCAGTGCTTGCGGCGCTGCAGCAACTGCCAGAGGTGGACCGTGTGGTACTGCTGATGCGCGCGCTCGACGAAATGCTATACGAGGAAATTGCGGAGACGCTGGGAATCTCGGTTACCGCGGCAAAAGTGAAGGTTCATCGCGCAAGGTTGAAGCTGATGGAAACGAGGCAGGCTTGGCGGGAAGTTGCGCCCGCCACAGGGGCAAAACCATGAACGTCACAAGGGAAGTGGTTACGGATTTATTGCCGATCTATTTTTCCGGTGAAGCCAGCACGGACACGAGAACGCTGGTGGAGGATTATTTTCGTCAAGATCCCGACTTCGAGCGCATTGCGCGAAGCGCCGCGAAGCCGCTCGAAACTTTGCGGGCCTCTACACCCATTGCGGCGGGCTCAGAAAGAGAGAAACGCGATCTGGAGTGCGTCCGTTACGGATTGCGGTGGCGCAGGGTGTTGTTCGGCGTGAGCCTGTTCTTGACACTCGTCCCCCTGACATTCCATTTCGCCGATGGTCATGTCGTTTCTCTAATGGTTCGCGACGCCCCCTGGGAAGCGGCGTTTTGCTGGAGCCTCGCGGCGCTCTTCTGGTTTCTCTATTTCGCGCGCCTTCGCCGGCACACGGCTTCGCTTGTGGGTGCGATCGCGTTTACGCTGATCCCCATTCCATTCGTGCTGCACTCTGTCTTCATCGGCGAGCGAGTGGGAGAGTTCGCGATAATCGTGTGGACTTGTGCGGCAGTCGTCTGGATAGGATATTTCCGCCAGAAGCCTCGGTAGGAGTGTGACGCGGCCTTGGTGCTAGGTTGCGACAAAGACAAATCAAAACCCGCACGTTTTAAAAACCAAAAACGTGCGGCCCTCGTTGTGGGCTGGCTCGCCGTGGCTGCGATCCGGTGTGGACGAAGCACTGTTCGCTTCGATTGAGCTCCTCACCCGCCGGAGCTTATCCCACATTCACGATGACACTCCTCTCGATGTAGGTTACGATACCGCTAGTAACCTCATCGTTTAACATTCGACTCGGGCAGCTCGTGAATATGGATCATTCTGTCCTGCTCGATGCGCACAAGGCTGTTATTGGTCTCGGTGGAATGGACCTTGATGATTTGGCGGGCATCATCCTGCCTGAGCGGCATCTTCCGTGTGAGT
>DATEKE010000094.1:0-5893 GCA_035277605.1 Terriglobales bacterium | reverse complement strand
GGTCCGCATAATCATGGCGAACATCGCGGTTCGCACGAAAATCGTCTCGATCCTGCGCCATCAGCGAGCCGGCGCTCATCAGCCCCACAAGTGCGATTCCCAAAATGGTACGTTTCATTGCTTCCTCCTCGATTAGCAGGCTCGCCGGCGAACCTATCCGTACAAACACGATTTGTGAGAAGAGTTGCGTGGTCAAAATAAGTCTTTGTCGCCGATCCACTTCGTCCACTGTGTCCATTGCGTCCACAGGCTCCGCACAGTAGCGCGAATAAAAGGCGAAGCCATTAGCCACGTCCAGCAGCTCTCGAATTTTCAAAAACCGTGTCAACCTCCCGTGCACGCGGCCCATCACAACAACTGCGACCAATGGCCTGCTGTCACCAATCCTTTGTCTGTCGGCCGCGTTACCGCGCGCTTCGTTGAGCAGGCAACAAATCACTCACATCAGAGGGAGTAATCGAATGAAGAAGAACCTGTACAGATTAGGAATGGTACTGGCGATGAGCGCTGGTTTCGCGCTTGCTCAAAGTTCAACAGCGACGCCCAGCACATCGAGTAGCACCACTCCGGATCAATCGCAAACCCCGGCTGCGCAGCAGAGCACGTCGCAGAATCCAACGTCGGCTCAGCCGCAGTCAGATCAACTACCATCAACGAGCAGCCAGGCACCGTCATCATCGTCTTCCAGCTCGACCACTGTAGCGCCGAGCACGAGTACGAGCAGCAGCGGACAGACGGCGAGCCCGAGCACCAGCGCTCCAAGCTCAACCAGTCCGTCGAGCAGCTCAAGCTCCACTGTGCCGCAGTCTGATCAGAGCACGGCTCCTTCGGCCTCGAGCAGCTCGCAGAGCACTTCGCCTTCGAGCAGCCAGACGCCATCATCGTCGTCTAGCCCGTCGAGCAGCAGCAGCTCCTCCTCGATGCCTCAGTCCGATCAGAGCTCAACTTCTCCTTCTACTTCTTCTTCGCAATCCACGTCACCCAGCTCTTCGCAGTCGACCACGCCTTCCAGCTCGTCTTCTGCTGACCAGAGCCAGAACCCGTCCAGCAGCACGAGCGGGCAGACCGGCGCAGCTTCTTCGAGCTCCGCATCTGGCGTTCCGCAGAGCGACATGGGCGGCGACGCGACCAGCAAGATTCAGTCTGCTCTGCAGCAGAACTCGAATCTCTCTGGCGTGACCGTGAGCACCAATGCGAAAGGCAACATCGAACTGAGCGGAACCGCGAACAGCTCGCAGGATCGTAAAGAAGCTGTCCGGATCGCGAAGGAAAATGCCAACGGCAAGAAGGTAAAGGACCACATCAAAGTTAGCGGCTCGGCGAATAACAATAGCAGCAACCCGATGAGCCACTAATTCTGATATCAACCTCAAGCTTAGGGCGGCTTTCGAGCCGCCCTATTTCTTTGCAGTGATCTTGCCGCCGGCGAAGCCATATGGGCAATGGCGGCATCCGGATTGGCAGCAGTATCCACGCTTCAGCAGGTAGTGCTCGGTGAACACATAGAGGCCGTTTTCGATGTAATAGTCGACATCTTCGACGAGTCGATCGCCCGACGAGGATTCGATGGATCTCTTCTGCTCAGTCGCCATTGGATCCTGTAGCTAACACCTGCATCGCAGGGCTGACCACCGAACCAGGCTCGACCGCATTTCCATCGCGGAAGCTCACTGTGTGGCCCGAAATCGCTGGAACGCGCTCGCCGGGAACGATGAGCCCAACCAGATTCAGCGGGTCGGCTGCAGAGATTGTGATCGTCTCTCCCGAAACCGGAGCGGAGCGCATTGCGCGCAGCGACTCGACAGCTTCGGGCAGCGCAAACTGTTCTCCGATGAAGCCTGAGACGAATCGACCTCCGCGTACTTCGCCCCGATCTTCCAATCGACGGAAGGTGATCAGAAGTTCGCGCCACTTCGGCAAAACTGACTCGCGCGCCAGCAGCTCACGGAACACGACTCCATAGCGAGAGAGCAGCATGCGGCACGCACCTTCCACAGCAACGGCGTGGTCTCCGGCCGGCTCGGTGCGCAGCAGAGTCCATCGGCCCGCGGCGTGTCGCGGACGCTTGTAGCGCGTGTTATTGTGCAGACGCTTGGGAGCGATCAGAGTGCGCAAATTGTCGAATCCATCGGCGGTGACCAAACCCGCAGCCACGAGCTCCCACAGCCCGGTTTCGACTTCGGCTTTCAATCTTCCTGTACCGCGGACGATGTCGGCAAAGAACGATGCGCCACGAGATTGCAGATAGGTATGGACCTCGGCCGCGACTGGACTTAAGCATCGCTCGATGTCAGTCGGCTGCTGATGCGGAGCAGCGCTCATCCAATCGGATTCTTCGCGAATGAAGAACGTAACTGGAGCAACGCTCGTGGGCACCACACGACGATTACCACCAGCAGCCGCTTCGAGCGTTGCCGGATGCGGCGAAAGCCTACCCCAACCTACTGCGCCGGTGAGGCAAAGGTTGTCGAGATGTGCCGAGTCGTATTCACGCACTCGCTGGCGCAGGATCTGCCGCTCCCAGGCGTTTGCTGGAATTTCAAATCCCTGCAGTTGACGCAGCACTTCGAGCAGGCCACGTTCGCCGCTGAGCTGCGTTCCCGGCGCGACGTGCTGCCAGCGCGGCAGCCACCGCATGAACTGCGCCGGAGTCGATGGCTCGATCTGCTTGCGAAGCGCGCCAAGCGTGAGGCGATGAATGCGCGCCAACAGGCGTCGATCACACCATTCGGTGACGCCGTCATGGCGTGCAAATTTGCCGCGCAGAATCGATCCTTTGGATTCGAGCCGCAGCAGGGCAATATCGACTTCGTTGGCCGGCTGCTGAAGCGCGGCAGCAAGCTGTTCGGCGGTCACTGGACCGGAGTGCATCATCCAGCCATGGATCATGGCGAGCCGAGCGTCATCGGCAGTCGGAGTCTCGCGCTCGGCTGGGTCGATCAGCGGACTCAGTTCAGAATTGGGATACAGCGCGCGGAAGCTCGACAATTTCTCGGCAGCCACCCAGAAATATTTGTCACCGACTCGCGCGCGAGTGGCGCGTTTCTGGCGCTGCAGCTCTTCCAAATGCTGCAACCAATTGATGCTCTCGCGTTTCGTTGAGGCTTCAAGATCCGGACCATCAGCGCTAAGCACCGAAACGTCTTCTGGAATGGCAATGAGCGTAAGCAGCGCATCGTGCAATTCATCGGGATCACGAACATCCGGCCAAGCTTCGGTGCGGACCTGCTCAATCGCTCCGGCATCGAGTCCGCCAACTTCTTCAAGCACTGAAGGCGGCAGCGTGCGGCGCATCTCGACTGCGCGTGCACGGCGTTCTTCAAGCGGGGCATCATCGAGGTAGGCGTAAGGGGCAGAATTCAGGATCTCGTGTGAAAAGACCGAAGGAACCGGTGTATCGACCGCGAGGAGACGAATGGAGCCATCAGACATGCCGCGAATCACGTGCTTGAGACCTTCGATGTCCATCGCTTCGGTAAGCACGTCTTTCATCACCTCGCGAACCAGCGGGTGATCGGGAATTTTGATGTCGCCCTCGATATTTTCCTGGCACGCGGCAACGTCGGGGAAGACGGCGGCGAGAAGATCATCGGAGCGAATACGCAGAATTTGCGGCGGAACCTTCTTCCCATTTCGGTACCGCAACAGAGCAAGCGAACGCCCCGCATCCCAACGCCAGCGGGTTTTGAATATCGGAGAAGGGAGCGCTGCCTGTTCCAACACCTCCTGGACACTCTCTTCGCGGAGGAACTCGAAAACGTCTGCCAGAGGAAAGCTGTGCTGCTCAGCTAGCGCGATATTCAAGCCGTTTTCCGTGGCGGAGGCCTGAAGCTCGAAATTGAATGAACGACAGAAACGCTTGCGCAGCGCCAGTCCCCAGGCTTTGTTGATTCGAGCGCCGAATGGGGCATGGATCACGAGCTGCATGCCTCCGCCTTCATCGAAGAAGCGTTCGGCGATCAGCGTCGTTTGTGTGGGAACTGCGCCGAGAACGGCGCGACCTGTCACGATGTGCTCGACAATCTGCTCGGCGCCGGAGTCGTCAACGTGGCATTCGGCTTTCAGCCACTCGACGGCCGCCGCCACTTCAGGAATATTGCGCGAAATGCCGACCGGAGTAATGTTCGGCGTAAGCTCATCGACTTTAGCGCGAATGAATGCGACCTGATGGGAAAGTTCGGCTGTGCGCGCGGGAGCTTCGCCGCGCCAGAAGGGAATCGTCGGCGCTGCGCCCTGCGCATCTTCGACCAGCACCCGTCCGCCCGATTCCACGCGGTGAATGCGCCAGCTCGTGCTCCCCAGCAGCATGATGTCCCCACGCTGGCTCTCGACGGCGAAGTCTTCATCCAGCGTTCCGACCATCGCTTCTTCCGGAAGAGCAACGACTGTGTAGAGGGAGTTATCGGCGATGGCTCCGCCGTTGGTGACAGCCAGCATGCGGCTGCCGCGGCGAGCTTTTAGGACGCCGTTCACGCGATTGCGATGCAGGTAAGCACCGTAGCGTCCGCGGCTCGCAGCGATGCCCTCGGACAGCATGGTTACGATCTCATCGAAATCGTCGTAGCTGAGATTGCGATAGGGATATGCACGTCGAACTACCTCGAAAAGCTGGCGCTCAGGCCAGTCTTCGGCGGCACACATCGCGACGACCTGCTGAGCCAGCACGTCGAGCGGAGACTCAGGGATGATGAGCGCATCAAGTTCGCTGGACTCGATGGCGCGCACCAAAGCGGCGCATTCGATGAGTTCGTCGCGCGTCGTGGCAAAGATGCGCCCTTTGGGGATTGCGCCGCGCCAGTGCCCAGCGCGTCCGACTCTCTGAAGCATTACGGCGATGGAGCGCGGTGAGCCGATGTGACAGACGAGATCGATATGCCCAACGTCGATTCCAAGTTCAAGCGATGCAGTCGCAACCAGCGCCCGTAATTCGCCTTTGCGCAGACGGTTCTCCGCATTTAATCGCAACTTGCGCGAAAGACTGCCGTGGTGCGCGGCGACGGCGTCTTCGCCGAGCTTGTCAGCGAGTGCGTGCGCAATCCGCTCAGCGAATGAGCGAGTATTGACGAAAATCAACGTGGACTTGTGCTGCTCGATGAGCTGTACGAGGCGGTCATATACCTCGTCCCACATCTCGTTGGTCATCACCGCCGCTAGGGGGCTGGGCGGGACTTCCACCGCAAAATCGAGTCGGCGCTTGTGGCCGACGTTCACAATCTCCGGCTTGCCTGCAGCTCCAGCGAGAAACTCGCCGACGAGTTCGATCGGCTTTTGTGTCGCCGAAAGGCCGATGCGGACGGGCTTGCGATGAGCCAATGCGTCAAGCCGTTCAAGCGAAATGGCCAGGTGTGCGCCCCGTTTGTCGTCGGCAATGGCATGGATCTCGTCGACGATCACGGTCTCCACGTCGCGCAGAAGCTCGCGGCTGCGTTCCGCCGTGAGCAGAATGTAGAGCGACTCAGGCGTTGTGACGAGGATGTGCGGCGGAGATTTCAGCATCCGCTGCCTATCGGCGGGCGGTGTGTCGCCAGTCCGGACGAACGTCCGAATCTGCGGCATGAGATAGCCGCGCTGGCCAGCTAGTTCGGCGATCTCGGCTAACGGCTGTTCGAGGTTTTTCTGGATGTCATTACCGAGCGCCTTCAGAGGCGAAATATAGAGGACCTCGATCCTGTCTTCCAGCGCGCCGGAAACAGCCTTTCGAACCAGGCGATCGATACACGCGAGGAACGCCGATAGAGTTTTGCCCGATCCCGTCGGAGCTGAGATCAGGGTAGAGCGTCCACCGAGAATGTGTGGCCAGCCCTCTTCCTGTGGTTCCGTTGGGGTACCGAATTTGCGGACAAACCACTCCTGCACCACGGGATGAGCCCAGGCCAGTGAGGTCGGAATTTCA
>DATEKE010000093.1:0-10141 GCA_035277605.1 Terriglobales bacterium | reverse complement strand
ATTCAGGCGTCCGCCCAGAGCCCGCTCGGCCGCTTGCCGTGCCAATTCGGGATGGTTGTTCGCCTCGGACAAATGTGCCAATACGAGGAATGCTGCTCCTCCATCATAGTCGGTAGAGAAGAATTCGGCGAGAGAATCGTTCGACAGATGCCCAACACGGGACATAACGCGCTGCTTCACCGACCATGGGTACGGCCCGCCGCGGAGCATTTCCAGATCGTGGTTTGATTCGAGCACGAGTGCGTCACATCCGCGGAGATGTATCTTGACGCTTGCCGGCATATATCCCAAATCGGTCGCCATGCCGATCTTGATGCCCTCGGTGCGAAAGACAAATCCCACGGGATCGGCCGCATCGTGCGGAATCGTGAATGGGAGCACTTCAATGTCGCCGATGGTAAATCGCTCGCCCGCGCGGAAGGGTTCGCAGCGTTCGAGGTGTGCTTTGTCGTCATCTTCATAAAGCGCAGCTTGCCTGGTCACGGGACCGCGCACCCAGCGCTGCCATTCCTGATGTGTGTGTCCGGTGATGTAAACCGGGATCTTCAGCTTGCGCGCCAGCACGCCGAGGCCGCTGACATGATCCGAATGCTCGTGAGTGATGACAAGTGCGCTGAGCTGTGCGGGATCTTCACCTGCGCTGCGCATTCGGCGCAGAGTTTCGCGGCAGGAGATGCCGGCGTCGATCAGAATGCTGGTGCCCGAACTGGAAAGGACAGCGGTGTTGCCGCGTGACCCCGATGCCAGCACCGTCATACGCACCATGCAGCGAAGGATAATCGAAGTGCCTGTGGATAAGCAGTAAAAAATCAGGTGCTCAGCAATTATTCCTTCACGGAGATCCCGAGCGTCTTCATTTTGCGATAGAGATGGCTGCGCTCCATGCCGAGAATCTCGGCGGCGCGACTCATGTTGCCCTTGCTCTCTTCGAGCTTGCGCAGAATGTAGTCGCGTTCGTAGGCAGCACGCGCCTGATGCAGCGAAGAAAACTCTGGAGTCGAGCCTCGTCGCGACCCATCGCGGTAGATAAGTGGAGGAAGATGCTTGCGTTCAATCTTCGCAGCCCCAGGATTCATGATCACGATGCGCTCAATCACGTTGCGCAGCTCGCGAACGTTTCCAGGCCACGCATACTTCATGAGCGCATCGAGAGCATCGTCGGTGATCTCTCGCGTACGGCGGCTATAGCGGGATGAAAACTCTTTTAAGAAGTGTCTGACAAGTAGTGGCACGTCTTCCAGACGATCCCGCAACGGCGGAACATAAAACGGAATCACGTTCAGGCGATAGAACAGATCCTCACGAAAATTTCCTGCCGCGATCTCCACTTCGAGGTTCTTGTTTGTAGATGCGATTACGCGCACATCGACGGTGACCGGCTCGGTCGCACCGACAGGAGTAAAGCGCTGCTCATCGAGTGTGCGCAGAACCTTGGACTGCGTCTTCAAGCTCATATCGCCCACTTCGTCCAGAAACAAAGTGCCACCGTCCGCGCGTTCGAAGGTGCCCGTCTTTTCCGCCGTGCCGCCAGGACCCGTTGAATTACGAAGGCCGAAGAGTTCGGCTTCGATATAGTCCTCGGGAATCGCGGCGCAGTTGACTTCGGTAAAGACGTTCTCGCGCCGCAGACTCTGATTGTGAATCGCGCGGGCAACCAGCTCCTTTCCCGTTCCGGATTCGCCATAGATAAGCACGCGACCGTTGGTCGGCGCCATCAGCGCGATCTGCTGGCGAAGGGCTTTCGTTGGCACGCTCTCACCGACAATCACGCTTTTTGACTCAAGCTGCTTGCGATACTCTCGATTCTCGCCGCGCAGCTTTCGCGCCTGCATCGCGTTCTTCAGCACAATCAGCGTGCGTTCGAGTGAGAGCGGTTTTTCGAGGAAGTCGTACGCGCCGAGCTTGGTGGCTTTGACGGCGGTTTCGATCGTCCCGTGTCCGGAGATGATGATCACTTCCGGCGGATCTTCCTGCTGTTTGATCTTCTCCAGCGTTTCCAAGCCGTCAATGCCCGGCAGCCAGATGTCGAGCAGAACGACGTCAAAGGAGCGCGTTTTGAGGACGTCGAGACAAGCCTCGCCGCTTTCCGCCGCGGTGACTTTGTAACCTTCATCTTCCAGCACGCCACGCAGCGACTTGCGAATGTCGGCTTCGTCATCGACTACGAGAATCGAGTTCATGGGACAACGAGATTCTACAGAACCGCACCACCGGGAAGGGACCGGCTGCCGTGAGCTGTTCCTGGTGTCGAACTGGTGCTGGTTTGCTTTCGGTGCTGCAGAATGGGCATCCTAGTTGTGAGTTGCTGATGCGGCGCATGTCCCCAATTAATTCCGCTCGACCAGGACGATGGATCCTGAGAGCAATCCTGCTTGTGCTCTCCTGTTCGTGTTTTGCTCAAACACCGAATCGCAGAGAGATTCGGGGAACGGTCGAAGACCTCTCTCACGCCGCGATCTTAGGCGCGAATGTGGTGTTGAAGCAGGGAAGTTCTCATCAAACGGCGACTACGAACGAGCAGGGAGCGTTTGCTTTTCAGTCCGCGACAGCCGAGCGAGCAGAACTCATCATCACCGTGACCGGATTTGCGAACACTCACAGGAGCATCAACGCCGGGAGCTCGGATGTTGTGTTCTTCATTTTGCTGCAGCCGGCGGTGGTGAGCACAGAAGTGGATGTAACCGCTTCCCGCACGACGCTGGCGCTCTCGGAAACTCCATCGAGCATGCAGGTCATCGGCCCCAACCAGATTCGCACTAGCGGAGCGCTCGAGATCGATGACGTTCTCCGGCAGGTCGCGGGCTTCGATCTCTTTCGTCGCAACAGCAGCCGCACCTCGAATCCGACAACACAAGGTGTGTCGATGCGCGGAGTGGGATCAAGCGGCGCCAGCCGGGCTGCGGTGTTGCTCGACGGCGTTCCGGCAACCGATCCCTTCGGTGGCTGGATGAACTGGAGCCAGATCCCGCGCGAAGCGGTCGACAGCGTCGAGATGCTGCGCGGCGGAGCTTCGGACCTTTATGGCGGTCAGGCACTGAGTGGCGCGGTCCAACTGCTCACCAAGACACCAGAGGCAACCGAGGCCGATCTTGATCTCTCGTACGGGAATCAGACTACACCCAATGCTTCGGCCTATTTTGGAACTGCAACCGGGAAGTGGTTGTGGTCGTTGGCGGGAGAGTATTTCTCCACAAACGGCTATATTCCCGTACAGCCCTCGCAGCGTGGTGCGGTCGATAATCCTGCCAGTTCACTCCATCGCAACGGTGAACTGCAGATTCAGCGGCAACTCTCTCAGCGATCGCGCTTCTTCGTGCGCGGGCTTGGCTATGACGACTCGCGCCACAACGGAACCATCATTGAACTGAACCGGACCCGTGCCTGGCAAGCTGCAGCCGGATTCGATTGGTCTGGAGCAGCCGACGATCTTCTGCAAGTGCGCGGATACGGAGGCGCCGAGGACTACCACCAGACATTTGCTTCGGTAGCCGCGAGCCGCAATAGCGAAAGTCTCGCGCGAGTGCAGCAGGTTCCCTCGCGACAGTGGGGACTCAGCGCGCAATATCTGCGTCCGATCACACGTCGACAAACTTTGTTAGGCGGCGTCGATTTCTCGCAAGTCACCGGCGAGAGCGATGATGAGATTTTCATCAATGCAACTCCGTCAAGCGTGGTGAATGCCGGCGGGCGCGACCGCAGCACCGGAGTCTTCATTGAAGACATTGCGCGCATCACGCACCGCTGGATTCTCACGGGCGTACTCCGCTTCGATGATTGGCAAACTGTCTCCGGATTTAATCGAACGACTGCGCTCCCATCGCGGCAGAGTACGCTGACTTCATTTCCCGACCGCTCGGAAACGGCGGTAAATCCCAAGCTTGCCACGCATTATCAGATCAACGACCGCCTGGCCATTCGCGGTTCTGTCTATCGCTCCTTCCGCTCCCCTACGCTCAACGAACTCTATCGTTCGTTCCGTTTAGGGAACATCCTCACGCAAGCTAATCAGCAACTCGTAGCAGAGAGGCTCACCGGATGGGAGCTTGGGCCCGCGGAAAAGCTGTTGAATGGAAAACTGAATCTCTTCCAGGGATTCTTCTGGGCCGACGTTCACCGCCCGATTGCAAACGTAACCCAAAGCGTGACGCCGGCGCTGATCACGCGACAGCGTCAGAATCTCGGCAGCACGCGCGTACGTGGGCTGGAAGGCCAGGCAGAAGTAGCCATTGCGAAGTTCACCGGCCTCAGTGCGCAGTACCAGTTTGTCGATGCAATCGTCACTTCATTTCCGGCCGATCCGACTCTCGTCGGTTTGCGCGTGCCAGAGGTGCCGCACAATGAATTTACCTTTCAATTCCACTACTGCAATCCGCACGTGCTGACGCTTGCTCTTCAGGGCCGCAGCAGCAGTTCTGCATTTGACGACGATCAAAATACGCTCACTCTGGATTCTTATTTCAAGATGGACGCGTTTATTTCCCGGCGCCTGAATTCTTATGTCGATCTTTATGTCGCGGGAGAGAATCTTCTCAATCAGCATTACATGGTTGCGCGTACCCCGATTGTGACCCTCGGATCTCCTCTAGTCGCGCGCGCGGGCGTGCAGCTGCACCTTCATCGCTGATCGGAAACCGAACCTGCTGGGCGGGGCCGGTTCTAGTATCCGTGCTCGCCGCTTTGGAGCGACACTTTGCCGCGGAACATGCGATAAACGAAGACAAAATAGGCGATAGCGATGACGATGCCGACTGACCACCAGATCACGCCGTAGGTCAGTGAATATGACCCGGCCGCCGCGTTGTAAATCGTGAGGTCATCGACAGCGCGGTTGCTAGAAGGCAGAACGGAAGGATACAAAGCGAAAGCCGCTCCGATCAGCATGAACGCGAGATAGGCGCATGAGCTGAGAAAAGCTCTTCGATCATTTGCCGCGCGATACGCGAGGAACATTGTGATCAGACTCGCGGCGACGAAGACGGGAATTACGAATCCAACTGGATGCGAGGTGTAGTTCTTCGTCACTTGCGGACGTACGAGCAGCGTTGCGATGCAGCTTGCCACGGTCAATGCTGCGAGCAAAGGCCACAAGTTGCGAGCGGCAGCTCGTGAGCGCCGTCCAAGATCTCCTTCGGTTTTAAGCGCGAGATAATTCGCGCCGTGCACCGTCAATGCGATCAAAGCCACGGCTCCGGCCAGGACGGTGTACCAGTCCAGCACACCGGCATCTGCACCGGGACGGAAATTGGTCCACAGCGGCTCGAAAAAATAATGATCCGGTTGGAAGGGAACTCCGCGAATGACGTTGCCGAGAGCAGCGCCAAAGAAGATGGTCAGCAGCAGGCTTCCGATGGAAAACAGGCCGTCGAAAAAGTCGCGCCAAACCTGGTTATCGAGATGCATGCGAAATTCGATTCCGATTCCGCGCAGGATCAGGAGCCACAGCACGATGTTCAGCGGCAGGTAAAAGCCACTGAAACTGGAGGCGTAGAGAAGCGGGAAGGCAAAGAAAAGTGTTCCACCTCCGGCTATCAGCCAGACTTCATTGCCATCCCAAACCGGGCCGATAGCGCGCAGCACCATGCGCCGTTCCTCGTTGGTTCGCGCAATGAATAAATGGAGGATGCCGGCTCCAAGATCAAATCCATCGAGCACGACATACGCCGCCAGCATGAAGGCAACCAGCACGAACCACACAGTTGCCATGTTTAATCTCCCGCCACGGTGATCGGCTGTGGTTCCACATTGGGACTTATTCCCGGACCATGAGCTATTTCACGATGTACCAGAAACAAAAAGAAAATCGCCAGCACGGTGTATAAGCCCATGAAGCCGAGCAGTGTGAACAGGCCATTTCCCGCAGATACATTGGCGGAATATCCGACTGCAGTGCGCATCAGCCCGTAAACCAGCCACGGCTGTCGTCCAACTTCTGCAGTAATCCATCCGGCGGTGTTTGCGATGTAGGGGAGCGGGAGGCAGAGCATGATTACCCACAGCAGCCACCGCGTGGAGAACAGGTTCCCACGCCAGAGCAGAAGAATCGCAAGTGTCATGACCGCGATGAACAATGTCCCCAGCCCGGCCATGATGTGATATGCGAAATACAGGAGAGGAATGTTCGTCGGCCAATCTTCGCGGGGAAATGCGTTTAATCCCTTCACCTCAGCTTCGGTCGTGCCATAGATCAGAAAGCTGAGGACCTTATTTACGACCAGTGGATTGTCAATGCGCTGCTTCTCAACATCCGGCTGTCCCATCAGCACCATGGGAGCGCCTTTCTCAGAGCGAAAGAGTCCTTCCATCGCTGCCGTCGTGACTGGCTGGTGCTTGGCCAGATAGCGGCCATGCAGATCTCCCGTGGGGAAAACCTGCGCCACCGAGCAAATGAAACCGGCAATCACTCCGACGCGGAGGAAGATGCGCCCATATTCCTCCGACCGGCGGTTAAGCAGATAGAACGCGCCGACGGCCGACATTACGAATGCGCCGGTCACTACCGCTCCGCTCATGTTGTGCGCGTATTGCACCTGTGCCCAGGGGTTCATCAACAGACCCATGAAGCTGTTTACTTGAAAGGAACCATCCGGCAAACGAGTGTATGCCACCGGATGCTGCATCCAGGCATCGGTGGTGATGATGAAAAAGCCCGATAGCCAGGAGCCGACGAAGACCAGAAATCCAGACCACCAGTGTGCAACCCGGCTCAGGCGTTTCTCGCCAAAAAGGAACAATCCCAGGAATGCCGACTCGAGGAAGAAAGAGAACACTCCCTCCATGACGAGAGGCTGCCCGATCACTCCGCCGGTAGCCTGAGAAAAGCGTGACCAGTTCGTCCCAAACTGGAACTCCATGGGAATTCCGGTTACGACACCTAAAACAAAATTAATCCCGAAGATCTTCATCCAGAAGCGAGCAGCGTGGTGGTATTCCTCTTTGCCGCTCCTGAGCGCCAACGTTTTCAGAATCACGATGAGAGGGGCAAGTCCCATCGTGAGTTGGGGAAAAAGGTAATGGAAGGTAATCAGGAATCCGAAGTGAAGCCGGTGAGTAAAGTAAGCGGCGTCCAGGAGCGTGTCCTCGAATGAAAAGTGTACCCAAGAAGGCAGAGTTGCGCTCTCGTCGCTGGTCGCCAATTGCCGGCGAGAGCCGCGCGTGGTCCCTGGAGTCCATTCCTGCTAACTATCCCCGCAATGACGGCATTCACATTCATTTTTTGTGCACTGGTTCCAAGCGGCCACGATCACGTCTGCTTTGAAGATAGTCAGCACCCCATTCATCGCTTCTGGAACCCAATTTTTGGGGCTGTTCGGATTCGCACAAAGCTTGTTCGAATTCGAACAGGAAAGATCAACAATTCTGTCCCGCAAGAAAAATCTCAACTCAGAACCTCAAGGGAACTGGCGAACATCTGTTGGCGTATTGATTGCTGAATTACTAAGCAGGCAAGAGGCGCGGTTGGTTTGCTAACCGAATTTGAAACGCGTCGTCAAAGGTACAAACGGCAACCAGACGGAGTCTGGATGAGTGAGCGCAACAACGCGCATGAGTCGAACCGAAATGGAACGGCTCCCAATCGAACCGGGCAGGAGACGTCATTGCACCCAGCCTGGCGGGCTTTCGTGCGTTATTGCGAGCAGATGGGTCATGGCGAGATTGAACGGTTGAAGATCCAGGACGGCATTCCCGTTTTGGTAGAGGTCTCAAGACAAAAAATTAAGTTCAGCTAGCAGACAAGCTGACCGTATCACCGGAGGCTGTCGCGATCCGCAGCGTTTTGCGAATCGGGCAGCCTCTTTTGCATTTCAGGCGGTGGGAGATGACAGGCATTGGCAGTAGCGGGTTTCGAACGGAAAGACTTTTTGTAAAGTTGTTGTTCCTGGCCGCGATGACTGCGGTTATGAATTCGATTTGCACAGCCGAACTGAAGCCGGTGAGCGAGCAAGAGTTCGGAAAATTGCTGCGCAAGGCCGAGAACGGTTCTTTAAGTGCTCAAGCCGAGGTAGCAAGAGCCTACGCAGTGGGTCGAACCGGGAACATCAATTACGAAGAGGCGGCGCGTTGGTTTAGAAAGGCCGCGGATCAGGGCGACCCTGATTCGCAGACGAACCTCGCCGTCTTTTATCTGACTGGGCGCGGAGTGGAGCATAGCGATACCGAAGCGTTTCGTTGGTTGCAGCGCGCCGCATCGTCCAGCTATCCGCTCGCGCTGCACGATCTGGGCATTCTTTACACCAATGGATGGGGAGTCGCGAAAGATCCAGCGCACGGCTTCGAACTGTTGCTGCGCGCGGCTACAGCCGGAGTCGATATCTCGCAGGTGGACGTCGGGCTCGCATATCTGAACGGCAACGCGGTCGCTGCCAATCCTGAAATGGGAATCAAATGGCTGAAGCGAGCCGCCAGGCACGATCGTGCTTCGGCGCACTTTGTCCTGGGAATCGCCTATGAGAATGGCCAGGGCGTCGGGACAGACTACAAGAAGGCTGCCGAGCACTACCGCAAAGCCGCCGACCAGGGGTTTGCAGCGGCGAAAAACAACCTGGGCCGCCTTTACCTGCAAGGCAAGGGCGTCGCGGCAGATCGTCGCACAGCTCTTCGTTTGTTCTCGGAGTCGGCGGAGCAAGGCAATGGACAAGGCCTTCTCAATTTGGCCTTATGTCACCTGACCGGCTGTTCGGGTGTCATCGATCCCATTGAGGCATATTCCTGGTATCTGCGCGCTCAGCAATCCGGTGTTCCCATCCCGGAACTGTTCCAAAAGAGGTTTTCCGCGATTGGCCAGGAGCTGACACAGGATCAGCTTCAGCTGGCGCAGACAAGTTCCAGTCAGTGGGTCGCGCAGCACCCGGCAGTCGACCCGCGTTTTCCCTTGCAAGTGAACCATATGCCCACGCCGACACTTATGGCGAGGGAACCACGGACCTTACAGAACGACGAGGTGTTAAAGACGTTATGGCCACAAACTCAGTACATACCGCCGCCCCGCTCGAACATTCGAGATTCCGTGCGCTGATTGCGGACAACCAGTCGTCCGCTCGCCAGGCGATCTCGCGCGTTCTCGAAGACGATGACTCGATTGAGATTGTCAGTGAATGTTCGACCGGGAGCGAAGCTCTGGCTGCTATCGAACGGCATTCGCCTGACATGCTGTTTGTTGACGTGCAGCTGCCTGACGTTCACGGCTTCCAGATCGCCGAATCGAGCAGCGGCAAGATTCCCGCGGTAGTTTTCATGAGCGCGCTCGATCGTTTTGCCGCGCGCGCGTTCGATGCCGATGCTGCCGATTACGTAGTCAAGCCATTTCAAGACCACAGGCTGTTGCAAGCGATCGAACGAGCCAAGCTCCGCGTACGCATGGAGCGAAGCGGTGTGATCCCAGCCGGCAAGGCCGCTGAACCTGCACCGAAGGGCGTCCATTTCCCGATACAGGAAAGCCCGAAGTACCTGGAGCGGCTGGCACTGAGGAACGGAGATCGCATTTTCTTTCAGAAGGTGCAAAATGTGGATTCGTTTACCTCGGCCGCAAACTATGTCAACGTGCATTGCGGACCTCAGCAGCATCGCATGCGCTCGACGATGGGCGAACTCGAACGCAAGCTCGATCCTCGCCATTTCGTGCGCATTCATCGCTGCACGATCATCAACATCGAATGCCTTAAAGAATTTCGCCCGTTGCCCCATGGAGACTATCTGGTGAAGCTCGTCGATGGCAAAGAACTCACGATGAGCCGCAACTATCGTCAGAGATTTCGTCAAGCCTTGTCGGCTTTGAGCTACACGCAGTAAGAGTTATTTCCTGATTTGGTGATTTCGCGATTTCGCGATTGAAATCGCGAAATCATCACGGACTCAGCCTTGAACTTCGCGCAGGGGTTGCGGCTGCAGCTCTAATCGTTTGCGTCGTCCCACTCCTTCGCCTCCAGACATCCCCGACCTGCTCCTGGCATCGAATCGTAGAAGCACCAACGTGCACAGGTTCCGTTCAGGGAATTACAGGAGCAGTTTCAATGCAGAAGGCATGGTATCTCTCACCAGCGCTGCTGCTGGCATTGAGTTTCGCCGCAGCGCAAACAGCAGGAACACCGGGAACAGCCAGCGATCAAGGCTCTTCGACACAAGCAACCACCACCAGCACAGGTCA
>DATEKE010000092.1:0-2616 GCA_035277605.1 Terriglobales bacterium | reverse complement strand
GATTCGTGAAGGATTATCCGGCGGAGAAGTTTTATCGCGACGTGAAGCTCTGCACGATCGGCGAAGGCACGAGCGAAGTCCAGCGCATGGTGATTGCGCGCGAGATCCTGAAGCACTGATCGCACATTGATCGGGCAAACTTCGCCGCCGCAATCATCTTCCATTCACGCTACGCCCACGCCCGATTGTTTGAACGAATACTCGCGGGAGGTTTGGTGCTTGTCCTGCGGTTGCTTATCAGAAATTGACAGAGCCCTTACCGTCCGCGATGTCTCGGCACATTTGCGTGTGGCAGCCATCATGCAAGCGACTGATTTCGCCGGTGGTCAGCTCCCAGTTCGTCCCGTGCGCGAGGGCAGAGGCGAGCGCTTGCTCCAGGTTCGCCGCCTCGGCGTCGGGACCTGTCGCGGAGCCCAGCGCCTGATCCGTTGACTGAGATGGTTTGCCCGACCATGCTGCCCAAAGCGCCTCTAAACGCCGCCATAGTGCATCCTTTGCCGAAGCATCGCCATGATCCTCAAGATAAAGCGCAGTCCATGTCGCGGTAACGAGGTTCGGAGAATTCAGAGCCTTCGTCGCGATGGGAATGATGTCGTCCGAAGGGCGGTCAGAATGCAAGGTTCGAAGCATTTGGACCCCGCAAGATTTGTTCGTGCTCTCGAGCGCTGCGGCAAGACGCTTCTCGGCATCTTTAGGCGCGACTCGAAACAGATACCCGATCAGATCGCCCTGGATGTTTTCGCCGCACCCAAGGATCCCCGCGGACTGGTCGAGGAGAGCCTCGACCGCGGGAACGAGACTACGGCTGCCCGCGCGCAAAGCTATCGCAGCAGCACTCTGCAACTGATTCCAATTGCTATAAGTCAAGGGACCCTTCAGTTGTGCTTCCAGCATTGTGTCAAGCTCGGAGTGTTCCGATTCCGGCATCATCAGGACAATGTTCCGATCCATTTTAGCGTTGGTCTCGGTTATGTTGCGAATGATCGCGGCACT
Organism: Terriglobales bacterium; assembly: GCA_035277605.1. GTDB lineage: Bacteria > Acidobacteriota > Terriglobia > Terriglobales > Acidobacteriaceae > Gp1-AA112. Next base: position 1,623 of record DATEKE010000092.1, on the reverse strand, counting down.
GCAGTCTGCCGGCAGGTCCTCGCACCAAAGCCGGATCGCATCATGAGTGCCGTATCCGGGAGGATGATTGAGGCTCTCCAAGGCTAGTTGGCGGACCAGCGGGAGCAGTTGCTCGTGCGGCATCGTTTTCCACGCAGAAACGAGGAATTGCACCTGCCGGTCGCGATCAAGATCATTTACCATGGCAAGCACGTCCGATTGAAGACGCATGAGAGTTTCCCGTGACTGCGGCGTTGTAGCATTTATTTGCGTGGAGTCCAACCATACCTGATAAGTGGCCGCAGCTTTCCGACTTCCAGAACGCTGCCCAATGCTCGCCGCCAGCAACGCATTGTCCTGCGAAAAATAATTCTCGCGAACGCCGGAACGTGCCTTCCATTCTTCCTTCGCTTTTTGCTGGCCGGCATCATCATTCGGATACGGCGGTATTATGCCAAGCTGTCTGCGTGTCTGAAGATCTGCCAGCCATTGCGGCAGGTCCGCAGGTGTTTCAATTGTCGGATCAGAAAGTGCGGCGCGGAGCAAGGGAATGATGACGTCGATCTGGGACGAATCGTGCAGAGCCGAATCGTAAATCCAACTCTCTCCTGTTTCGCCGCTCGCAAGGTAAAGCCGAACCAAGGCCTGAACGGAGGTCGGCGTGTCCAGCAGAGCAAGACGGTGCACGGCCACACCGCGCTGTCCGTCATTTGTTGCCGCATTCAGCTCTTGCTCGATATCGCTGATCTCTGTCGCAACCCAGGCCGGGTCGGCAGGCAGAATATCGAAGTCAACAGGGTTCGATTCAAGCGTTAACTGCCCGAATCCGCCGCCTTCTCCTGCGCTTTTCACTCGGGAAACTTCTGTGCTCGTGAATGTAACTGAATAGTGTCCCGGCTTCTGAAATCGGTACCATTCACTCAAGTCCAGCTGTTGACGGTTGGGTAGAATACCGAGGTAGCCGACAGCACAGAGATTATTGCCTGCAAAAACGCGACCTCGCCGCAAGGCACGAAGGTCAAGAACTCCATCGGTGGGAGTAATTTGGGGTCTTACTGCCGTGAACTGTGGCCTCAGTCCGCAGAACGACCCGTGGAACTTCTTTTCGCTTTGGCTCGCGTAGGATACTTCGACTTCGAGCGCCTCGCCCATGTGATACGTCGGCGTAGCGCTTATCAGACGCGCGCGAAAGTCGATGTCATCCGGAGTTGCGGCCAGACAGCATGTCGCTCCGACCATGACAAACGCGACCGCGAATTTAGCGATTCCGCACATTGCATTCAGAATCGAGTAAATATTATCAAATCCGGCCCTCATAGGCGCTCATCCATTCCGCCCAGCGCTTCGGCTGAATGGGTTCTGATGAGCAATGCAGTCGCTGAAGTGCATCTCAATCAGGGGAGCGATTCCGCTTGTTGCGTTAGGAAGACGTCGCGTTTCTGAAACCGGGACTCCGCATGTGAGTATGTTAAAAAGAGAACGGGCGGCGCGGTGCACTTACGAGTGCAAACCGCGCCGCCTGGTGGTTGTCTCCCCCCAACAAAACTCTATTTCTTCTTCGCTTCTTCCGTGGGCAATGGTCGCTGTGCAGCTGCCGGCACGCTACGGCCTCCTGCTGCGCCGTCCGCAGCCGCGATGGCCGGG
>DATEKE010000091.1:0-10439 GCA_035277605.1 Terriglobales bacterium | reverse complement strand
GCGCGGAGCAGGTGTGTGTTCGCAAACGCATCGCTGGAGTATCTCGTTGAAAAAAGGCAATACAGCCGTTGTGGTCGGCGCCCAGTGGGGAGATGAGGGCAAGGGCAAGATCGTCGATGTGCTCTCGGAGAACTTCAACGTCGTCGCCCGCTACGCCGGCGGACACAATGCCGGACACACCGTCATCATAGGCGGCAAGAAATTCGTCCTGCAGCTTATTCCCTGCGGCGTACTGCGTGAAGGCTGCCGGAGCGTCATCGGCAACGGGGTCGTGCTCGATCCGATAGCTTTTCTGAAAGAAGTAGATGGACTCAAACAGAATGGACTCGATGTCGCCGGACGGCTATTTGTTTCAAATCGGGCACATGTAATCCTGCCCTATCACCGCATGATCGAGTTGGCGGCCGAGAACGCTCCTGGCCGGGTGAAGATTGGTACCACGTCGCGCGGCATTGGCCCGGCATATGAAGACAAGATGAAGCGCGGAGGCCTGCGCGTCATCGATCTGCTTGATTCGTCGCTGCTGCGCACGCACATCGAGAACGCCTGCCGCGAGAAGAACACGATCGCGCATGCGCTGTTCAATACCGACCCGCTCGATCCAGACAAGATCTACGACGAATACTCCCGCGCTGCCGATCGCGTTGCACCGTTTGTGACTGACACCGCGCTCTTGCTGAACGATGCGATCGCTGCGGGGGAATCGGTAATGTTCGAAGGCGCGCAGGGCACGATGCTTGACATCGACCATGGCACCTATCCTTTCGTGACTTCGTCGAGTGCCACCTCCGGCGGCGCTGTTACGGGAACCGGAGTCGCGCCCAATGCGATTCGCTCCGTGATTGGCGTAACCAAGGCTTACTGCACGCGTGTCGGAGAAGGTCCTTTCCCAACTGAGATCAAGGACGCGATCGGCGAAACCTTGCGCGCTCGTGGAAATGAATATGGCGCGGTCACTGGCCGTCCACGTCGTTGCGGCTGGGTTGATCTTCCGCTGCTTCGCTACGCCACCTCGATCAATGGCATCGACTGGATGGTGGTCACGAAACTCGACGTGCTCGATACCCTCGATGAAATTCCGGTCTGCGTCAGCTACAAATTCGGCGGCAAGAAGCACGACAAGCGCATCCCGGCTTCTGCGGGCACGTTCGAAAAGGTCGAGTGCATTTACGAGAAGATGCCAGGGTGGAAGAAAACAACCGTCGGCATCTGCGAATTCGCGAAGCTCCCGCAGAAGGCGCAGAGCTATATGAAATACCTGGAAGACAAGACTGGTGCCCGCATCGGCATGATTTCAACTGGTCCGGATCGGGACCAAACCATAATGATGGACGAATTCGCAGCGGCTCTCCAAATGCGCGAGAAATCGGCGCTGCGGGCGTAAGTTAATAATCTGCAATCGTGAGCATACCTGCGCGCGACTACGACGTGGGCGAGCTGGAATCCGCGCTCGCCGGATCGCTTTTCTCACACAAACTCCACTACATTCCCGAAACGGGATCCACGAATACCGTGGCCATGCACGCCGGCGCGGCCGGTGTTGAAGAAGGGCACGTCTTCTTTACCGACCAGCAGACCGCCGGGCGCGGCCGGGGCGGGCACTCGTGGCAATCAGAATCCGGCACCTCGATTCTTGCTTCTATTCTTCTGCGACCACGAATTCAAGCTGCGCAGGCTCTCTGGCTATCGCTCATGGCTGGCGTTGCTGTTCACGATTCCATTCTTAACAACTGCGGAATCGACTGCGATCTCCGATGGCCTAACGACTTACTCATCGGGCGGAAGAAAGTGTGCGGCATTCTCACAGAAATCTCGTCTGATGCAGAGCAGCTTCGCTTTGCCGTGATTGGGATCGGCGTGAACCTCAATCAAGACTCGTTTCCGCCAGAAATCGCGGACACTGCCACATCCATTCAGATTGAAACGGGGAAGACATGGTCACGCGCCGAGTTGCTCGTCGCAATGCTTCGCTCGCTCGAAACCGGCTATCGGAAAGCCGTGGTTCCCGAGGGCACACAGACCCTGATTGCTCGAGTTGAGTCTGTCTCAAGCTACGCGCGCGGCAAGCAGGTGCATGTCGATGAAGCCGGAGGATACGATGGGGTAACCGACGGCCTCGACGCAAACGGATTCTTGAGAGTCCGCACCCACTCGGGCATCCGAAAGGTACTTTCGGGCGGCGTCAGGGAATTGAGCGTCTGACGCGAAATGCCGATCCTAGACAGCTCGATCTTTGTGGCGATCGAACGCTATCATTTCATCTCGCGGGTCCGCTAGAACAACGCAGGTGTGATTTTCATACTCATGTCCACAGCTTGCGGTGAGTGCGTCAGCGAGCCCACCGAAATGTAGTCGACGCCAGTTTCAGCGTAGCTGCGGACGTTCTCTAAATTCATTCCTCCTGAAGCTTCCAGGGGAATGCGGCGGGTGTGATTCGCAACCCGCTCCACGGCTTTGCGCACTGTAGCGGGATCCATGTTGTCGAGCAGGATGGCTTCAGCTCCGTTGGCCAGAGCCTCTTCGAGTTCTTCAAGGGTGCGGACCTCGATCTCAATGGGCTGTGTTCCCATGCGTGCCTCGTGCGCTTTCTTCAACACCTGCGCGATGCCGCCACCAAGCGAGATGTGATTGTTCTTGATCAGCACGCCGTCCGAAAGATCGAGCCGGTGATTGTGTCCACCGCCGCAGCGTACGGCATATTTATCCAGCAGACGCATTCCCGGAACGGTCTTGCGGGTATCGAGAATCCGCGCCTTCGTGCCGCCGATTACATCCACATAGCGCCGCGTAATCGTGGCGATGCCGCTCATGCGCTGCAGCAGATTCAGAATTACGCGCTCGCAGGAAAGGATCACACGTGCATTGTGGCGAATCACGGCAACGGCCTGGCGGTCGTGAAGACGAACACCATCAAACACCTCAGGATGGCTGATGACTTCATGGTGTCCGATCACGGATTTATCCAGATTGCTGTAGATCTCGAGAATCCGATTCACCGCGCCCAAGCCGGAAAGAATGCACGACTGCTTGGCGTGAATCGTGGCGGTCGCGCGCATACGCGGATCGATGCAAGCCTGTGTCGTGGCGTCGCGCGTGGCGCGATCTTCGAGGAGAGCGCGCTCAAGAATCTCTGAAATGCGACGGCTGTGCCAGTCCAATGCCTGAACTCGTCTGCAAAGAGTGGGACGACTGCAGTCGCGACAATTCTACCGTAGCTCTTCGGCAGTAGTCAGACGTGGGTGCCGCATCCTACAATGCTTTCCCTGTTCGGACGAGAGGCAGATGGCAAGCGCAGCAGCAATTAACCTCGAAGAGGAGTTCAATCCGACCGACAAACCTGCCGGCCCGTGCGCGATGGTGGTCTTCGGAGCTGCAGGCGATCTCACCAAACGGAAGCTCATTCCCGCCCTCTTCAATCTCGCTAAAGACAAGCTGCTGCCGGACAACTTTGCCGTGGTCGGCGTATCGGTAGACGATCTAAGCGGCGATTCCTTTCGTCAACAAGTCACGCAATTCGTGGAGCAGGAGAACCATGACAGCGATTCCTGGCGGTGGTTCTCTGAGCGACTCTATTACGAACGAGGTGATTTCGCCGACGAAGCCACGTACACCTGTCTGACCGAGCGGCTGAGCCAGGTTGATTCCCGATATGGAACCAGAGGGAACTACTTATTTTACCTTGCGACTGCGCCGAAGTTTTTCGCGCAGATTGTGGAGCAATTAGGCCGTCATGCCCTGGCTCGCGAAGAGAGCGGACACTGGCGCCGTGTGGTCATCGAGAAACCGTTTGGTCACGACCTCGAATCAGCCCAAGCTCTGAACGCGCAGATTCAGGCGGTCCTCGCCGAAGATCAGATTTACCGCATCGATCATTATCTCGGCAAAGAGACGGTTCAGAACCTGCTCGTCTTCCGCTTCAGCAACAGCATCTTCGAGCCGCTGTGGAACGATCGCTACGTCGATCACGTGCAGATCACGAATGCCGAAATTGTTGGGGTGGAGCGGCGTGGCGGATACTTCGACAATGTCGGCACGATGCGCGACATGGTCCCAAACCACATCATGCAGCTCATCAGCCTCACGGCGATGGAGCCACCGGCATCGTTCAGATCCGAAGCTGTGCGTGACGAGCAGGCCAAGGTACTGCATGCAATGAAGGCTTTCAACCCCGATGACGTGCTACACGACACCGTTCGCGGACAATATGAAGAAGGACAGATTGACGGGGCGACAGTGCCCTCCTATCGCAAGGAACCGGGCGTCGCTCCTGAGTCGCGCACAGAAACCTTTGTTGCCATGAAACTCGAAATTGACAACTGGCGCTGGGCCGGCGTTCCCTTCTACGTGCGCACCGGCAAGCGCCTCACCCGGAGGCACACGGAGATCACGATTCAGTTCAAGCGGACGCCGCTGCAGATCTTCCAGCACACCGCCGGACATCAGTTGCGCACCAATCAACTTGTGATCCAGATTCAACCCGAGGAAGGCATGATGCTTAGCTTCGGCGCGAAAATTCCGGGTTCGACCATCCGAGTCGGCTCGGTCGACATGAGCTGCGAATATGCCAAATACTTCAAAACCGAGCCCAAAACGGGATACGAAGTTCTGCTCTACGACTGCATGATCGGCGATCCCACGCTCTTTCAGCGCGCCGACATGGTCGAAGCCGGCTGGGCCGTAGTCGATCCCGTGCTCGACGTCTGGCGAGCCGTGCCCTCTCGCAGATTTCCCAACTACGCTGCCGGAAGCTGGGGACCGAAGGAATCCGACGACCTGCTCGCACGAGACGGCCGCAAATGGAGGGACATACCATGATGATTCTCGCTGGAGATATCGGGGCCACACACAGCCGTGTAGCCGCATTCCAAGCCGAGGGCAACAAGTTTCCGCTCGTTGTCGAAAAGATCTATGAGAGCCAGGAATACGGCGGTCTAGCGCAGATCGCCGGAGACTTCATACGCACCGAAGGCATTCCCACGCAGAGCGCATGCTTCGCCGTGGCTGGCCCCGTACGCGGCGGCAAGAGCAAGATTTCCAATCTCCCCTGGACGATCGATTCCCGCGAACTCGCGCGCCAACTCAATGTTAGAAATGTCGGGTTGATCAACGATTTGGAAGCCTACGCTTACGGACTCGATTCGCTGGAATCGAAGGACTTCATCACTCTCCATCCGGGAGCCGAGGACGCAGAAGGGAACACTGCCGTGATCTCCGCCAGCACCGGACTTGGCGAAGCTGGCCTGTTATGGGACGGATTCCGTCAGCATCCGTTCGCCTGCGAAGGCGGCCATGCGGACTTTGCACCGCGGAACGAACTGCAGATCGAACTGCTGAAGTATCTGATGAACCGCTACAAAACCGTCAGCTACGAGCGCGTACTCTCCGGCAATGGCATTCGCAATGTCTATGACTTCCTGCGCGACACCAGGCGAGCTGAAGAGCCGCCCTGGCTGCGAGAACAAATGGCGGTCACCAAAGATGCGCCGGCACTGATCTCGCAATCGGCACTGGAAAAGAAAGCCTCAATCTGTGAGCAGACCATGTCAATCTTTGTGAGTGTTTACGGCGCCGAGGCAGGAAACTGCGCGCTAAAGTTCATGTCGCTGGGAGGCATTTACATTGGCGGAAGCATCGCCGCGAAGAACATTCCGCTGATGAAAAGCTCGGAGTTCCTTGACGCTTTTTTCGATAAAGGCCGCATGCGTTCTTTACTTCAAGACATACCGATAAGAATTGTGCTGAACGACGACGCAGGCCTGTTGGGCGCAGCGCGCTACGCCTGCATACAAAAAGCTTTCGGCGCCGCACAGTGGGCGTAAGCTGATATCCGACGTGAAGCCGGACGCCCTCGTCCGGGTTTTCGAGGCATGAACTAGCGATGTCCAAGCCCTGCGACTTCGTATTGATGCGCTATGTTCCTGATCCGTTCAAGGACGAGTTCGTCAACATCGGCGTGCTCCTCCTCGGACGGGAGGACGACTACGCCGGCATACGCTTCACGCGCGACTGGAGCCTCGTCCGCTGCCTCGATCCCCAGGCCGATATCGATATTCTTGAAGCGCTCGAAAGAGATCTGCACGAGCAGATGCGCAACCCGGAATCTCTCAAGCAAGCAATGCATCGGCTTCGGGAGACGCTCTCCACGGGCCTGCAGCTATCGAGCTCTCATGCGCTATTGTCTGACTCCCCGGAACAGGATCTGCAGCGCCTCGCGCGTACTTACCTGGAGCGGCCGGTGCCAAAACGGGAATCGCGCCTGGGAGCCCGCCGGCGCATTGTCGCGAGCATGCGCGAGGCATTCGAGGCGGTAGGAGTGTGGGAGTCGCTCACCAAGAACATTCGTGCTTCAAAGTACACGCATCCCGGCGACTTGCTGCGCATCGACTGCGGATACAAGCCGAATGGAGTGATTCGGCTCTTTCACGGAGTTTCCCTTCGCAGTGATCCCGGAAGTGCCAAAGCCCTCGCCTTCAGTTATCCCGCGTTGGCGGAAGGCATCGCTCGAGTTGACAAAGCAAAGGCTGAGCTAACCGCAGTAGTCGACGAGCCGCTCGACGGTAAAGATGATACGGTGCAGTTCGCCATCGAAAGCCTGAGGCAAAGCTCAATCCACGTGGCTCCTGTCGTAGAGATGGCAGCTATCGCCGAGCGCGCCCGTATTGAATTGCGCCTTTAGGTTTCACTAATGAGAAAGGACCTGCGGCCGCGCCCGGCCGGGTGTCTAATGCGATACCTGTAAGGTCGGCGTTTTCGTCAGCGCCTATGAAACCGAGCATGCGCGCAGCTCCGTCCTTGTACCATCCTTATCGATGATTGATCTGGAGCCGCTTCTCGCACCCTTTCTAAAAGACTCCCTTTCATCGGATCAATTGCGCAAGCTCCAGACCCACTTCGATCTGCTGCTGAAGTGGAACGCAAAAATCAGCCTTACCGCTATACGCGATCCGCAGGAGGTCGTGCGCAGGCACTTCGGCGAATCATTGTTTACCGGCGCTCAGCTCGACCTAAAACCTCACACGCGATTGGCGGACCTGGGTTCCGGCGCCGGATTCCCCGGCCTACCCATCGCTGTTTTCCGCCCGGATATCACCGTCACGCTCATCGAATCACAACAGAAGAAAGTCGCATTTTTGCGCGAGGTGCTCCGAAGCGCGCACATAAGCAACGCCAGTGTTTATGCCGGGCGCGCAGAAGAGTCAAAAGGTAAGTCACAAATTGTGACAATGCGTGCAGTAGAGAAGTTCGAGTCTGTTCTGCCCGTCGCGGCGTCGCTGCTCGAATCGCAAGGCAAACTCGCGCTCCTGATCGCAGCCGCGCAGGTGCAGATCGCCCGCTCAACGTTGCCGGCGTTCACGTGGAGAGAGCCTGTCCGTATTCCCGAGTCTCGCGAGCGCCTGTTGCTGGTTGGCACGACAGCGGCCGTAACCGCGTGATTCCCGATATGGGAATAGCGTGCAAAGTGGAGCAGCGAGGACGTTCAACCGGCCATGTCGCCAGCTCGAACGGCGGAATGTGATAGCCCACGCGCAAGCCGTGGGTCAACGAGGTTTGGATCCGAGCCCGAAAAGCGGGATAGCATCGCTAGTCCCACCTCGGTCCGGCTTGGCGGGTGCGAAGCCCGAAGTGTCACCTGTCGGTGCGATCCAACAGAGCCGGATAAATACTGAAGCATGGGCGTGAAACCCTCGGGGCATTTCGGACGATGGCCTAGCTACTCGGCTGCTATTCGCAGCCGCCCACTGGCTACGCCCGGCGGTTCTGTAGTTTCCGGCGGCAGGAACCAACATGGTAAACAGGGATCCACGCCATAATTTCCGATAATGTTCCACGTGGAACATTTCATTCCTGAGCCTTGGCTGCGCACTAGAACCCTTTTCTCCACATCAATTTCCACGCTGCCATCTCCAGCATTGCTCACTGATAATTGGGGCCTTAGCGCGATTGTCCCACGTGGAGCAACCTACTTATCCACTCCCCTGCACCAAAATCAGGCATTGCCGCTGCCGAAGACAAACAATTAGTTTCCGAGGTTGAGGACCAACGTGGCGAGAATCATCGCGATTGCAAATCAGAAAGGTGGAGTCGGAAAGACCACGACCGCCATCAATTTAGCCGCGTCCTTGGCTGCGGCTGAGGTCAGAGTTCTCCTTGTCGATTGCGATCCGCAGTCGAACTCCACCAGCGGACTTGGACTCCAGCGTGATCCGAATCGCATCAGTATCTACCACGTGCTCATGGGCGACTCCGGCGCTCGCGAAGCTGTCGTCGCGACCGAACTCGAAGGCTTGAGCGTTCTGCCCGCGCACAAACACCTAATCGGAGCCAATATCGAGCTGGTAAATGTGGACCATCGCGAGTTCCGGCTGCGAAATGCCCTTGAACAAATGCGAGGCGATTTTGACTTCATCGTCCTTGATTGCCCGCCAGCACTCGATCTGCTCACGTTAAATGCCTTGGTCGCCGCGGATTCCGTCCTAATACCCATGCAGGCCGAGTACTTCGCGCTCGAAGGCATCAGCGAGTTACTCGACACCATGGAACGCATTCGCCAGAGCTTCAATTCCAGCCTGGAGCTGGAAGGCGTGGTTCTGACCATGTGGGACGAGCGCACGAACCTCGCCCAACAGGTCGCCGGCAATCTGCGCCAGTTCTTCGGCGAGAAACTATGCACCACGACGATCCCGCGCAATGTTCGTTTGGCTGAGGCCCCAAGCTACGGAAAGCCAGCGTTGCTATACGACGTGCGGTCAAAGGGCGCTGAAAGCTATATAAAGTTAGCGAAGGAGCTGATGGGGAAGCTTATGGCTGCAAGTGCACCGGCAGCGGCGGAGTTAACCGCGTGAAACGCTTTCGGCTGTCGGCATTCGGCCCAGCAACCCTAAATAGGGGAATGTTCCACGTGGAACAACTCGCGGTAACAGAACCGTCGGCGGTAGCCGATGGGGCAGCCGCGTGTTTTGCGGCTGCTCTTTATACGTTCATTGACATCGCGTTACCCGGAGATGGCCATCCGGCCATCTCCAGCCCATCGGCTACCGCCGACGGTTCTGTTCAACAATCATGACCATCACTACCCAATCCGGACCACGCAAAGCCCTCGGACGCGGACTTGAATCTCTGCTTCCATCGGCCCGTCCTGCCGAGACAACAATCTCAACTGCGCTTCCACCAAATGCAGTGAGGGATCTGCCGACCAGCGAGATCGATCCCAACCCATACCAGACACGCACCAACTTCGATGACCAGGCCCTGAGCGAGCTGGCAGCTTCGATCCAATCGAACGGGATCGTGCAGCCCATCGTCGTGCGTCCGATGAACGGACGCTTTCAGCTTATCGCCGGCGAGCGACGCTGGCGTGCCTCGCAGAAGCTCGGCCGCGAATTCATACCTGCAGTCATAAAGCAGGTGTCGAACGAGCAGGCGATGGAGATGACCATCGTCGAGAACCTCCAGCGCGAAGGCCTGAACCCGATGGAAGAGGCGCGAGCCTTTGAGCGCCTGGCGCGCGAGTTCAACCTCACCCAGGAGCAGATGTCGCAGCGCACGGGACGCGAGCGTGCCTCGATCGCCAATCTGCTTCGCCTCCTGCGTCTTCCCGAAACGGTACAGCAGTGTCTTGAGAAGGGCGAACTCACCGCCGGACACGCCAAAGCCTTGCTCGCGCTCGACAGTCCCGAGGCGATCACATCGGCGGCGCAGAAAGTGCGCCAGTTTGCGCTTTCTGTTCGCCAGACCGAGGAGATGGTGCATCGTATGCTCGCTCCAGGCGACGCCGAACAGACGGAAGCAAAGCCGAAGCGAGCCATCGATCCCAACGTACGTGCCGCAGAAGAAGAATTGCAGCGAGCCCTCGGAGTGCGTGTCACCATTCGTGACAACAAGGGGAAGGGAAAGATTGTGATCGAGTACGCCTCGTTGGAGGATTTTGATCGCGTGGTCGAGACATTAAGCAAGTAAATCACCACGGAGGTACAGGGTCACTGAAAACAGCCCAGTCGAAGTCCTCCGTACCTCAGTGTCTCCGTGGCGAAAGTATTCTTAAATACTCAACTCGAAACCTTCGTCCCGTGTTTCGCGTATTCCCTCCCAGTGAGACGAAACCTGTAGTAAGTTAGTCCTCCCTGAAGGCGAGGCCACATGTATTGCAATTTCTGCGGAAGCCCTATTTCGCCGAATCAGACCGTTTGTCCTAAATGCGGAAATGCCATTTTGGGAAGGCATATGCTCAGTCGTGTGGAGCAGCACTTCCGGCTCGTGGGCAGCTTGTGGATTGCCGACGCCGTGCTGCACGCCCTCGGCGCTGTTGTGCTTTTCATTATCGCCAACACCATCTTCGGGCGATATAACGAAGGCCACCCCGCCTTTCTTCACCCGCTTCTGAGCGGAATCGCCTGCTTCATCGCTATCAAAGCCGGAGCCAGCCTGATCGCCGGAATTGG
>DATEKE010000090.1:0-44173 GCA_035277605.1 Terriglobales bacterium | reverse complement strand
CTACGCTCGACCCACCGATTGGTAGGTTCCAGCGAATGAGCGCGTGAGAACCACCGGTATGCCGTTACTTTGCTCTGAGTTACGCAGGTTCCACTCCAGTACAGTGCACCGAGTTTCACACTGGCGGCAGGATTGCCTTCGCTGACCGCCTGTCGCAGCAGATTGATTCCTGTGGAGCAGTTCTTGCGAACGCCTCGTCCTTGAATGTATTTGTCTGCTTGAATGATCAGCGGATCTTTCTCACCCAGTGTTTTCGGCTGAGGCCGCTCCTCGTCCGCGACATCGGTCTTGCGAGCAGCCTTGGCGCTTTTTGCAACCGGACCATCTGACTCCGGTTTCGCCGCGTGCTCATCCTCATCGGTGTCCTTTGACGCACTGTTGGAGGCAGCGGCTTTGCCCGATTCATCAGCCTTATCTTCGGAATCGGCACTGTCGGCCTTGGCGGCCTTCATGTCTTTGCTATCTCCCGTTTTGGTACTTGCAGTCTTGGCAGCCTCGGTTTTGGTGTCACTGGGTTTCGCTACAGAAGGGGTGCTATCGATCACAGAAGAGTCTTCGTCGTTATCGGAATCTGATGTGGATGCGCCGTTATTCTCCGACTGCGAGTTGTCTTTGGTGCTGGCGACATCAGAATTAGTGTTCTCTGCAGTGTTGGCTTTGTCTGCAGGCTTCGCCGACTTATCCGGCATCATCGGTCCGCTCGGATTAACTGTTGGGCCGTTGCGCGCGAGGATCGAGGCCAAATCGGGACCTTGATGATGGCTGGCTCGCCATTGTATGTACCCGAGTCCGCCACCGATGATCAGCAGCAGGCACAAAGCCCACGCGCGCCAGGAAACACCGCGCGGCACTTCATCGAGCAGATATTCTGGAGACTCTCCATCGGTATCGTAGACAAAGCCGTCCTGTCGCGGCTTGTCATATACGAATCCGCGGTTGCTTCCGCTCTCGTAGTTCAGACCGAGAAATGAGGGGCCTCCGATACCACTAACCTGTTCCGAGCTTGTGCCATTTCCGTACTCGCTGTCGACCGTTGGTTCAATGATTTCGTGTGGGAACGTCTCGACGTTTGTGACACGTCGCGACCCTCTTCCACCATTCGAACTGATCGAGGAAGTATCTCGAACCTCTTCGCGCTGACGATCCCGCAGATTTGCCTGCGCGGGCTGATGTAGTCGGGACCGGTCCTCGAATTGATACACAGGCGTTTCGAGTTCAAGCGGGTCGTCTTCATCAATGTCCAATGGCTTCGTTGCGGGCTCGAGCTTTGCGCCGCACATGGCACAGAAACGATGATCGTCAGGGTTGGAATGGTCACACTCGCGACAGCGGATCATAGGAATCCTCGGCTTGGGGTTCTCCGATATTAGATTCCAAGCTGCTGCCGGAAGGCTTTCTGGGTTTTGGAAAAAAGAGCTACTCTGACCAGAGTAGCTGCAGGTAGGAGTTCCACAACCTTCAGGATTTCAAACCACCTAAGGACCGTCTATTCCTATCTCCGGCCGCTATTCGACCGTCACTGACTTCGCCAAGTTCCTTGGTTGATCTACGTCACAACCTCGGCGCACGGCGATGTGGTAGGCAAGCAGCTGCAGCGGCACGACTTCGAGAATGGGAAGCAGCAGCTCTGGAGCCTGGGGAACGTACAGAACGTGATCTGCCGACTCGTGGATCTCGTTGTCCCCCTCAGTAGCAATAGCGATAACTTTTCCCGAACGTGCCGTAACTTCCTTGATGTTCGACATCGTTTTTTCGTACCGCAGCACCGAATCGGGATCGTCGGGATCTTTCGTCGCAAGCACGACTACCGGAAGATTTTCATCGATCAGAGCATTCGGGCCGTGCTTCATCTCGCCCGCGGGATAACCTTCAGCGTGAATGTAGCTGATCTCTTTCAGCTTGAGCGCGCCCTCAAGCGCAATTGGATAGTGAATGCCACGACCGAGAAACAGGAAGTCCTGGACCTTTTGGTAGCGCTTCGCCAGATCATCGCAAGCTTCGTCATGATTCAGAATTGCTTCCAGCTTGCCGGGCAGGCGCGTGAGTTCCTGGACCAGTTTGATCGATTGCTGTTCGTCGAGCTGATTGCGTTTTTGAGCAAGAAAGAGTGCAAAGAGAAAAAGCGCTGTCAGTTGCGCAGTGAATGCTTTGGTCGAAGCAACACCAATCTCCGGTCCAGCATGCGTATAAATCGTTCCGGCAGCTTCGCGCGCAATCATTGCGCCAACAACGTTGCAAATCGCGAGTGTCTTGGAACCTTTGGCCTTTGCTTCGCGCTGCGCGGCGATGGTATCGGCTGTTTCCCCCGACTGAGTGCTTAGAAGGGTAAGAGCATCTGATCCCGTAATGGGATCGCGGTAGCGATATTCGCTCGCGTAATCGACCTCTACGGGAACGCGCGCCAGGCGCTCGATCATGAATTTCCCAGCGAGTCCTGCGTGCCAGCTTGTTCCACAGGCAGTGATGTTGACCTTGTCGATCTTGCGGAATTCGTCTTCACTCACCTGCATTTCTTCCAGGAAGACTCGGCCCGAATCCTGCGATATCCGTCCCAAAGTGGTATCTCGAACAGCGCGCGGCTGCTCATAAATCTCCTTGAGCATGAAATGCTTGAAGCCGCCCTTTTCCGCCTGAATCGGATCCCAGGTAACACGCTGGACTTGACGCTGAATCGGCTTCGCGTCGAAGTCAGTAAGCTGCACGCCGGCAGGCGTGATGATCGCCAAATCGCCATCGGCCAGGAAGAAAAGATCGCGAGTGTGATGAAGAATGGCGGGAATGTCGGAGGCAACAAAATACTCGTTCTGACCAAGCCCGATCACGGCAGGCGGACCATTGCGTGCCGCGACGATTTTGTTCGGATCGTCGGCGCTGATCACAACCAGCGCAAATACACCTGTAAGCTGCTTGACGGTTTTCCGGACCGCATCTTCCAGAGACGGACGATTCCCATTTGCGCTCTTCAGCGCATTTTCGATCAAATGCGCGATC
The DNA here is from genome assembly GCA_035277605.1 of Terriglobales bacterium. Lineage (GTDB taxonomy): Bacteria > Acidobacteriota > Terriglobia > Terriglobales > Acidobacteriaceae > Gp1-AA112. Next base: position 41,182 of record DATEKE010000090.1, on the reverse strand, counting down.
ACTTCGGTGTCAGTCTCAGTTGAGAACTTGTGGCCTTCCTCGATCAGGCGCTTCTTGAGAGAAAGATAGTTCTCGACGATTCCATTATGGACCACAACGACGCGGCCAGTGCAGTCGCGATGCGGATGGGCATTCTCCTCAGTCGGACGTCCGTGAGTCGCCCAGCGGGTATGGCCGATGCCGTACGAACCTTCAAGCGGCTTGTGGCGAATAACATCTTCAAGGTTGCGAAGCTTTCCTTCCGCTCGACGGACCTGAAGCCCATCGCCATTTCCGGCGACGGCGATGCCGGCGGAATCGTACCCACGATACTCAAGTTTGCGCAGGCCCTCGATAATCACAGGCACAACGCTCTTCTGACCTACATAGCCGACAATGCCGCACATATAAAAACCGCGTCCTTTTTTCCGAAAAAGGGGATTACAGCAGGAGCCTGCGAGAATGGATGCGAGCTGCTGCTCAGAAGCTTACCGCGAAATCCCGCACTCTGGCAGGTTACCGGACCGTTTAAGAGGAATCACTCCTCCAAACGATACGAAAATTCCTCGATCACGGGATTGGTCAACACCTCACGCGCAATCCGCTCAACTTCCTTCTTCGCCGAGTCTTTTTTGAGATTGGGTTCCAAAGTTAAGACAAAATACTTGCCCTGCCGCACGTCATCTACTCCCTTATAGTTCATCTTCTTCAAAGCACCCTGGATTGTCTTTCCCTGGGGATCCAGAACCGTAGTCTTGAGAGTGACGTACACGTAAGCTTTCATCGGTAAATCGATTATAAGGAACTCGGAAGGGCCGCTGCGAGGAAACGGGCCCGGACGTGGATGAGCTAAGCCTTATCGCCTAGAGTAAAGAGATAATCGAACAACCGCCGATCTCCGCGGCGAATCTCGTTCAAATCCACAATCAGATGGCCACTTGCATAGGCGCGCACAATCCCGCGACATCGCAAATCGAATCCCTCACCGCTGATAAATAGCGCAATCGTGCTATTGCGCGGGTACTCCCTATCCAGCAACAGCGTACATTCATGCTCCGAAAGCTGTACCAGATGGCCTTCCACCTGGCCACTTGCCCCAGGAACTTTCACCTTGGCCTTTCCCGGTATAAACGTGACTTCACGAAGCGTTGGGATCAGGCTGTCGTCGAGGATAATCGGTTCATATTCTTCCTTCAGCTCGGCGATCTCGACGTCCCAAATTGACTCTTGACCTTCCAGCAACTGCATTCCGGCATGGCCGCCCAGCGGAGTTCCGGGTTTGCCCATCCATACGACTTTGTATTTCGCGCGTTTGCTGGCGCGCTCAACGATCAAAACTTCGCCATTCGCGAACGTTTCCTGCAGGCCGGCGATTCTCGCTCCGTGTTCGGAGATATCGAACGTGCACGCTGATATCTTTTTTCGCGGCGGTGCGTCAGCTTCTCGCTGCAGCCGCACGGGCAACATCACACGAACTCGCTTCTCTGGTTGCATGGAAATCAACATCGACTCGGACGGGGCGAGGGCAGGACGAGTGGTGGGCCCATCCGTGAGAGCTAGGCATTATTCACACGATCGCTGCCATACGGGAAGTGTCAGAATCGTTTCTCGCGAAACGGCAGTAACCCCGTCTTGTGACCAATGAACCGTTAAAGCCCGATATCTTCGTTCCAAAGATCTGGATGCTGAGCGATGAAGGCGCTCATCATCGATTTGCATTCCGCATTGTCCAGATTTACAAACTTCACTCCGGCGCGAATGAACAGCTCTTCCGCGCCCTTGAAGTTTTTGTTCTCGCCGATAATGACAATCGGAATTTTGAACAGCAGCGTGGTGCCCGTACACATTACGCATGGACTCAAAGTACTGACCAGCACAAGATGATTCCAGTCACGCCGCCGGCCGGCATTGCGAATGCAGACCACCTCCGCGTGAGCAGTAGGATCGCCGGTCTGCACCCGCAGGTTATGTCCGCGAGCAACGATGTTGCCGGTTTCATCCGCGAGAACCGAGCCAATCGGCAGCCCTCCTTGCTTCAGGCCTATTCGCGCCTCGGCCATTGCAGCTGCAAGAAGCCGGTGCTTGTTCACACTGGAGGTCATCAAGATTGCTTTTGGAGCCTAACTATTTGGTCACTTCGATTAACAATCTAAATTCCGAAAATCGCGAGGTGTGGACGCAAGCCCGTGCACCAAACACAACCTTAGATCCATAGGCGGACATCGAATTTCAAGAACCAAGCTAAACCTACTTTGGAGGTATTCACCAGCGATGCCTAAGCCGGATCTCGCGCAAGAGAACTGCGGAAACAGCACGAGCTTGAGAACCCTGTCCGCCGCTCTGATTGAACGCATGAAGCTCGTCTTCCGAAGAACGCATGGAAAAGAGATGACTCAAGAAGATCGAGACTTTCTGGGAATTCCGCCGTGCTCTGGAGAGTGCTGCACATAAGGAAAGCCGATTGCGTGGAGTTGCAGGACCAAATATAACCTCAGCGAACTAGCAGCTCTGTAGCTCGATGTACCAACCCTAACCATAACGGCAGCTTAACGAAATAAATCATCAACAGCATCGATGCGATGAGCCAGCCGTACGGCCCTCTTCGTGATCGGCTCCGCCCGTCTAATACGGTTTGGAGATGCTCCACTCTTAATTGCAGCGCTGAACTCTCGAAGTCGGGTACCAGATGGCTCGCGGCAATCGGCGGCGCCACTGCTCTCAACCGGGCAACTTTGACGATCGCACTGCCAAGATCGAGCGGCGAGATTCTGGACTGCATCGCGCGCGCATCGGCGGAGATTTCGGCGGCGCTGCGGAAGGCGCAGTCGATTCGACTGAAGAAAGGCAATATTCCCGTAGCGCTCAAAAGGGCTTGCTTGAGGTTGTCTAAGGAGTGGACGTGCGCAACTTCGTGGGCGAGTGCAGCCCGCAGCTCCTCCGTCGTGAGCGAATCAAGAATCCGTCTGCCTAGAAAGATCCGGGGCGAAAAGATTCCGACCACCGCAACCAGCGAATCCGGATGCTCTATTTCGTAAATGGGAATTGCTGCCGGCGAATCGATCCTTCGCGCAGACTGCATCCACTCTCGTTCCGCTCGCCCCGTGCTGATGAGCATCCACGCAAGCTTCGCGATCACAAGTCCGAGAGCAAGGAGTGAAAACACTGCCAATGCTGTGAGCCACCAGTCTGGCTTCTCGGCGGTTTGGCGAGGTTCCAAGGTGAGAAAAGACGGGAGGACAGCAAAACATACGACGAGAAGGGGAAGGCTGAGCGGTGAGGTGCGAATAAGGAACAAAAGAGAGGGATACCGCAGAACGCGTCGCCGAAGTCCAGCGCGGAACAAGCACGCCCACAGCGTCTGAGCGCTAAGCACCCCTGCAGCAATGGAAGGAGCCGCTGCGGCAAGACAGACGGCGATGCACAACCACACGAATGCGCTCATCTCCGCCTTCTCAGGCTGCGTCGCTTCGCCTTGATGATTTCATCAAGTTCATCCAGCAACGCAAGATCCGATTCGCTCACGTAATCGACAAATGAGGACAGGACCACACGACGGCTGCCGGCCTCATCAGCCGCAATTCCCAGCAGATGCCGAGTAAGTTGATGCTGATATTCGTCGGGATTCTCCCGCGCGCTGTAGTAGAAGGCGCGATTAACCAAGCGACGATTCAGAATTCCCTTTTTGAAAAGCCGATCCAGTGTGGTCATCACGGTGGTATAGGCAAGCCGCGGAGCGAGATCATCGTATAGGTCGCGTACGCTTGCTTCACCTCGCTTCCAAATGAGTTCCATCAGCTCAGACTCCAGCTTGCCAAGCTGCTCGACTGGCGCGGCGCTCGCTCCGGATTTTCGTCTCAACCACATTCAGCAATGTGAACTGCAGGTCGAGTGTAGCGCAGTTCAGAGTCAAAAGTTCAATCGCACCTGGAACTGTAGCGAGCGCGCCGGAAGCTGATTCGTAATACCGATCAGTGGCTGCCCGATTGCCGGCTGACCGTTCGGGCCAAGCGGAGGAGTGTTTCGATTTCCATAAACACCATTGAAGCCGACGAAATTCGGATGATTGAATACATTGAATGCCTCGGCGCGCAGGGTAAGCTGCACGCGTTCGGATGAGAGTCGAAATGGGCGCTCGATCATCGGCGAGATTTCATAAATCGTGCTTCCTCTTCCCGTGTTGCGCCCAACGATTGCGCCGTTGATCAAAGGACGGTCGCCCGTCCCACCCGGATCTCCGAAGTTATTTGCGCCGGTAGTCAGGTTGTAAGGCAGACCGGAAGCCAGTGTGGCGATTCCGCCAAGAGTGATCTTGAACGGCGCGATATAGAAGCCGCTCAACACGAACCGGTGCCGCTGATCGAAGATCGCGTTTCCATATTCGGCATGACCAGTCACATTCGGATCGTTCGGATTCTGCCCCGGCACATCCGGATCGACGTTGTTGGTTGCATGAGACCAGGTATAACTGGCGAGCATCAGAAAGCGATTGGTGAAGCGATGGCTAAGATTCAGGTCGAGCGCGTGATAGTAGCCGTATCCGTTATTCACGTCACTAAAGATCTGGGCATATGCCGGCTGCTGGTTCGTCGCCTGCGCGGGATTGCACGCAGTGCCAAGCTGTGCGTAGAAGGCGATCCAGAGTGGGCGGGTGCAATTTGCCGCCTGCGCGGTTCTCACCGACTGTGTTCCCGTTCCGGAGATTACGCGCGCAACCGATGCCGGAGCATCGATGTCGAGCGGACGAACCACACGTAGAGAGCGAGAGCCCATGTAGTCGGCACTCAGCACCCAGTTCGGCGCAAGCTGCCGCTCAACGCCGAGCGTCCACTGCTCTGAATAGGGATTCAGCAGAGCGTTCGGATAGCCAGTCAGTGTCGAAACGGGAAAGAATTGATTGTAGTAGCTGGCTCGTCCGGGACGTATATAGAGGTTGCGCACGGGAACCTGTGCTCCAGCAGGAAACACCGGTAGAGGTGCGCTGCTTACACTCGCTGGAAACCCAACCTGTCCAGCTTGCGCCGTGAAGTTAAAGAAACCAGTCGGACCGGACAACGCATAGTTCGCCTCTGCATTGTCGACTACTTGCGCGTAATAGATGCCGAAACCGCCGCGCAACACCGTTTCTCCGGACCCTGCCAAGTTGTAAACGAAGCCCAGCCGGGGAGCGAAGTCTTTGCGCGCGTCGGTGAACGTCTGCTGCTCGTATCGCAAGCCGAGATTGACGGTTAAGTCGCGTTTGAGATGGAAGTCGTCCTGGGCGAACAAGGCCCAAAGGGTGTCGTCGACGGTATAGGTCGCGTTTCCGTAACTCTGCGTGTAGCTGCTTACGTTCGCAATATCGGTGATATAGCTACTGCTCTCGCATGCAGTGATTCCCAAACTGCAACTCTTGTAGGTAAACGCGCCTAAGAAGCTCGGGCCGCCGAATTCTTTCCCATTCCCTCCGGTATGGGCGTGAATGACGTTTCCCCCAAAGTGCACCTGATGACGTCCCCAGCTTGTCGCCAGCGTGTCGCTGAAATCATACTGCCGGTTCTGCAGCTCAGCCGCCTGCGAGGTTCCGCTCACGAAATTGCCGACTCCCGCAATGGGGACGATGGATTGTGTACCGAAGATCGCAGGATCGAACTCCGTAATTGGTGAAGCCAACTGGAACTGCGCACGGGCATTATTCACCAAGGTCGCACTCAAGACGACGGTCTCGCCCAGTTCCTGAGAATAAGTGCGACGCTTGAAGATTCGATCCACCGTAGGAAGGTTGTTGCCTCCAACTGCGCCATTGGGATTCGTGTCATGAAAGCTGTCGGCACTGCTGCGAAAGAAGAGATTGTTGCGTTCGTTGATCTGATGATCAACGCGCGCCAAACCCAGCCATCCGCGATAGTGTCCCTCAAAAGAACCTGGCGCTACCGGAGAAATCACCGGCGAACTCCGGTCTTCCCATGTGTACTCGCCAGAAAAGAAGAAGTGCGTGCGTTGAGCATGTCCAAGAGGTCCACCCAAAGCGGCTGAGAACTGCTTCAAAGAATCCGAAGTAATCGAATTTCCATTTACGTTGGTGGGAGTGAAGCCGGAGAGAGTGGCAGCTGTATCAGAAGGGCGAAACGCTCCCAGCAGTTCCCCGTGGTATTGAGTACCGCCACTTTTGGTCACCACGTTCACGACTCCGCCCATGGTGGAACCATATTCGGCGGAAAAGGAATTCTCGAGTACGGTGATCTCCTGCACTCCGGCGAGCGGCACATTAGTGAAGAGCGTTTGCCGTCCCCAACTGTCATTGCCGCTGCTGCCGTCGAGTTCGAAGGAAGTCTGGCGCCGTCCCGCACCTGCGGTAGTGAACAGGTTCTGATTCATGAAGGCATCGCCCTGATTCAGCGCCGGCCGATTTGCGGAATTCAGCAGTGGCAGATAACTGATCCTGCGATTCAGCAGCGGAGTCGCCTCCGCCTGCACCGAGCTTATGTGTTCCCCAAGCTGCGGCTGATCGGCAGCAACCTCGCCGAGAACGCCCGTCACTTCGACAGCAGTCGCGCCACCAGAAACATTCAGTGTGAGGTTTAGGTCGGCCGTTCTTCCCCCTGTGAGTGTTAGGCCGCCAATGCGTGTTTCAGTGAATCCGGATTTGCTGGCAGTCAGCGTGTACGTTCCTGCAACAGGGAGTCCGGCCATGGAAAACTTCCCTTTATTGTCACTGGAGGTAGTTCGCACCAGTCCGGTAAGCGTATTCGACACGCTGACCGTCGCGCCGGAAATCAACGCATTCGAGGCATCGCGCACTTCGCCCAGGATCGTGGCGGTGTCGGGCGTCTGACCAAGCAGCCTGCAATTACAAGCGGAAAGCAGCAATAGTGCAAACCAAGTCGATTTCGGCAGCATCATCGGAACCAACCAGCGTAAAACCTGGCGATTCGCTACTACCAAGCCTCGTAGCCCAGAGCTGAGCGCTCTATGGATTCAAAGTGGGCATCGCTACGTGTGAGCTGAGCCTTCGGTGACGTGCGAAGCCGACATCTTCACATAGCGGGCAGCGCCAACTGTCGGCTTCAGGCAAAAACGCAATGATTTCAGCCCGGCTGAATGGAGTTGAGACGCGCGAGATTCTCCGACTCCCATTGTCCTGCCAATCTCCTTCATCGTAAGTTCATTGAAGTAGTAGAGCGACAGCACCTGGCGTTCGCGGTAGCTCAAGTGTGTCATGGCATCGGCAAGAGCTGCGCGACGTTCAGTATCCAGGTAGAGACTGAAAGGATCTTCTCCCTTCGGATCTGGTATTTCTTGATCTAGAGAGTTGTCTATATCATCCTCGAAAGGTCCGACTGACAATCGCGTTATATCTAGTCCCTGAATGCTCGATAAAAGCTTCTGGTAATCTTTCAAACTCATGCCGAGTTGGCCACTAACCTCTTCATCTTCCGGAGGGCGTCCTAATCTTTCTCGTAAAAGAGCCTGCACGGACTCGATACGACGGGCCATTGCTCTCAAGCTGCGAGGGCTCCAGTCAAGATCACGTAAATTGTCGAGAATGGCGCCGCGAATTCTAAGCTGCGCATATGCCTTAAGTGGCACTTTCCTATTGCAATCGAAATTGTCGATTGCTTGAATCAGCCCGATCACGCCTGCTTGCACCAGATCGTCAATCGGTACATGTTGCGGCAGACGGGCATGGATGCTGGAAGCGATGTAGCGCACCAGCGGCAGGTGTTCCAGTAACAGCCGGTCTCTCGTGCTAAGGTGTGCGGACTTGCAGCGATTTGCATGTTTCAACTTGGGGCTTTTTGGCATTGTCTTCGTGGTCCCGGAATCTGGAGCTGTACTGGCGTGTTTCCCAATCTGGTTCGTTCACGACTTCATTTCGCGGATCGGAAAACCCGTCGGACAACCCAGTTCGAGGGCAGTGTAGCGTCGTAGTTTTAGAGACAGCTTAGAAGAGGATTAATAGTTTCTAATGTCGGTTACTTACGACATAGACCTGGATCCATCCAATAGCAGGCGCCTACAGCGAAACCAAACTGAAAGCCGCGCTAGTTCGATAGAACGATTAACGTTTGGGCGAGTTACAAGATTGATCGTTCGAAGCTCCGACATATGGAATCCGGAATGGAGTCAGTTAAAGTTTTCCCGGTCATTGGACGATAAATACTTGAGTGTGTCTCGCAGTGAGTAGAAACTGCTCAGCTCCTGATGCTGGAGCGCAGTTAGTGAGCCGAAGTTGACTATTTTGGAGGACTCTAATGAAAGCCGCGATTGCCTTAAATGGCATGTTTTTATGCAAAGATACAGAACTGCTTTGCATCATGAATCGCATTTTGGATGATTTGGCGATCGATGTAGTCCTTTGCATGGATGATGCCCACGCACTCAAGTCGATCTCTGAGCGAGTGCTCGATTGTGCCATCATTGAGTGGAGCGGACAGGCGCACAAGATGATGCAAGAACTTCGCATGTCTGAGCTCAACAATGAGTGCTTCACTATCGCTCTAGTCAACACCTCCGATGAGATGAACGCGGCCTTTAACGCCGGCGCCGCCATTGCCATGCAGAAACCCGGCACTTCCGAACACGCCTTACGCTGCATGCGAGCCGCCTATGGTTCAATGATCCGGCAGCGCAGAAGTGCGTTTCGCGCATTAGTAAAGGTTCCAGTCGAAGTGAAGTCAGGCAGCCTGTCATTCTCTGCGACTATCGTTGATCTGAGCCATAGCGGTTTATGTTTGCATACCGATTCTGAACTATCAGTACGCGATTGTTTACGCGTGGACTTCCTCCTGCCGAACACGGACTCTACAATTCACACAATCGGCCGTGTCGTATGGGTTAAGCACAATCGCGCCGGCGTAAAGTTCTCTTCCATGCCGCCAGAGGACTTCTCGACTCTGAAGCACCAGCTCGATTCCGTTCAAAAACAAATGGGCGTGTGTTCAGTCATCGCGCCCGCAGAGCCGCAACCTCCAATTGCGGACCTGCTGGATGGACTGGCACGCTTGTAGCCGAAGGTGTGACCATTGCCTAATGAGTATGGGCGCGGCAGCTGATTCAAATCCCCCTCTGTTGGAGGCCACGCAAGGCAAACATTAGCAATCCAACACATTGTGCCAGGCGAACCCTGAGCGCCAGACTTAAACTGCAATCCTGTGACCATCTGCAACGATTCAATCGGGTCGCTATAGTTCGGCCAGATGCAAAAATCTAGCAATCGCTCAGAAGAAAAATTCCGATCTTTATTTGAGAATTCTCCATACGGAATTTTCCAATCGTCTGCAAATGGCGACCGCTTCCTGATCGCCAATCCAGCCCTTGTGCGAATGTTGGGATACGCCTCAAGTGACGAACTCGCGCGCCTGCGCCTCTCCAAATCAATCTATGTAACGCCCTCCGACCGTTCACTGGTTGTCAGCTCCATTACATCGTCTACTCGCTTCGAGGGCGACCTCGAGTGGAAACGCAAAGACGGCTCGCCGATTTCGGTCCGCCTCATCGCGCACTCCGTACCAGAGACATCGGGTGGCGAGAAGCTGATCGAAGGAACGGTAGAGGATCTCACTGCGAAGAAGGCGTTGGAAGATCATCTCCAGCGCATTCAACACCTCGACTCAATCGGCGGACTCGCCGGGGGCATGGCACACGAGCTGAATAATCTCCACATGGTGATCAGCAGCTATGCCGAGATGCTGTTGCCCGAGTTGCAGTCAGCAGCCCAAAAGCGCAAGGCCGACGCCATATTGCATGCTTCTCGTCGGGCCAGCGCGCTCATTTATCAGCTCCTAGCTTTCAGCCGTAAGCAGACGCTCACGCCACAGGTGCTCGACACAGCACGCGCACTCAACGAGATCGCAGCGATGCTGCGGGGCGTCATCCGCGAGAACATCTCCGTCAATTGCCATTGCCAGGCGGATCTGGGCAGCGTGCGTGTCGATCCTGTTCAACTCCAGGAAGCGCTCATCAATCTCGCTTCGAATGCCTCCGACGCAATGCCGAATGGCGGGAATCTCATCATTACTGCACAAAACGTAAATCTCAGAGTAGAGGAGCCTGTCGGCAACCGGGGTGCAAGAATTGCCGCCGGAAATTACGTTCTCATCAAGATCTCTGACACCGGCATGGGCATGGATCAGGAAACTCAGGCGCGCGTGTTTGAGCCGTTCTTTACGACCAAACCCGTGGGAGAAGGAACCGGATTGGGTCTCTCCTCGGCGTACGGCATCGTGAAACAGAGCGGTGGATGGATCAAAGTGGAAAGTCATCCTCGCCAAGGCACAACGTTTACCATTTATCTCCCACGGATTGAAAATACACGGACTGACCGCGCACACTCTGCGCAGCGACCCGTGTCCGAACAGCAAGGCTCCTCAGCGACAGTGCTCCTGGTGGAAGATGAAGCCGGTCTGCGCGAGCCCGTCCGCGACTATCTAACGAACGAAGGATATCGCGTACTGGAGGCGGCAAATGGAGCGGCAGCGCTGCACCTCCTGGAATCTCAAGGATGCCGGATTGATGCGCTGATCACCGACGTGATTATGCCCCAGGTAAATGGTCCTGAGCTCGCCGTCAAACTCAAGCAACGGTTTCCCGATATGAAAGTCATCTTCATCTCAGGCTACGCCGAAGACAAGCTTGGCGGCTCGGAACGCTTTCGCGATTCCGTGCTTTTGCAAAAGCCCTTCACCCTTCGCTCCTTGAAAACGAAGTTGCAGGAAGCCCTTCCGAATACCTCTGCAACTTAACTCGGCGAACCACATCGTTTGCCGACTGGACGCGGATCCACGTCGAAAATGACGGCCAAATCAGCCATGAGTTGCCATGGAATCCAAACTTCAATAGATCACCTTCAACGAAAACTGAATCTGGCGTGAATTGTTTGCAGTCTTGCTGATCATTCCGAATCCCGATCCCTTGACCACATTTGCCGGTAAGCCCATGTTGACTATGTTGAACAAGTTGAAGAACTCGGCACGGAACTGCAGATCCACTACTTCCGTCCCGCTTCGGCGCGTACCAAACGGAGTGTCTTTGATCAGCGCGAAGTCGTAGTTATAGAACGCCGGCCCGCGGAAGCTGTTTCTGCCCAGAGTCCCAAACCGGCCTTGATTGGGACCGGTGCCCGCGGACAGATGAATCGGAATAAAAAAGAATGAGGCGTTATTTGCGCCGCGTCCGAAGTAGTCTTCGCGGACCGCGCGTGCCGTCGAAAGTTCCGGCTTTGCGATCAGATCCGGACGATCCGTACCGCCCGAACCAGCGCCTGTCTGCTGCACACCGGAATAAACAGTGAACGGCAATCCGCTATTGATACTCGAAATGCTGAGCAGTTCCCAACCGCGGGTGACCTTTCTGCTGAGAGGCGAGAAAAAATTAATGCTCTCGAGATGCAAGTCTTGCGCAACGCTGAGAGAAAAGGCATGCGCCACATCGAACGTCGAAGGTCCCTTTTCGGGATGAGTATCAAATGGATCCTGTGGAAGCGGAAGCGTCACGGCGCCCGCCCCTGGACCGCCGCCGGTGACGGTACTCGTATCGTCGAGCGACTTCGACCAGGTGTAGCTCGCCTGCACTCCCGGTCCGCCGTTGCCAAACGTGCCTTGCAGCGATGTTTGCAGCGCATGATAGTTGGAATGAGAATTGTTGGTGACAAGCTGCTCTACGCCGAATCCGCCGATCACGTTGCCGGCAGCGTCAAACTGTGTGTACGGCGCGAAGCCGGGCGAGGCGCCTTGAAACCCGTTGGGGAATGTGATTCGCGGGAGCTTCACTCCCGCAGTCCCGATGTAATTCGCGTCGGCCGTGATATTCCCAAAATGGCGCTCAAGACCGGCCGTCCAGGTTTCCAGATACCCGTTGCCGAAGCTCTGAGAGATGCCGAACAAATCGAGTGGGGTAATGCGGTGGCTCGGCGATAGCGCCGCTACGTCCTGCTGGTAGCGATTCACATCCATGACGGTGTTCGCAGGAACGAGCTTGGTGTTGCCGCCGGCAAAAATATCCTTGCCGTCTGGAGTGAAGACGCGCGGCAGCTCGGCCGGAGTGATCTGGAAACCGTAACGAATCGGAGCTCCGGGTGCGGCAATCAGGCGGGGGTAAACGACGAAGGGTGTCGAGCCAGTCAAGAAATTATCCTGCCAGATGTTTGGAGGAATCGTAGTAACGCCGCCGCCGATGTGCGCGTGCAGATTCTCTGTCGCGCGCCAATCGAGCTGCACCCTCGGTCCGAATCCGTTTAGATTTCCGCTGTAGCCTGGCTGCGGATTCACAACGAATTCCTCTTGCGTGCCGCTCGAACTCGGAATAAAGCGGAAGCTTGAGGTACGTTTTGCCCGTTCCGAAATGGGAGTGTAGATCTCATACCGCAAGCCGTAATCCAGGACGAGGCGGTCAGAGATTTTCCACGTGTCCTGAAAATAAAGGCTGGCCGAGTTGCGGTTAATGGCAGCGGGACCGATGTGCTCGCCATTCGAGAAATACGAAGGCGCTACTCCGATGTTGTACGCGAACGGACTACCGCTCAGAAGGCTGGAGAGCGTATCCGGCAGCGGATCGCCAACGTGAACATCATGCGTCCCGCTCTGGGAAGGAATGTTTACGGGAGAATAGGCGATGCCGCCGCCAAAATCGTATTCCCCATTTGGGCTGGTTCCAAAATAGGTGGTATCGCGATTCAGGCGGAGCTCTCCGCCGAACTTCCACTGGTGCTTGCCCGTAGTCAAGGCAAAGTTCTGTGTGAGCTGGAAGAGGTTGCCGAATGCGGTCTGCACAGATCCTGCGGGAGCATTGAACGCTTCGAACAATCCGTCATTAAATTTCAGAGCGGGATCCGTCTGATTCGGCGTGGCGAATGTCGGCGTCGTGCGAATGATGCTGAAGATCGTCTTGAAGCTGAATCGCGGCGAAACCGTGCGCGCGTACGACGCTGCGACATTGCGCTGGCGATCGATGTAGCGTACTCCGAAACTGGGATCGAGAACTGTCTGATCGGGATTCGTCGTCGGCCCAGTGAGATTGTCGAAGTTCACGCGGAAAAACAACTGCGATTTGTCGCTGAGCTTGTGGTCGAGACGAATGGAAAACTGATCGGCAGTGGTGTTCACCTTCGCCGACGTTGCATAGGTATGCGGCCCGTACGCGCCCTGCGGAAAATTCGGCAGTGGATAACGCGCGAGCACGCGAGCGATTCCGGGATCGACGGGCACAATCAAGGTGTCGCCCGCGAATGCCGTGGTATCGCGTCCAGCGCGCTCATCGGCGGTGGGCACAGGAATCACCTGCGTGGTTCCCAACACCTGGCGAAATCCCTGATATTGGCCGAAGTAAAAGGTTTTCCCTCGCCCGTCATACAGACCCGGCAACACAACCGGACCGCCATTTGTAAAACCAAATTCATTTCGCCGAAAAGGCGGAATGCGCCCCGGATTTGCCAGTGAGGGATGATCGAAGTAATTCCGAGCGTCGAGCGACGAATTGCGCAGAAACTCGAAGACCGATCCATGAAAGCCGCTGCTGCCCGAACGCGTGATGATGTCGGTGAATCCCGCCGCGCCGCGTCCAATCTCGGCCGGCATCCATCCGGAATTCGATTGGATTTCCTGCACCGCATCCACATTGAAGTTGGTAAAGGTGCCGCCTCCCAGCTCGGGATCGGTAACGTCAGCTCCATCCATGGCGAATACCGCTTCCACTCCGCGCTGTCCATTGATCGCAAACTGCTGGGTGAAATTGTTGGCGCCGTTCGAATCGGTCATCGTGCCCGCAGCAAGAAGTAAGAGCTGGCTGAAGTCGCGCTTATTCAGAGGAAGCTCGCTTACAGCCTGGCTCGACAGGTCCTCCCCGCCAGTCGCCCCGGCTGCTTTCGGGTCCGAAATGTTTAGGGTGTTCCGGTCCGACAGAACGACTTCCGCAGACTCTGTCCTCGCCGCGATTTCAATGAGGTATGGTTCCGACGTCTTTTGACCGGCCGGCGTGATCGACAATCGATACGTTCCGGCCTTGATATTGCCGAAATGGAACCGCCCAGCGCTGTCAGTCGTGGCCGTGAGCGCATTCCTGCCGTTCACGAGTCGCACGGTTGCTGTAGCTAGTGGATCGCCGGAGGCGTTTCGCACAGCTCCGGACCAGGAAACATCCACTGCTTGAGCGGAGACTACGATCGCCAGAAAAAGGGTTCCCACCAGCCAGCCAAGCTGCTTCACGGCGCTAGTTCTGCTCATCAAAAGAAAATTTCAGTGTTTTGGACATTTTCGTCAAGAACGAATTTCGATAAGTCGTTTGATATGAGAGGTTCTGGGGCGAATCGCACCGATTTTACGGGGCTGGGGTAACGCCGAAATTTCCACGGGGTAACCCCGAGTTTTCCACGGGGTAACGCCGAAATTTCCACGGCGTTACCCCGGAATTTTCTGGGGTAACCCCAACTTCAATCTGAAGAACAGACGAACGCTGAGGCGGAGTGCGCTTTCCGGAATTGGGAAACAACACCATACTTCTGTGCTATCCCGGATTTCGCCAATTGTCAAGCGAGAAGTTTGCTCCGGATTGGGAAGTGAAGTCAGTGCCCAGCCGCAACCTGCTGAGTGCCGGAAAGAAATTCGACGTCGATGAATGCTTCTCGTTGAGCGATGCCTTCGCCCTGGTTGCTGTTCTTCACGGCCTCCATGGCTTTCGCGGTTAGTTCGGGGTTCGCATTTTGCAGCGGCTCGGCTTCGATCACGTGCCCATTCTTGTCGAACGTTGCGTGGATGAACACAGGTTGGATAGTAGTAACGACCGTTCCCTGAGAAGGCGGAATGAGGAGAGGAAACTTCATCGGCTGCGTAAGGCCGAAGCTTGGGCCCTTGGCGACGAGCTGCGGCGTCGGATGCAGGGAGTCGGCATTCGCGCCGCTCGCATCCTGGATGCTGTCCACGTGAAGCTGCATCACACGGCCGCCACCTTCATAGATCGAAATGTCGTTCGCTATGACATGTCCCTGAAATTCCGTTGAGGTCGTGTAGTCGTAGACCACATAGTGTCCTGGCGCCTCTGACCAAAGGAGCAGATTTCCGCCTTCGGGATCGATGCAATACTCTTTTTCTACCCAATGCCGCGGTTGATCGACGAGGGGCATAGACTCGGAGGTCAGAATGCACATCGCGGCCTTTCCTTGAATCGTTGCCGCACCCGCCCGCAGCATCACTCGCGGACGCGGATTAACTACCGGCCACAGCAAGGTCGAACGCGCCATTTGGACGCGCATTGGAACGGGAGCGGCAGGGTTATCGCTCCACATACGGCGGGCAAAGGCGACGCGCAGCGTCTCCGCCGAGCCGATCCTGGCGCTCCAACGATCAGCGCCGTAGCCCATCCAGGTCTCCTGCATGGTGCCCTGGCCCTCGTACTGCAACGGCCCGTTCGAGGTAAAGCTGAGCTTCATCGTGAACGCCGGAGTGTGCGGGCCATAGAACGTATAGTTTTGCCGAGCGCGATCGAGCAATTGCAGCGCCGCCGACCGCTCCTGCGGATTGGTAAGTACTTTCAGTCCGGAAGTTGACGGTTCATTCGCGTCGAAGGGAACCGGGGCCCAAGAGAGTTGCGGTTGGGCTTGCTGAGCGGAAGCGCCAAGAACAAAGACGAAGGAAAGAAGCGAAACAACGAACGGCCGGAAACGCATTTTTCGTGTTACCTCACAACAGATGGGCCGATTTGAAGCAGAAATATCCTACTCTGGATGAAATTTGCGAAGCAAGAATATCCCGTTCGTCACTGCCATTTGCCTGCGCCTTCAATGACGGTGATGTATCGATCAATGGGCAAATTTGTGAAGCGCTCGATTGCACCACTGGGCAGCGGCCATTTCACTTCAAGCCAATCGATCTTCGTCCTCTTGCCTAGCCCGAGCACGATACGCGGATCGTGCGAAGAAAGATAACTTCCGCCTCCTACTTTCATATGGCTACGCTTCAGATCGCCGGCCTGGTAAGTCACGTGCGCGCCGATTGCATCGGGATTCGACTTTTTGCCGACTAACTTCAGCCCTATCCAGTGGTTCTGTGTGCCGACGTTGTTGCGCAGCAGCAGCGGAGCGCCATTGTTGCAGGATATGAGTACGTCGACCGCGCCATCGTTATTGAAATCGCCGACGGCCAGACCTCGCGCCGAGAACTGTTTCGCAAACACCGGCCCCGACTCAGCGCTCACGTTCTTGAATCCCGTACCAGTGTTCTGAAATAGCATGAGCGGCTCGCGGTACGAAACACGCGCGTCGAGGATGTTGATTAGATCGTCCGGCTCGCCGTTGGAAAGAAACAGATCGAGATTTCCGTCGTTGTCGTAGTCGAAGAACTTCAGTCCCCAACCACTCATCAATCGCGTGGCGTTGCCGATTCCGGTAGGCAGAGCCTGGTCATCGAAGGTTTCGTCGCCGTTGTTCTTGTACAGCGCATACATTTCGTTATCGATGTTGGCGACGAACAGGTCTACGTTGCCGTCCTGGTTGTAATCCGCGGCATCCACTCCCATTCCCGATCTGGGCCGACCTGCAGCGCTGTAGGCAATGCCTGCCGGTTCTCCGATCTCTTCAAATTTGCCGTTACCGCGATTCACAAACAGGAAGTTGGGTGCCGTGTCGTTGGCAACAAAGAGGTCCATGCGTCCGTCGTTATTAACATCCGCCGCCACCACGCCCCAGGCTTTGCCAAGGTGGGCCGCGATTCCTGAACTTTTGCTGACATCAGTGAACGTGCCGTCACCGTTATTGTGAAAGAGCCAGCTTGCCATGGGCTTGTAAATCCGGGGAATACAATAGTGGCGCTCTTGCTTCTCGACTTGCCCGCAGAATTGGTCTTTTTCCTTGCTGTAGTCAACAAACCGGCAGACAAACAGGTCGAGACGACCGTCGTTGTCGTAGTCGAACCACACGGCGCTCGACGACCAGCCCGGCGCAGCGACTCCGGCTTTTTCGGTGACGTCGGTGAACGTGCCATCACCGTTGTTGTGATAAAGGACGTTGCGGCCGTATTGGGTCACGTACAGGTCGGGAAAACCGTCGCCATCGTAATCGCCGACGGATACGCCTTGTCCGAATCCTCCTGCACCGACTCCTGCTTTTTCGGTAACGTCAGTGAATGTTCCATCATGATTGTTGCGATAGAGCGCGTTGCGCAGAGGCGGCTTGGGATCGAAAAGATCGCACTTGCCGCTGTTGACCAGATAAATGTCCATCCATCCATCGTTGTCGTAGTCGAGAAACGCACACCCGGCACCGGTGGTCTCAGGCAGGTATTTATGCGGCGATGCTCCGCTGCTGTGGACCCAGGTAATGCCGCTTGCCGACGACGGAACTTCTTCGAATGGATTAGGCAGTGGAGCAGCGAGTCCAAAACGGGAAAGCATCGAGGCCGCCGTGGCCTTGCAGAGGTTCTGGAGGAAAGCGCGGCGGGTAAGGTAAGAGACGATGTTCGACCCGATTGGAATGTGTCTGCTCACAATGCGTATCAGAACCGCCGGCAGTAGCCGGTGGCCGGAGGTGGTTGGATTGCCAGCTCCGGGTAACGTGAATTAAGCGACCCTGCGCGCAGCCGCAAAGACGCGGCTGCCCCACCGGCTACCGCCGGCGGTTCCGTTACTGCGGCGTCGCCGCCGGATTTGCTACCTGCATCTTGCGATGAATCGCGAACTCACGCTCTGCCTCTTCTTTATGTCCGGTGCGACTCAACGCTGTTGCCAGATCATAGTGTCCGGCGGGGTTTTCGGGCTGGAGCTTTACGCCGGTTTGCAATGGCTGCAGCGCATCTGCATAGCGCTTTTCGCCGATAAGAGATGATCCTAGCCCGAGATAAGCCTCGGCAAAGCTGGCGTCGAGCTTCGTTGCCCGGGAGAAGTGGTCAACAGCTTCCGGGAACTGATTCGATTGCCGTGCGAGCTCACCCAACACATATTCGGCCCCTGCATTCTGCGGATCGATCTTAAGCTCCCGCTCAAAGTTCTTTTTTGCCTCTTCTACAGCGTCCGGCCCGGGATTGGGCTTCGACAGCAAGAGCCGGCCAAGGCGGTAGTGAATGCCAGCAAGAGTCGGATTCATTTCGAGGATCTTGCGATATTCCGCGGCGGCCTCGTCCCACTTCCCTTGTGTCTCCAGCGACTCCGCATTGAGTTCGTGCACCTGATATGAGGAGGGCGCGACGCGCAACAGATCCTGCGAGGCTCGGATCGCCAGATCAGAATAGGCGTGCGTCGTCTGATACAAAACTTCAGGATCGTCATGGAAATCGCGATTAAGAATTTGGAGGAAGTCAGCGGCATCGTATGGCTGATTATGAGTCATCGCGCAACGCAATCCCGCAAGGCCGGCCTTCTTCTTCAACTCGACTCCAATGGACTGGCGCAAGGCTCGTTTCAATTCGGAAATAGCGTCAGCACAGTGTCCGCTGGTTGCAAGACTGATGGCGTGATTCGCAGCCGCGGCTGCGCTCGGCTGTGGTGCGGTATTTTGCCCGAGGGACAAGCCTGAAAGGATCAGCGTCAGTAAAGAGCTACTGACAAGCCTGGAAAACATGAGTGAAATCATAAGCCGGACGAGCAGACCCGTCTGCTCGAAAAAAGTAAATGGCAGACGCGGTTACGCCTGCCATTCCCCTTTCCCCTTCTGCGTGCGATCAGAAGTAGAACTTCAGAGCCAGTTGTATCTGTCGCGCATCCTGAGTTGCGTTGATGACTCCTGTGCTCATGTTGGGATGAGCAAAGTTAGGATGGTTGAAGGCATTCAGAAGATCGGCGCGGAATTGGAACCGCCGCACTTCGCCGATTGGAAAATTCTTCTGAAGGCTTATGTCCGCATCGATGTATCCAGGCCCAATCACCGGACCCTGAGCCGGACAGTTGCCGAACTGTCCAGGGGCTGTAGGAGTAACGAACCCGGGGTTGAACCAGAGGAGGCCGGTCTTGTCTGTCGTCTTTGGATAGCTCAACAACGCATCGTTGCAGTTGGGTCGAGCTCCAGGAGAACCGGTTCCGGTTGTATCGCTTCCATATAGGGCGAGCGGGAACCCGGTATGCCAGGAGACGATCGGATTGACCGACCAGTTCCCGATCACAGCATCCACAGCAGCCGGCATATCTTTGCCGAGCTGCTTGCCGCGTCCGACGGGCAGTTGATAAATCGCATAGGCGCTGACGATGTGCTTGGAGTCCCAGTAGCACTGAGCCCATTCAGCTCTTTCGTTGTAGAGGTTCTGGAAGTATGGGGATGCAGGCGTTGCTTGCGTTGTGCCGCTCCAGGTTCCGAAGTAGCCGCTGTTATCCGTCATGCACTTCGAGTACGTGTAGGAGATTTGCGTCTCCAACCCGTGACTCTCGCGTTTTTGCAGCACAGCCTGCAGGGCGTTGTACTTCATTGCGCCAATGGATGCGGTATCTTTCACTACGCCGAATCCGTTTGGACCATAGGTCGGTGAAGCGGCTGTTGAGCCGTTTACACCCGGAGCATTTTCTCCGCCGACATACGGTGTGGAAACCACCTTCCCGTTGACGAGTTGGTTCTGCGTGAGCCACACCGGGACCATCAAGTGAGTCGCGTGCTGTCCGATGTAGCCAACCTGCAGCGTGGTATTTTTCGCAACTTCCTGCTGGATGGTGAGGTTGTATTGCTGAGCCATCGCAGGTTGTACCGTGGGACTCCAGGCAAGCATGGTCGCTCCCAGGAATGGATTGCCGCCAATCACGGCGCCGGCGCTCGGTCCGGCTTCCGTGTTAAAAGGCGTTCCAGAGGTCACATTGATGGCTTGCGTCTGGGGAGGTGTGTTGGGAGGATTCTGCGTCAAACGCAGATTCGTTCCCGTTCCCTCCAGGTACGAAGAGATGGTGTACGCGCCGCGAACCACCATCTTGTTCCCAGAACGGGACGGAGTCCAGGCGAATCCAATTCTCGGCTGAAAATCCGGGAGACCGTATGTCGATTTGTACAGTCCGCTGCTGAAGCCATTGCTGCCGGAGCCGACCACGGTGGTATTGCCTGGATACTGGAGAGCGCCAGTCATGATGTTGACATTGACTTGGCGATTGTTGACTTCGGTCCACGGCGTTCGCGCTTCGTAACGGAGTCCCAGGTTGAGGGTAAGGTGATCGGTAAAGCGCCAATCATCCTGAACGAAGCCGGCATACAACCAGTCCTGCTGATGCCATGCTCCGCCACCTCCACCGCTTACGCCGCGGCCAACCAAGGAAGGCAAACCGAGAGCAAAGTCGGCGGCAGCCGCGTCGATTACCTGGCTCGCGGTGACGTTCGCTCCCGTAGGCCCGCTGTATTGGCCGTTGTAGAGCAGCAGTCCAAGTTCACCGCCATTGCCGGCATAGAAGACGTTGATCCGATACCGGTTCATCTGAAAGCCGGTCTTGAATACGTGCCGGCCATGGCTGTAGATGACGTTGTCATTGAACTGAATGACTGTTGAAGCGAAATTCTCGAGCGCCATGTTGTTGCCAATGCAGCTCAGCGCACCGCAGGCCGAATTAGTAACGCTGCCACCGCCAAAACCGAACAGCGGCAGACCGTCGGCACTTACGCCGTTGATGCCTAGCCCTCCGGCAAGCGATGAGACTGATTTGTCGAAGGTGTAGTTGTTGTTCGCAAACTTGATGTAGTTCGTTCCGAATCGGGCCTCATTTACCAACGAGGGCGAGATCATATGCTCCCAATTCGTTGAAGTGTTGTACAGGTTCGCGGTGTTGACGACTCCACCGAAGAGAAGGATGGAGTTGTTGCTGGGATCGTTCTGCTTGCCCTGGGAATAACGCGTATTGAAGCGGTCTTTCGAAGACAAGTTGTAGTCCAGCTTGATGTCGCCCTGATCAGAGTTGAAGGCCTGTCCGAAAGAATCGATGGCCGATCCAAACCCATTTGGCAGAGGAGTCGCCGACGGATAAAGGCTGGACGTCACCAGCTTGGTGAATGCAGGATCCAGCATGGAGGAAGGAATGATGTTGTTCGCAAATGGAACTCTGGCGGCAGGTGCAACCAGGCTGCATGGTGTTCCGGAAACTCCGGTTCCCGGTGCACATGGATTGAACAGCTGGACACCCTGCGAAAGCAGCGCGCTAAAGTCGCCAGTACGCTCCGCAGAGGTCAAGACTGTACAAGTGCCTCCGCCGCCGTTACAAGAAGAGGTCGGCGGGTGATCAAGCCGTCCGCCCTGGTAATCCGCGAAGAAGAAGAGCTTACTCTTCAGCACGGGACCGCCAAGCGTTCCGCCAAACATATTCCAACGAAGTTTCGGCGTCCCGATGTGGGTTGCGGGATCCAGCCCATTCTCCCACTTGTTGGCGTTCAGCGCATCGTTGCGGAAGAACTCCCACACATCGCCGTGAAATGCGTTGGTACCGGACTTCAAAGTGGTGTTGATGATTCCGCCATCGAAGTTTCCGTATTCTGCAGGCGCGTTCTGCGTGATCAAGTTGAATTCCTGAATAGCGTCGGGAGCGGGAGTCAGTCCAAGGCGGTTTTCCGATGTCTGGTTGTTATCGACGCCGTCTAAAAGAAAGTTGTCGGCCTGTTCGCGATTGCCGTTGATATATGGCCGTCCGCCGCCTTCAGCGGTATTCGATCCCAAATTGAAGCTCGCTGCATCGACGGTTACCGATCCGGGAGCGAGCAGCGTCAATTGCGTGGGATTGCGCGTTGCCAGCGGAAGATTGTCGTTGGTTTGAGCATCGATCACCGTGCTCACCTCGGTGGTGTCGGTGCGCAGTACAGGCGCTTCCGAACTAACTTCAACGGTTTCTTTTACGCTGCCAATCTTCAAATCGAAATTGATGCGCGCGGTCTGGTCCAGATCGAGCGCAACGGCGGAGTGTCGCGCCGATTCGAAACCCGAGGACTCAGCCTTGATCACGTAGGTCCCGATTGGGACTCGCTGAATGTTGTAGATACCGCTCTCGTTGGTCTTAGCTGTGTACACCGTCCCGCGGTTTGTGTCGGACGCGGTGACGGTTGCACCGATAATCGGAGCCCCGGTTGGGTCGAGCACCGTCCCGGTAATGTTTGCCGTGACCTGCTGCGCCAATGCTGCTTGTGAGATGACCAGAGTGAAGACAGCCAAAAGGGAGAGCCCCCGCAGGGATAGCAGTCTGCGTTTCACAAAGCCTCCTGATGCGCGAGAAATTTATTGATTTCCCGCTATGAGTCGAGTAAGCTATATAGCACTCACGATCATTGTCAAGAGAAAAATTCAAGATTTTAGGAAAAGTTCTGGCATTCGCCTATAGCAGCTATTAAATTCCTCTATAGCGGACGCATTGCACCAGCAGAGCGCTCTGCTGCCTCAAAAATGGCACAAGCAACGATGAACCGAGTTCCAAAGCTGGACAGTTCGATGCCGGCATACCGGCAAATTTATCGCCTCATCCGCCAGCGGATCGAGAATGGACAGCTCCGTCCCGGCGACATAGTCGACTCGGAACGCGAGGTTGCCCGCGCGCACCGTGTGAGCTTGATGACGGCGCGTCATGCGCTTGCCGAACTCGAGCGTGAAGGATTGGTGGAGAGACGGCGCGGTTCGGGCACGTTTGTTGCGCCGCCGAAGATTCAATTCAACCGCTTGACCAGCTTCACCGAACAGATGGCGACTCGCAGTCTATCGCCGCAGTCCAAAGTGCTGTCTTCGCGAATCATTCAGAGCGAGCCGGACATCGCTGCGCGGCTCGGATTATCTCCAATGACTCCCTTGTTAATGATTGAGCGCCTGCGACAAGCTGCCGGAGAACCGTTTGCTCTGGAGATGTGCTATTTCTCGGCCGAGCAGTATGCGCCGTTAGCGCGTGCGCCGCTCGATCGCCAGTCGCTGTTTCTGCTCCTGCAAAAGGACTTCGCAGCAGAGCTGGCTTACTCCGATGAAAACATCGACGCCACCGTTGCCGATCCGCAACTGGCCAAACTCCTGAGCGTGCCGCGCGGATCGCCGCTGCTGAGAATCCGCCAGGTGATATTTTCCAATATGGGAAAAGCGATTACCTACGTGCTTGGTCTTTACCGCTCCGACCGGCACACGGTCACCATTCGTCGCACTCGTTAGACTTGCTCTGGCGTGTATTTTCGGGGGGCACACGAAGCCTGAAACGAATCAGGACGATGTATGCTGAAGTCGATGCGGAGCACTGACGTTAATGGAAACGCCCTTCCCGCGTACCGGCGGATCCAAAACGCCATCCGCAAAAAGATCGAAGACGGCAGGCTGAAGCCGGGCGAGCTGGTCGATTCCGAACGCGAACTGGCCCGCGTTCACGGGGTCAGTCTGATGACTGCGCGCCACGCTCTCGCCGAACTGCAGCGCGAGGGCCTGGTCGAGCGCCATCGCGGGTCGGGAACCTACGTTGCTCCTCCGAAAATCGAATTCAATAAGCTGACCAGCTTCACTGAGCAGATGGCCGGACGCAGCATGACCGCGCAATCGCGCGTGCTGCACCTCAGCACTATTCAAGGCGAGCAGGATGTCTCGGCTCGCCTGTCGCTTCCTGCGACGACACGGCTTCTTTATATCGAACGACTGCGCGAAGCTGGAGGAGAGCCGTTTGCTCTGGAGACGTCTTACCTTTCCGCCGAGACATACGGCCGCATTACTCGTTCACAACTTGAACGCGGCTCACTGTTCATCCTTCTCGAGAAAGATTTCGAGACCAGAATCGCCTACGCCGACGAGGATGTAGATGCTACAGTAGCCGATCCCAAGACGGCAGCTTTATTGCGCGTGCCGCAGGGGTCTCCGCTCTTAAGGATTCGCCAAACTATCTTTTCTACCGACGGAAAAGCGATGTTGTACGTGCTTGGCCTATACCGTTCTGACCGGCACGTGCTGCACATCCGGCGGTTCCGCTGACACTTGGCCCTTGTGAACCCGGTGATGATCTCTACGCCGGCACTCCAGGGTGAGCACCGCGCAATGCTATGCTGGCGGTTCACGGAGCCGGCAAAATTCACAGCACTGAGCCTGTTACACACGCCAACATCCCAGGCCCTGAATGGCGCGCAGTTAGGACCTGGTCTCATCGTCCGGCGCTTATGTTCTGGGTGGGACTCGTGGCGCGTGAAGCAGCCATCTTTATCGGCCACACGTACCGAATTTCCAGGCTGCAGGGCAGCTTCGGATTTGGCTGGGAAACGGGACGAATCGCGGAGTCGATCGCGACCGGTCACGGATTCAGTTCGCCATTTGTGGCCGGCACTGGACCCACTGCGTGGCTGGCGCCAATCTATCCTTATATTCTTGCCGGGGTGTTCAAAGTATTCGGCGTATACAGCACGACATCCTCGATCGCTATTCTTTCCATCAACTCCGTTTTCTCGTCATTGACCATCTTCCCTGTTTTTTACATTGCCAGGCGTACGTTCGGACCGCGCGCGGCGTGGTGGGCAGGATGGCTGGCCGCGCTTTTTCCTTATGCCTGGTATTGGGCGATCAAGTGGGCATGGGAAACGAGTCTCGCGATTCTCCTGCTCGCCTGTGTGTTCCTGCTGAGCCTGAAGATGGCGGGAATTCGCTGGACGGCAGTGCAGAAATGGGAATTCGTTCCGGCTGCGCGCTGGAGCGAGTGGCTGCTGTTTGGCGTGCTTTGGGGACTGATCGCCCTGGTGAATCCTTCTCTGCTCCTCTGGTTACCCTTGGCCGGAGTGTGGCTGCTGGTTCGCCAGATATCGGCTGAGCATCGAGCGCAGCCGCTCGTGCATGCGGCTATTGCCGGGATGATCTTCATTGCCATCATCAGTCCCTGGACCATTCGCAATTACCGTGTGTTTCATCATTTTATTCCGGTACGCGGAAATTTCTGGGCGGAGTTCCGAATGGGCAATGCCGAGGACGCCGTCGGCTTGTGGCGTTCCTGGATGCATCCGAGCAGTAACGTTTTGGAGTTGCAAAACTACGAGCAGATGGGCGAAGTTGCTTACGTCCAGATGAAGAAGGCCGCAGCTCTAACGTTTGTTCGCACCCATCCGGGAAAGTTCTTGACGCTCTGCGTTCGGCGCGCGGTCTTCTACTGGTACGGTACGCCGCGTGATACCGGAGTGGCGGCGCTGTCTGAGAGTCGCAATCTTGGCTTTCTACTCTCGTCGATTCTTGCGTTCGGGGGGCTATGGGTGATGTGGCGACGCGCCAATCCAGCAACATTTCTCTTCGCATCGCTGCTGTTGGCCGTTCCTCTTGTGTATTACCTGACGTTTCCTCATCCCCGGTATCGCGCGCCCATCGAACCGCAGATGCTCGTTCTGGCCGTTGGGCTATTTCTTGCCGCCGAACCTCGGAAGAGCGCAACCGAAACGCATGCACGTGTCGCATAGGAGAGCTGCGAGTTAATGGAGATCGTGCCCTCACGCAAGTTCGTCAACCACGCAGATCGGCCACTCCGCCGGCTATCGATCGTGCTTCCGGTGTTCAATGAAAAGCACACGATCGCGACCACGTTGGAACGCGTTCTGACCGCAGCCACTCCGCTTGAGCACGAGCTCGTGATTGTCGATGATTGTTCCCGCGATGGAACACGGGAACTTTTGCCCGAATTAACGCAGCGAATGCAGTCAACCTTTGGCGTACCCATCCAACTGGTGCTTCACGAAATAAATCAAGGCAAAGGCGCGGCACTCCGTACCGGATTCAAACATGCAACCGGAGATGTGATCCTGATTCAGGATGCCGACCTGGAATACGATCCGCGCGACTATCCGCAACTGCTGGAGCCGATCCTGGAAGGCTTCGCCGACGTGGTATTCGGAAACCGCTTTCATGGCGGATCTCATCGCGTGCTTTACTTCTGGCACTACTTGAGCAACCAGGCCCTGACTTTCTTCTGCAACATGCTCTGTAACCTGAACCTCACTGACATGGAAGTTGGCTACAAAGTTTTTCGGAGAGAGGTCCTCGATGCGCTGCGATTTCGCAGCGACCGCTTCGGATTCGAGCCTGAATTCACCATCAAAGTCGCGCGTCTCGGGTGTCGAATATACGAAGTCCCAATTCGGTATCACGGCCGCACGTACGAAGAAGGCAAGAAAATTACCTGGCGCGATGGCATTGCAGCCGTCTGGCACATTCTGCGGTTCCGGTTCTTCGAATGACATCTGCCGATAAGAAGCTTAGGGTGGCTGTAATTGGCTGTGGCGCGTTTGGACGCAACCATGCCCGCGTTTATCGACAGCTTCAATCCAGCGATGGGAACCTCGAGTTGGTTGGAGTTGTCGATGCGAATCCGACCGCAGCGGGAGTGGTAGGGGCGGAATTTAAGACCCAGGCATTCCCTTCGCTCGCGGATCTACGAGGCAAAATCGATGCCGCCTCAGTAGCGGTTCCGACAGTCCATCACCTGACGGTCGCGAGCGAACTCATGCGGAACGGTATCGACGTTCTCGTCGAAAAGCCGCTCGCTGCGAGTCTGGCGGAAGCTGACGAGCTTATCGCAGTGGCCCGGGAACAAGAACGAGTTGCGCAAGTGGGCCACTTAGAGCGATTCAATCCGGCAGTGCTTGCTGCGATTCCCATTGTGAACCATCCCATGTTCTTCGAGGTTCACCGGTTGAGCGTCTTTACTCCGCGCTCGCTCGACGTCGATGTGGTGATGGACCTGATGATTCACGACCTGGACATCGTGCTGGCGTTCGTGAGTTCGCCTGTGCGGGAGATTCGCGCGGTTGGACTGGCCGTAATCAGCAATAAGGTTGATATTGCAAACGTACGCATCGAATTTGAAAATGGCTGCGTCGCGAACTTCACCGCCAGCCGAGTCAGCACTGAAAAGGTTCGCAAGCTGCGCTTCTTCCAGCCACATCAGTACATCTCCATCGATTACGGGCGACAAGATGTGATCAGCATTCGCGTCGACG
Organism: Terriglobales bacterium; assembly: GCA_035277605.1. GTDB lineage: Bacteria > Acidobacteriota > Terriglobia > Terriglobales > Acidobacteriaceae > Gp1-AA112. Next base: position 14,382 of record DATEKE010000090.1, on the reverse strand, counting down.
AGCGCGCTGCGGCAGAGCTGATGAGTGGAAGAGTTCCAGCAGTGGCGGCAGGTCCTGCGCCTGGCATCGCGCTGGAAAAACCCAAGGTGGATTCGCGCGAACCATTGCGAGCCGAAATCGAGTCATTTCTTGATGCAGTGCGCAAGCGTGGCAAGCCCGTGGTTTCGCTCCACGACGGCCGCCGCGCACTGGAAGTTGCGCTGCAAATTAATCACGCGATCGAAGCCCATCATCGCGCAGCAGGTCTGAGCTAGTATCTAGTTGCATAAGTCCGCGTACAGCGTTTTAGCACTCAGCAATCAGCAATCAGCAGTCAGTGGTATTGGGTTTGGCTGAATGCCGAGTGCTGAATGCTGAGTGCTGGCGCTATAAATCATTGGCTAATTTATGCAGCTAGATACCAGGAGCTAACCGCGATCCACTTATGCGCAAGACATAAACGGTTTTGCTGCATTCATTCCAGAATGGAAACGTCTGGAAGTTAGGGATTCTGCCGAGGCAGCACGATTTCAAAACAATTCGTTGCTTGGGCAGTGGCGCGCAATTCGAGGTTGCCGCCGAAAGCGCGAATGATCCTTTGGCTTAACGCGAGACCGAGATTTCCGGATTCACCGGGTCCGATCTGTACTCCGGGGGGAAAGGGCTCGAACAAAGTCTCGGCCGATTGAGCATCGTAGCGACTTTGATCTGAGAGTTCGATATGAGCTGTGTTGCCGCTGGCGAAGACGATGAGATTGATCACCGATGTCTGCGCGTTGTTTCTGATACAGCGGCTAAGCAGATTCTCGATTGCATCGCGCAAATAAACCGGGTCAGCCAGCACCTCTGAATCTTGCTTCACAGAAATATCGATAGTTATACCGTCCGCTTCCGCTAAAGGTCTCAAGTCGTTCACCGCAGCCTCGACGCAGCCACGAAGTGAGATGTTGCGGACACGCGCGCAGAAATCGGTAGCGAAGAACTCGCGTGCAATCTGAAATAACCAGCGCAGCCGCTCCAATTGCGCGAGGCTGGCTTCAATCGCGGTTTTCAATTGCGTGGCATCGTCGCTCATCAACCCCAGTTCGAGCGACGCATACATTGCTCCGATAGGCTGGCTCAGCTTGTGGAAGAAGCTTTCGGTCAGGCTCTCCGGGGGCAGCGCGGGAGCCTCAAGGAGCGAAGTGTCACGATTCAGGCTCTCGGTCATCATCACTCACAGGCCGCGCTGGGAGTGGATTTCGTGGAGTCATCGGCGTCGGAGGAAAATTCCATCCCATCGCTCAGAACGTACCCGACACCGCGTACGGTACGAATGAGTTTAGGCTCGAGATTGCCGTCAACTTTCTTCCGAAGATAATTGATATAGACGTCCACGACGTTCGTGCTGGTATCGAACGAATGCTGCCACACATGCTCCAGAATCATGGTGCGTGTAACCCTTCGCCCGGCATTGCTCATTAAATATTCGAGCAGCGCATATTCCTTCGGGCTCAGGTCGATCTCTTTTCCTCCGCGAGTGACACGTCGATTCACGCGATCGAGTTCCAGATCGGCAATCCGTAACTTGCCCTCGATGGGCTTAGCGCGGCGACGCAAAAGAGCGCGCACGCGGGCAGAAAGCTCTGAGAAAGAAAACGGCTTTACCAGGTAGTCGTCCGCACCCAGGTCGAGCAGGGTCACGCGATCCTCAACTGCGCTCCTGGCGGTGAGGATCAATACGGGAGTGTTGTTATCGGCACTGCGCATCCTGCGCAGAATTTGTACTCCATCCACGCGAGGCAAATTCAAGTCCAGTATGAGTAAATCATATTCTTGAGTGCTCACCAGGAAATCGACCTCGTCGCCGACGTGGGAGAGATACACCTGATGCTGTTCCGCTTCAAGGCCCTTGCGGACAAACTTGCCTAGCGATACATCATCTTCCGCGAGAAGAATTCGCATGCAGTGACCGGGAACAAAGATTACGGCTTACAAATCGAATGTAGCGATGCTGGAAACCGCTTGTCAACGAATTCGCGGATCTCATACCAATTCGAAGACTCCGCCAGTGTTTGCTGGACCAAAATTAAGGAAAACCCTTTAGCCCCTAAGTTGCTCCCAAATGTTCATGCCTGCTGCTGAACCCATCTCCTCGGCAGCAAAGGAACCCTCGCAAACCGCTACCACCGAGGCAAAACGCGTCGCCAATTTGGGTCCACGTGCTTGCGCATTTCGGCTTCGTCATCGCGCTTTCGGTATGGATGCTTGCGGTAGCGCTCGGCGCCTCGCGCGACCTGATCGCGGTCCAGTTCAATTCCCAATCCAGGCTTCTCAAGGATGCGCACGCAACCGTTCACGATTGGGATCCTGCCACCGGCGACAATCTCGTCCTGTTCTGACTGCCACGGGTAGTGCGTATCGCAAGCATATGTAAGCTGGGGGGTCGCGGCGGCAGCGTGCGCCATCGCCATGAGAGACACTCCGAGATGTGAATTGGAATGCATGGAGAGTCCCAAACCAAAGGTGCGGCAGATTTTTCCCAGATGTTTCACCTGCTGGATGCCGCCCCAGTAGTGCGGATCGCAGAGGACAACTTGAACGGCATCGGTTCGAATGGTCTCTGGCAGGTCATCGAACGAAGTCACGGCAACATTGCTCGCTAACGGCGTTTCTACTCGGGCCTCGAGCAACCTGCGGCGAACCTGTGCCATTCCGGGAATGCCGGCGGTTGGATCTTCGAGATAGCCGCCATTGCCAAGCTCCTCTCGCAGGGCTATCCCGATTGCAACAGAAGTTTCGACTGACCAGGCACAATTCGGATCGAGACGTATAGGTACTGTCGGGCCGAACTCTGCGCGAAGCTGTCGGACAGTCTCGATCTCCTCTGAAGGATCGAGCACGCCGGCTTTGAACTTGATCTCGCGAAATCCATACTTCGCGAACATCTGCTTCACCTGGACTACGAGTTGTTTGGGCGTGAGCGCTTCGCCGTATTCGTCTTCGCGCGCATCCCCGCCCTCGCCACCGCCGCCCTTGTGTTTGTAGAACGGATACGCGGAAAACGGAACTTCGGTTCGCGCGCGTCCCCCGAGCAGGTCGCAAACGGGCTTGCCCACGGACTTGCCGATGAGATCAAGGCAGGCAATCTCAATCGCGGAGTAGAGTCTCGCAGCTTCGTCAGCAGGATTTTCACCGGGGAGGTAATAAGTTTGGGAGCGGTCGGAGTCCTCGGTCGTGCCGCTCGCGTCGATCATCGGCAGCAACAGTCCCGCCAGGCGATATGCGTCCTGTCCCACGATCCTGTTGCTTAATTTCTCCAATGCCTGCAGGATCGCGTCACTACCGTGGGTCTCGCTGATGCCTACAATCCCATCTTCGCTCTTCAGTTCCAAAATGGTTCTCAGCGCGTACGGCGCATGCAAGCCATAAGAGCTGCGCAGCGGAGGATCCGCAATGGCAATCGGATGAACCTGCATTTCGGTAATTCGCACGCTGACTCCCCAACATCCGGCATGTGACGCGCGGCGATCTTCTTGATGAATGACCGATCATAATTTGCATGATGCACGGCTATTCCATTGACCGAAATCGATGAGCCGGTCTTGGCAGACCTCCTGCGCGAGGCGTTTCCGCTTGTGTTGATGCGCCAGATCGGTGGCGCGGATTGGCGCTGGTTGCTGGCAAGGATTTACAAAACTTCAATTGACGTAACACGCTGTCAGCGCGCAAGATTTTGAACACCTGTCCCATCGGTGTCGTCGACCACGCGCGCCCGCGTCTACCGGAACTCCTCAGTTGCTGCGCAGTTCCGCGATGGGAACCAGCTGAAGCTACGGGAACATTCAGGCTTTAGCACCTAAGTCCCTCGGCCCCGCTTAGTACACATTTCAATTTTGGCAGGAAGCAATGTTTCGTCCTTTTTACTGCGAGCAGTACTCGTACGTGTGTCTGGGATTAAAACGGATTTTCTTGTGCCTCCTGATTTGCTTAGCCGCGAATTTTGCGGGAGCCGCCGTTGGAATCGATCAGATCAAATCGACCGACCGTTCCAGCGCGAGCACAAGCATCACTTCTCCCTCGTTTTCGACCTCCGCTGGAAGTGAACTCCTGCTTGCCTTCATTGCTACCGATGCAAAGTCATCGGGCATGACGGTGACCGGCGTGACTGGTGCGGGGATCACATGGGTATTAGTTCGGCGGGCAAACCTGCAGCTGGGTACGGCGGAAGTGTGGCGTGCGCTCGCTCCTTCGACACTCTCTAACGCAACGGTACGGGCGACCTTGTCACAAAGTGTGGCCGCTTCCATCACCGTCGTCACGTTTACCGGGATAGATCCATCCGGCGTAAATGGCTCGGGAGCAATTGGAAACAGCAATAGTGCGAGCGCATCTTCGGGAGCTCCCGCTGCAAGTCTTATAACGACGCGCGACGGTTCGCTGGTGTTCGGCGTCGGCAACGATTGGGACACAAACACGCTACGCACAGCTCCCGCCAATCAGACGATGGTTCATCAATACCCAGCGACGGTCGGAGATTGCTATTGGGTACAACGAATCACGGCGCCGCTGGCGGCGAACAGCTCCGCACTCGTTAATGACACGGCACCGACAAACGACCGTTACAACCTGGCGATTGTGGAAATCCTGCCCGTGCCCACAGTGGGAGGAACGTTCGTTGTCAATGGCTCTGCCACTCCGGCAAGTACGGCCACGGGCGCGAATGTCGCGCTCGCTCAGGGCGGGACGACCGTCAGCAGTACAACGATAGATTCGAGCGGCAACTACAGCTTTGGCAACATATCCAGCGGAAGTTACACCGTGGTTCCCTCGAAAGCGGGCGTATTCTTCTCGCCTGCGACACAGCCAGTAACTGTAAACGGCGCTCCGGCAACGGTGTCTCCATTCACTGCTGCGCCGCAAGTTGTGTCGGGAACGATATCTCCGGCAAGCCTGGGATCCGGAGCCGCAGTCACTCTTTCCCAGAATGGATCAACTGTCTCCACCGCTACCGTCGACTCGAGTGGAAATTACAGCTTCACCGGCGTTGTTAACGGGACCTATTCGGTTGCGCCGAGCAAGGCAGGAATCGTATTCAGTCCTGCATCGCAAACAGTAACGGTGAATGGCGGCAACGCTACGGCTGCTCCTTTCAGCGCGAGTTCGCAGACCTGGTCGGTTTCCGGATCGATCTCACCTGCCGCTTCGGGAATGGGAACGTTAGTCGCACTGGACGGCACAGCAAATGATGGCTCGACTGTTCATCTGACGGCGACGGCCGGCGTCTCTGGAACGTACAACATTTCCGGCGTACAGAACGGAAGTTACACGATTACTCCCAGCAAGAACGGCTATACGTTTGCGCCTTCATCTCAGAGCCTTACGATCAACAACGGAAACGGAACAGCAAGCTTTACTGCCACGGCGATCGCCACGTTTACGATTTCAGGAACCGTGTCCCCTGCATCTGACGGCGCAGGTACGCTGCTCACGCTGAGCGGCTCGCCGAGCCAGACCACGACGGCTGATGGTTCTGGGAATTACAGCTTCCCCGGGCTGGGCAATAACACTTACACAGTAACTCCAAGTAAAACCGGATTTACCTTCAATCCACCTTCGCTAATCGTCACGGTGAGCGGCTCAGATGTGCCAAACATCAATTTCACAGCTCAGGCTCAGCAAGGCCCGCCGCTCAATTATCCGGACCTAAGCGATATTTTGCCGGCCAACAAAATCTCAGTTGTTGGAACCGGCAGTAGCCGCGTATTTCAGTACACTCACGACACCTTCAACGGCGGCAGTGGTCCGTTGGTTATCCAACCTGTTTTCAACGCCGCTTCGGGGAACTATCAGGGCACGCAATACATTTATTCGTTCAGCGGAGGCAAATGGACGCTGCAGCAGCAGGTGCCAATAGCAGGCGTATTCGTATTTGATTCAGACCACGGTCACTTCCACTTCCCGTTTACCGTTTACGGCTTGTATGCCGTTACTCCCGACGGCGGCATTGGTGCGCCGGTGGCAACCAGTGGAAAGACCTCTTTCTGCATCGACGATTCCTTCATCTATGATCCAAGTCTCCCGAATGCTGGAGCGATCGGCAACCTCGGCTCCTGCAGTGATCCGCTGTCGCTCCGTGGCCTGAATATTGGCGCCGTGGACGAGTATGACCAGACAGATCCTGGACAATCGATTTCCCTCAATGGAGTTCCCGACGGAACTTATTGGTTACGAGCGATCGTCGATCCGAATAACTTCTTCGCGGAAAGTGATAAGACCAACAATGAAACGGACATCGAACTCACAATTACCGGCAACACGGTGCAGGTTCTCAAGACAGTGACGCCAATATTGAATAACCCGCCGGTCGTCAACATTACTTCGCCGGCAAATAATGCCACCATTTCGCGGGTAGTGCAGCTCGCTGCAAATCCTGCGGCGACCAGTGGAGTTCAATTCCTCGTGGATGGAGTACCGTTCGGAAATACAGTTCCTGCGGCTCCGTACACCTTAGCCTGGGATACGACCACTGTGCAGAACGGCACTCACTGGCTTGCTGCTCAGACGACAGACTCCACGGGAGTGACGGGCACCTCTTCTGTCGTCTTAGTCACGGTAGCGAATGGCGGCGGCGGTTCAGGACCATCGGTCCAGGTCACAAGCCCCGCTAAGGGTTCGATTTTGACCTCAACGGTAACCTTGTACGCGACAGCGGCCAGCGGTCAGCCGATTGCGAACGTTTCCTTCTTCGTCGATGGTGCTCCAGTCGGCAGCCCAGTGACGTCTGCGCCTTACATGATGTCCTGGGACAGCACTACAGTTAAAGACGGACAGCATTCGATTACAGCGACGGTTATCGACGTCCTCGGCAATTCGAGCACTTCCGTTCCCGCGACGGTCACGGTGGACAACAGCCACCCTGCGCTTGTTATTGGGAAAGAGCTCACTGTCTCCGTGGACGGAGCAGGCGTGATGACAACCCCGGCCTTCTCGACGGCTGCACCATCGGATCTGCTGATCGCTTTCGTTGGGTATGACGGGCCTTCGGGCTCGCCACAAACTGCAACTATAAGCGGAGCCGGGCTGGTGTGGACGCTGCTCGAGCGAAGCAACACGCAGTCGGGTACATCGGAGATTTGGGCTTCCCGTGCCGATGGAACATTGTCGTCTGTCACGGTCATGGCACAACTGGGCTCAGGTGGGAATTACCACGGCTCCTTGACCGTGATCGCTTTTACGAACGCTGCAGGCACGAGCGTCGTCGGAAGATCCGGAGCGCCGTCTGGTGCGCCGGATATCTTCCTGCCTGGAGTGATTGCGGGCGACTGGGTCTTCGCGGTCGGCAACGATTGGGATAAACCCGTTGCGCGCACACCGGTGAGCGGCCAGGTCCTCGTACATCAGCGAGTAGATACTTCGACCGGAGATACTTACTGGGTGCAGTCCACAACGGCGCCATCAATTGCAAATGCACTAGTAGACATTCACGATAGCTCTCCGACAACCGACCAATGGAATTATGCTGCGGTCGAAATCGTCGCAGCGCATCAATGAATCAATAGAGCTGGAAGAAATTGAGGCTTAGAAAGTTCCGCGTAACTGCGGTGCACGCAATTAAGCGCTCGCTCGCCCGGTTGCTTGTAGCTCACGGTAAAAACCTAAGTCTTCCCCGCGGAGCATCTTGGTAATGTAGGTGATCTGTCCATAGTGCAGGCCAAAGTGTTCGATCACCTGATACACAGCATGCAGACCGCTCACTGTGTAGCCCTGAATTTGGTATGTCTGAACCAACTCTGACTCGGAGATGCGCGGCAGCACCTTTTCGACTTCTTGCATTGTATAAGTCAGCTTTTCGAGGAGCTCCGTTGTGGGAACATGCTGCCGCTCGGCGAATTCGGCGGGGCGGTCGCGCTTGTCTTCGCGATGCGCAAACGGCGCGATCAGCCACTGCGTGACGTTTCCGTTCAAATGCAGAAGCAAATTGCCGATGCTGTTGCTGGCCTCATTGGGACGCCACCACACTTGCTCGTCCGTCAGCGACTCTACACACGTCCGTAATCGCGGCCAGTATTGCTCGAGCAGCTTCCAGCGAGAGAACTCGAGGAATTCAGAGGCCGCGGTCTTCGGAGGCATGATGGGATTATAGCTTCACAGGTGTAGACCTCCACATTCTTCATTGCTGTTGCTTATTACCCGCCACTGATGTATCTATTGCAAACTTCACAGGAGGATCAATGCTCAAATCGGTCGTTGTCGTCCTGGGTGCTTATGTGCTCTCGGTGGTTCTCGTGCTGTGTACTGACCCACTACTATCTCATCTATTTCCAGGCGACTTCGTCAGAGGCCATGTGCCCTCGAATGGCGCTCTCGTCGCGAGTACATCCTTCTTCGTTGTGATCTCGATTTTTTGCGCCTGGCTCTGCGCTCGATTCGCTTCAAAAAACGCCGCTAAGCATGTGCTGTGGTTCTTCATCATTGGCGAGACCATGGGAGTTGTCGCCACAATTCCGAATTGGAACAAGGGATGGCCGCATTGGTATTGGTTATCCTGGCTGATCGCATGGCCGGTGAGCTGCTGGATCGGACTGCGCCTGGCGCAGGCGCGCCGAAGCGCTGCGGCTGCCGCGTAGAGGGGCACTCAGACTCGGCTTACGTACAAGCTCCGGTACCGGCGCAGGAAGCGAATTTCTCTACAAAACGCAGCGCCGCACCTCGGTACGCGTCGGCATCCCGCTGAAGCCGAGATTTCTCGTTCAACTCCGTGGTGGAATTTGCAGCGCTCTGCGTAAAGGCCATCCTGAAACAGGAATACGCAATCAGGTAATTGGAAATGCGCTTGTTCACGGCATCGTCGGTGACACGGCGGTATTCGTTCATCAAAACGTCTGCAGCTTCTGAATCCAGCTTCCATTCCACCATGGCTCCGGCGAGGTCCCAGGCGATATCGGTCGGGCCGGGGAAAAAGTGATTATCCCCATGATCGGCGGCATCGAGCTTTTGCAGGCGCCCATCGTTCAGAAGAATCCACTCGTGGGGCATCATACGCGCGTCGGAGATTACTGGTCGTTCCACAGGCAACTTGATTTGACGAGATACTCCGAGCGCGCGCTCTAAGTTGATTTGCGTCATCTGCTCTAGTTCCATTTGGGGAAATACCGGCGAGGTTACGAGCGCGCACCGAAAGGCACAATAACGAGCGAGCTGACTGAGGATCTCGTGACTCACGGATTTGGGACGGGCTCCGATCAGCCACTGGGAGGCACTGAAGCCATCTCCTGCAGAGTTGATTTGCGGTCCCCATCTTTCGTTCGCCAGGATTTCCGAGCGTTTACGCACTGCCTTACCGTAGCAGCCGTGTCCGTCAAAGCGGAAAACCAAGGCGCCATTACGGGAAAGATACTTCTGGCGTTCCGTCCATGGCCACACTCCTGGCCAATCCGACTCTGAGTCGAAGATGCGATTTCGCCATCCGCCTCCTCCGATATATTCGCCTGCTTCTGATGGAACATAGCGAGTAGGTTTGAGCGGAATCGTTCGAAACCGGCTCCAACGCTGAGCCGCGTTGGGAGCAAACAGCTTGTCGAGGTTTGGCGTGGAGCTTGGCATGAGAACGATGCGTTCGGGAGGCACACCTTCTTCGACCAAAGCTTCCGCAACCGAAAGAAAGGACGAGCCGCTCAGTCCAGGGCCTTCATCAACAACGAAAAAATGCGCTTGCTGCCCATTCTGTGCTGCAATCCATTTCCGCTCGTGCTCGGCGATTGGAAGATGGCGATCGAACGGATGTCCCACAGGTCGCACGCTGATGCGCTCCGCGCTGATTCCCCTGACCGAAAACCATGAGCGCACTACTGCAGATAGCGTGGCGCCAATCGAGCGAATGCCAACCACCGCGGCGGATTGTGCACATATCGCGTTTTCGCTGAGCAAATCGGCGTAATCGAGCGGATGAAGCGCGTAATAACAAAACCCTTCGGGAGTAGATAGGGTGAGTGACTGTGGAACTCGCAACCGATCCAAGACATCCGCAAGGTAAGGCGAGATTTGCGGAGGCGATTCTGTAATCAGCGCCGCCGCAAGCCGGTCGGCAGCTTCGGCGACCGCTCTGGCTTCCGTGCTGGCGGCATCGTGATCTGCCAGAGCGCATTCGAGCTCACCGGCACGCAGCAGTGCGTCGATCAGCTCATCACGCGCAGTCTGCGAATGGAAGTCGGAGAGCGACAGGACACATTCGATCTGCTCAATCAGGCTTCGCAGCAGCTCTGGGCCGTTGCGGACACTCCGTCCATCGCGGAAGACAAGAAGCTTCCAAGTGTCGGCTGTGCTCACTCTGGAATGGTACCGCGCTAAGCAGCTTTGTTCTTGCCCCGAGATACACGCGGCGAGCGAGAGACGTCGCCCTCTTTGTCGATGAAATATAAAAACTGATTATCGCGATCGACTGCATGCTCGACGAGAATCTCAGTCTTGCCCTCACCCGACTTCGGCTTCTGACACACGTTGCCATCTTTGTCGAGAAAGTAGAGGTACTTCCCATAGTCCCGCTTCAACCCAAGCTGCTTCACCTTTTCTGCCATGGCTTGCTTGGATTCGGGAATGGAACAACCTGATGCCCGCCTGAGGGGGCAGGAGGATCAGCCGTCGTCCCGGCGCACTTTGACGCAGCTTTGAAAGTGGAGCAGGGAAAGTGGAGACCCGAGACAGCTACTTTGCTGATCGCTTCGCTTTGCCCCTGGATTCGGGATTAGCAGGAGCAGCTTTCACCGGAGTCTCGCCCGGCGCGAGAACTCGCTTCACCATCACGCCTTCCAGACGGTATTTCTGCACGGCGGTGTTGCCGTTTTCGTCGCGCACGTGAATGGTGAACGTCGGCTCAGTTCCTAGATTTTCGAACTGCTCTTGCCCCACCGAAACCGGCAACAGGCCGAAGATGTTGCGGTCGCGGTATGCCGTTTCGTAGCGATGTTTTTTCACATTCCAGCTGAAGACGCGTACCTGGTTAAAGTCGAAGGACATGCCGTCTTTGGGTTCGGTGAGCAGGACAAGATAGTAGGACTCGTCCTTGTTTAATTCTGGATCGTGCACGGTAGTGAGTGGGAAGAAAGAGATAATGCGTTGGCCTTCCGCATACTGCGCGATATCGAGCGGCACATCGATGTCGATCATGCGTGCCAATATCCACCCGGTGTGCCCCTGGGCCGTGCGCACCAGCCACCAATCTTCCATCGGGACCGCTGGCACTACGGGCCGAGTTTCGGCAGCGGCGTGCGGCTTAGTTTTGGACGGCTTTTTTGGCGCAGGCGCTGCCTTGGCTTGAGCAGGCGCCGTTGGCTGCTCTTGGCCCTTATATTCTGTCTCGTCTTCCTTTGCCGCATCGCTCGCGTCCTGCTTTTCTTCGGACTTTTCCGCTGTCGCGGCTGCCGACGCTTGCAGGACCGGAGGCGGAGGTGCAGAGCTCGCGGCACGCGAAACCGCTGCACGCTGCAGCAGATCAATCTTCTCCCCTTCTTTCAGTAAAAACAGGCGGTCGGTATCGCGTCCTGGAGTGAGGTGTAGACGGAAATCGCTGCGCAATATCCCGTGGGCCTGCACAGGATCGTTCTGGTGGTCGCGATTAAGCTGCTGAAATCCACGAAAGACGTCTTCTCCCACCAGATATCGATCCTGCAGCCATCCTTCTTCGCCTTTTTCGTTTCGCACACGCTCCCAGCGCTTGCCGTGCTCGAGAACAACCACTTTGTCACCGTTCTTGACGGTTCCCGTTTTGGAATACACAGGAGCTACGCGGTCGCGAAGCGCAGCCTGCGGTGCCGCGGTGACATAGAGCTCTTCTTCCTGCTTGCCGGGTCCATGGCCGCAAGCAGAGAAGAACAGAGCTGCAGATACGCAGAAAATTACGAGATTTATGGAGGACTTGGGAAAACTAATTTTCACCGAATGGTCAAGACCCTGGATTAGGAAATTGGGACTAAGAGAATTGTAGCGCCCGGTTCCATCAATCTCGAACCGGCGCGGACCAATCTAGTTAGGCTTCTTTTTGATTTTCGTGATGGTCTCATCGATGAGCTTCCGGCCGGCGTAGCCTTCTTCGAGGTCGTGCCAGTGCGTGATTTTTTCTTCGCCCATCTTCCAGCAGAGCAGAATTGTCTTCCCATCGACGACGCATGGGAAATCGAGGAGGCCCATGTCGAGGTCTTTTACCTGAACGCCTGTGGCGTCGATTTCGGCGATTGCGTCCTTGATTCTCTGAGCGGTTTTTTCGCGTTCGGCTCGGCGCAAGGCAGCCTTGCCGATTTCGACCAGCAAACCGCCCGAAAGGAATATGCGCTGCGCAAGCTCCTGGAATTCGGCGTCGATAGTTTCGATCAGCTTCTTGCCATCAATTGCCTGCTTCAGCAGCGATTTGAGCACAGGAAGCAGCACTTGCGCTTCCTGGAGCGTGAAGTTCTTTTGTGCCATGGTGTCAGGAACTATTTTAATTGATTGCGAAGCTGCCGATTGATTTCGCGAGACCTGTACCGACGCTGAAGAGAGCCTCTACGTTCCTATCTCCAACATTCGATCCAGCGCGACCTTGGCCCAGTACTTTACGTCTTCTGCAACACGAATGCGATTGACCACGTTGCCTTCGACAAGATTTTCGAGAGCCCAGGCCAAGTGCTGTGGAGAGATGCGGAACATCGTCGTGCACAGGCAGCCGGAATCGTCGAGGGTGATGACTTTCTTGCCCTGCTCAGAAAAGCGCTTACCCATACGGTTGACGAGGTGAATTTCGGTTCCAACGGCGAACATCGTGCCGCTCGGGGCTTCTTCGATGATTTTGATCAGCCGCTCGGTCGAGCCCAGTTGGTCGGCTTTCTGGCAGACTTCCCACCTGCATTCTGGATGGACGATCACCTGAATTCCCGGATATCTTGCACGAACGTTGTCTACGTGCTCCGGCAAGAAACGCTGGTGAACCGAGCAGTGCCCTTTCCAGAGAATCACTTTGGCGGATTGCAGTCGCTCCGGAGTCACGCCGCCACTCAGCATGTAGGGGTCCCAAACCACCATCTCCGAAAGCGGAATTCCCATCGCATAAGCCGTGTTGCGGCCCAGGTGCTGGTCAGGTAAGAACAGAACTTTGGGAGCTTTTTTGTAGGCCCAGCGAAAGGCATTTCCGGCATTCGACGACGTGCAAACCAGCCCGCCGCGCTCGCCGACAAAGGCTTTGATGGCGGCGGTGGAGTTCATGTATGTGAGCGGAGTAAGCCCGTTTTCGAGGGCTCCAAGACGCTCCAGCTGCTCCCAACAGTCTTCCACCTGGCCGATTTCGGCCATGTCGGCCATCGAGCAGCCGGCGTTCAGATCGGGCAGGATCACCTGCTGCTCGCGACGAGCCAAAATATCGGCGCTTTCCGCCATGAAATGCACGCCACAGAAGACGATGAATCGCCCATCCGCCTGCGCGGAAAGCTTGGAAAGCTTGTAGGAATCGCCCGTATAGTCGGCGAAGCGGATCACTTCATCTCGCTGATAATGATGGCCCAAGATCACGCAATCGCGTCCCAGCTCCCCCCGGGCAGCGGCAATGCGCTCATCCATCGTGTAATCGGGAAGGACTAGATAGTTCTCAAGCGAACAGGAAGCCTGTGCAGTTGCCGTCGTCACGTCTATTTTCCGCCTTCAGTCTCGACACAACCGCCCGGCTTTCACTCGGTCCGGCTGCTCGAAACGGGGATGTTGAAAGCAATCCGCCGGCTCCAGTAGGTCCACTACGCTGGTTCGCGCCCGACCTACGGGGATGTTGAAGCCGACATCTATTCGATGTCCCAGTCGCCCAAAAGTCGCCAGGTTGCTGGCGTTTTCAAGCGCTTGAGACTGACATAGTGTCGCATTTTCGAGGCTCTCGATGCAACGAGAACACCGGCAGTCTCACGACAAGAGCGTTACCACTGGCCTTTATGTAGGATTACCAAGGCCGGACTCCGTGACCTTCTCCGTGCCTTCGTGACCTTCGTGTTCGCTCCTCGGTATGCCGAAACGCCAGCCCAAACTGACTTTCTTTCTCGGCAAAGGCGGGGTCGGCAAGACCACGGTCAGCACGGCCTATGCCCTCCATTCCGGCTCGAAGCCCGGAAGAAGCGTAGTGCTGATCTCCACCGACCCAGCTCACTCCCTGGCGGATGTGCTCAACCTAAAGCTCAAGACTGGACTACAAGCGATCCGCACAGGTTCTCGAGGGAAGCTCTCAGTCTGGCAAGTTGATGCGGGTGCTAGGTTCCAGGAGTTCCTCGACGACTATCGCGATGCCATCACAGAACTAATGGAACAGGGAACTTTCCTGTCCCGAAAGGAAATCGAGTCATTTCTGGAAACCGCGCTTCCCGGTCTGGCAGAAGTAAGCGCGCTGCTGACCATCTCAGACCTGCTCGAAAGCGGCAA
>DATEKE010000089.1:0-3158 GCA_035277605.1 Terriglobales bacterium | reverse complement strand
CTTTCATTGCCCAAGCAGGTCTGCATAGAATAGGAGTGAGACTCTCCCCTTGAGGTGGTGTATGAAGCCCAAATTCATGTTGGCGGCGACTCTGGTGTTCGCAGCTCTGGTATGCACCGGTGTGGCGCAATCGTATGGAGTGGCCGACAAGAATGGCGATCAGGGACGGAACGTCACCGGCCAGGTACTCACCAAATCCGATGCGCCTCTGTCCGAAGCGATCGTTTACCTCAAGAACACGAAGACACTCACCATCAAGAGCTTCATCACCGAAAAGGACGGCGGCTATCGCTTTCACGGGCTGTCGCAGAATGTCGACTACGAGATTTACGCCGATTATCGCGGACAGAAGAGTTCGACGAAGACCATCAGCTCATTCGATAACCGAAACAACATCACACTGAACATTCGGATCGATACGCAGTAGATTTCGGCTGACCGCCGGGCTCCCGAGAGCTAGCCTTTTTCCGCACCTACCAGTTGCGCACCGCGTTTGGGTCTGCGATTTGCCTGAAGAATTTTCTTACGAAGACGCAATGTCTTTGGCGTGACCTCAACGAACTCGTCGTCAGAGATGAATTCGATTGCCTGCTCGAGATTCAGGGCTTTGAAAGGGACGAGCCGAATCGCTTCATCGGCGGTCGATGCGCGCATGTTAGTCAGCTTCTTCTCGCGTACGACATTCACGTCGAGATCGACATCGCGCGCATTCTCGCCGATGATCATGCCTTCATAAACGTCTGTACCTGGTCCGACGAACAGTTCGCCTCGCTCCTGCAGGTTGTAGAGAGAGTAAGCGGTCGCAACTCCGGGACGATCAGCGACCAACGCGCCTGTTATTCGCTGCGGGATCTCGCCCTGATATTCCATGTAGCCATCGAATAGCGCATTCATGACGATCGTACCCCGGGTGTCGGTGAGCAGTTCGCTCCGCAGGCCGATCAGACCACGGCTTGGCACGCGAAATTCGAGACGAACGCGTCCGTAACCGTGATTGTGCATCTTGGTCATCTCGCCTTTTCGTGGGCCCAGCTTCTCGATAACCACTCCGACGAAGTTTTCAGGGATGTCGATAGTCAGGTGTTCGACGGGTTCCATCAGCTTGCCATCGATTCTGCGCGTGACGATCTCCGGTTTGCCGACCATGAGCTCGTATCCTTCGCGGCGCATGGTCTCTATCAGGATCGATAGCTGCAACTCGCCGCGGCCCATTACCTTGAAGCTGTCGGTGTTGGCAGTCTCTTCGACCTTGAGGCTCACGTTGGTGAGCAGTTCCTTTTCGAGACGCTCACGCAGATTCCGCGAAGTGACGTACTGCCCTTCCCGACCGGCGAATGGAGAAGTGTTGACGGTGAATTGCATCGCAATCGTAGGCTCGTCGATCACGATTGGCGGCAGGGGCGCAGGAGATTCAATTCCCGTAATGGTTTCGCCGATGGTAATGCCGGTCACACCGGCGACGGCAACGATGTCGCCCAGTTCGGTCTTGTCGCTATCAACGCGCTTAAGTCCGCTGAATGAGAACAACTTTGTGATCTTCACCGGCTGAATCGTGCCGTCGCGTTTCGCAATCCCGACTTCTTCCCCGTTCTTGAGCGTGCCATTGAACACACGCGCAATCGCGAGCCGTCCGAGATAGTCGCTGTAATCGAGGTTCGCTACCTGAATTTGCAGCGGGCCATTCGCATCGCCTTTTGGAGCCGGAATATGTGCGAGGATGGCGTCGAATAACGGCTGCAGATCGCGGCCAGCCGCATCGGCGCTTGTCGAGGCCGTTCCCACTTTGGCATTCGTGTAAAGAACTGGAAATCCGAGCTGGTCTTCCTTGGCGTCGAGATCTATAAAGAGGTCATAGACCTCATTTAGCACTTCCTGCGCTCGAGCATCTGGACGATCGATTTTGTTGATCACCAGCACGGGTGGAAGTCCGGCTTCCAATGCTTTGCTGAGCACATAACGCGTTTGCGGAAGCGGCCCTTCGCTGGCATCGACCAGAAGCATCACGCCGTCGACCATCTTCAGAGCGCGCTCAACCTCACCGCCGAAGTCACTGTGGCCCGGGGTATCAACGATGTTGATCTTCACGTCGTGGTAAAAGATCGCGGTGTTCTTGGCCAGAATAGTGATGCCGCGCTCGCGCTCGAGTTCGTTCGAGTCCATGACGCGCTCGGCTACGACTTCGTTCGAGCGGAACGCGCCGCTCTGGCGAAGCATGGCGTCGACCAGCGTGGTCTTGCCGTGATCAACGTGCGCGATGATGGCGATATTGCGAATGGAAGAATTCAAAACTGTACCTTGTCGTTCTTGTCGGCTGCTCTTTTGCAATCGAAAATGGACCGCCGAGGCTACAAGCCAAGCAGACTATCTCGATGTTAACAGGCAGACGAACTCAATCTGAGCCCTATACTGCTGTTTGAATGCCTCGATCTATTGAGAAGTCGAAGAACTTGAATCAACGCGCTCAGAAGCTTTTTCCCGGCGGCGTAAACTCGCCGGTCCGCGCGTTCCGTGCTGTCGGCGGTGAACCGCCGATCATTGTTCGCGCTAAGGGCAGCCGCATGTGGGATGCGGATGGCAACGAGTACATCGATTATGTCGGGTCCTGGGGTCCGATGATTCTCGGCCATGCCGATCCTGAGGTGGTCGCGGCAGTAAAGCGTGCGGCGGAGGACGGCACCAGCTTCGGCGCTTCCACGGCTGCCGAGAGCGAACTGGGTGAGTTGGTGCGCGAAGCGTTCCCCTCAATCGAGATGATGCGTTTCGTCAGCTCCGGGACGGAAGCGACGATGTCGGCGATTCGCCTGGCACGCGCATTTACCGGCCGCAAGTACATCGTGAAGTTCGAAGGCTGCTATCACGGACATGCAGATTCGCTCCTGGTGAAAGCCGGTTCTGGTGTCGCCACTCTTGGCATTCCAGGATCCGCAGGTGTGCTCGAAGAACAGGCCCGGTTCACGCTTGCTCTGCCGTTCAACTCAATTGAAGCAGTGGAACAGTCTTTCGCACGATACTCGGGTCAGATCGCGGCCGTGATCGTTGAACCAGTCGTCGGCAACATGGGTTGCGTACCTCCGCGACAAGGCTATCTTCAGAAGCTGCGCGAAATCACGACCGCAAACACCTCGCTTTTGATCTTCGACGAAGTCATCACAGGCTTT